>CAVKRN010000066.1:11114-11781 GCA_963658695.1 bacterium
TGCTATGACATTTACAGGAAATGAAACCTTCAACAGCCGGTGTAAAGCATTCCAATTAACTTCCGTCTCAAAACGAATTTGATTCTGTCCAGCCTGCAGAATTATCTTTTGTTGCAATGTAGAATTTGCCTTCTGAAGTATTCCTGTTAACAGCAAAACCACTTCCAATTCGTTACTTACAAGCAATGTCACTGAAGTTTCTGTCAAAGCCTCTATTTCATTGTCAACATAATTAGAATCTATATCCCATGCATCAAACTTTCTCGGAACATCTTTAAACAGCCTAAAATGATTCAATTTTCCACATGCAAATTCTCGACCAGATTCCTTCCGAACGTAACTAATGATCTCTCCATGATTGTTAACAAGTACGCGTACACATCCATTATCTAAGATCCAATTCCCCTCTGTATCCTGCTCCGCTGTCACAGTATTATGATATTGGTGGGTGTTTTGTTCGGTTGCCATTGTGAGCACTACAGAACTTGCCGCCGGAACATGGACAAGAACTTTATGATTTATTACTGATAAAATCTCATGGTTGCTTGTTTCCACCTCCCCTTCCATCTCCTCCGGAAGTTTTACAATTTCTGTTCTACTAAATCCTTGTGAATTCAAAATAGAAACTGAACAATTCATACTATTGTTCTCAGAACGTATCTCTTTT
>CAVKRN010000066.1:11791-12333 GCA_963658695.1 bacterium
TGGAATTGATTCAACAGAAGAATCTTCCATAAACGCTCCATAACATCCTGCTTGTAAGCCGGAGTTCCATTTTTTACTGCCTCAATCACATTCCAAAATTCCAGTTCACGCAATGTCGTCTCGCAATGACGATTATTTGCTTTTACCTTTGCCTGTGTAGTATACGTACCGCGATGGGCAGAAAAATACAATTCACCATCCCAAACAGCTTTTGGCCCGCCTTGTTTATCCATGTCATGGAAAAATTCATTCGGTCCAGCCATTTTAACGGATGCCCCACCTTCCAGATCTTTTTGACGAAGCACATATTCTATATGATCTCTGGTGGGGCCGCCACCGCCATCACCATAGCCAAAAGGAAGAAGGAAGCAATCAAGATTTCTGTGCTGCCTTCTCATTTTCCAAACATTTCCAATCTCTTCTGGGTCAGTCTGATAAATATAGCTTGTAGGCAAAAAGGCTGTTACTGACGAACCGTCAATTCCTTGCCATGCAAAATAATGATAAGGAAACTCCTCCCCTTCGTTATATGACCAAAAAAT
>CAVKRN010000067.1:0-11685 GCA_963658695.1 bacterium
AGGAGACAGTTCGCGTTCAGCTGCAGGCGAAATTCATTGAGCAGAACACGGCACGCATGAATATCAGCGCGGAGGAGCAGCGCAAGAAGGAATCGGCCGAAGGGTACGACGCACTCCGCGAAGAGAACAGCACCATCGAGGACACCCGAAAGAGTCTGGAGCTGGAGGAAGCAGCCATCCAAAAGGAGCTGACCGACTCCGAGGAGGCGGAAAAAGAGGCCAACGAGCGCATCGAGGAGATGGGACGAGAGCTGGCCGATCTGCGCACCCGGGAGGATGAGAAGCTTTCTGAGGTGCAGAAGTGGGATGTGGAGCTGCAGAAAAAGCGCCAGAAGCAGGAATTTCAGGAGCAGGAGCTGGCCCGTGTGGACGGCGAGCTTGCGCGCCTCCGGGCGGAGCTGGACGAAATTGTCGGCAGCATCCGGCAGGGAACTACTGAAATTTCCGATAAAAAGCAGAGCATTGAAACGCTGAAGAAAACCATGGAGAGCGCCGGAGAGAATCTGGAGGAGAAGCAAAAGCTCCTGGAAGAAAGCCAGAAGAGAAGGGCAGATCTTTCGGGCCGGCAAAAAGAGGCGCTGGATACCAGAGAGCATCTTTCGGAGGAAAAGGCAAGGCTGGATAAGGAGGTCTTCCGTCTGGGAGAATTGGCCGGGAAGGCTGAGGAATCCATGGAACGGCAGATCAATTATCTCTGGAATGAATACGAACTGACGCCCTCTCAGGCAGGTGAGCTTCGGGATGAGTCGATGACCAATCTTTCGGAAATGAAGAGCCGTGCGGAGGAGCTTAAAAAGCAGATCAAGGGGCTTGGCAGCGTCAATGTCAATGCTATTCAGGAATACCAGGAGGTAAAGGAACGGTATACCTTCTTAAAAACGCAGCACGACGATCTCATTGCGGCGGCGGATTCCCTGCAGAAGATCATTGAAGAGCTGGATGTGCAGATGCGCAAGCAGTTTAAGACGCAGTTTGCTCGTATTCAGACCGAGTTTGATAAGGTGTTCAAACAGCTCTTCGGCGGCGGATCGGGAAAGCTGGAGCTGATGGAGGATGCGGACATTCTGGAAGCCGGTGTTCGCGTCATTGCGCAGCCGCCGGGCAAGAAGCTGGTTAACATGATGCAGATGTCGGGCGGTGAGAAATCGCTGACAGCCATTTCCCTTCTGTTCGCTATTCAGAATCTGAAGCCCTCTCCGTTCTGCCTTCTGGACGAGATTGAAGCGGCTCTGGATGAAAATAACGTTGTGCGCTACGCCGATTATCTGCGTAAGCTGACGGACAATACGCAGTTTATTGTGATCACGCACCGCCGCGGTACGATGGACCGCGCTGACCGGCTCTATGGCATTACCATGCAGGAAAAGGGCGTGTCTACGCTGGTGTCTGTCAGCCTCATTGATGAGAAGGACCTGGCGTCCTAAGTCGGTTTAAGGAAAGGAGCCTGCCATATGGGAGAGGAAGAGAAAAAGCAAGGTTTTTTTGCAAGACTCAAAAGCGGACTCGGCAGAACCCGCAGCAACATTGTGGCCGGGATGAATCGTGTTTTCACCGGGCACAGTGCCATTGATGAAGATTTCTACGAAGAGCTGGAAGAAATCATGATCATGGGGGACATGGGCGTTCAGACAACGGATCAGATTCTCGAGCAGCTGCGCGACCAGGTAAAGGAGCAGAAAATCCGCGAGCCGCAGGCCTGCCGGGAGCTCTTGATTCAGGACATCCGGGAGCAGATGCACGTGGACCCGGAGGCCTATGACTTTGAGGAGGGGCCGTCCGTTGTGCTGATCATCGGTGTTAACGGTGTCGGCAAGACAACCTCGGTGGGAAAGCTTGCCGATATCTACAAGCGGCGGGGGAAACGTGTGCTCATCGCCGCGGCGGATACCTTTCGCGCTGCCGCTTACGATCAGCTAAAGGTTTGGTCGGAGCGGGCAGGTGTGGAGATGATTTCCGGTTCGGAGGGGGCAGATCCTGCCAGTGTGGTATATGACGCTGTGAACGCTGCAAAGGCTCGTCACACCGACATTCTTTTGTGTGATACCGCGGGGCGCCTTCAGAACAAGAAAAACCTGATGAATGAGCTTGAAA
Organism: bacterium; assembly: GCA_963658695.1. Lineage (GTDB taxonomy): Bacteria > Bacillota > Clostridia > Lachnospirales > Lachnospiraceae > CAG-791. Next base: position 2,092 of record CAVKRN010000067.1, read on the forward strand.
AAATCAATCGCATCATCAGCCGGGAATACCCGGAGGCCAGAAGAGAGAACCTGGTGGTTCTGGATGCTGCGACGGGACAAAATGCGCTGTCACAGGCCAGAGAATTTGCGCAGGTGACAGATCTGACCGGTATCATCCTGACCAAAATGGATGGCTCTTCCAAGGGCGGCATTGCGATTGCTATTGAATCCGAGCTGGGAATCCCGGTCAAGTACATCGGGGTCGGTGAGCAGCTTGAGGATCTGCAGCGCTTTGATCCGGATGATTTTGTCCGCGCTTTATTCGACAATGAGGCAGAAGAAAGCCATGAAGAAAGCCAGGGATAAGAAAGCAAAGACCAGGGAACGAAAGGAGCGCAAGCCCTTTGGACCGGGAACCCGCCAGTTCTGGTATCTGATGAACATGATCATTCTCTGCTGCATTACGCTGCTGTCTCTGGCGGCGGCGGTGGCGTTTTTGCTGCGCGCGAGGGATGCTGTGACGGAGAGCGCATCCCTTCAAAGCGAACTGGACGCCGTAAAAGGAAGCGCCAAAACGCTTTACACAGAAGATGAGGTGTCCTCTCGCGAGAGCCAGGCAAGGGACGCGGGCGCAACGGCAGAAAAGCGCAAAATCCTGATGCAGATCCAGTCCTCCATGGAATCCGGCGGTAGCACCGCGTCGATGCTGCGGAGCCTCTTCTCGGAGGATATCGTGGTTGTCAATGGGGGAAAATATTATTTTTACCCCATCTTAAACGCGGTAAAGAGGAATTCCTTCCAGCAGGACGATTTTTCCCTGACGGATGACGGCAGACTGCAGTACACCGGAAGCGGCCAGGTGACACTCCAGTCCGGCATTAACGTGTCGGAGGAGAACGGAGACATTGACTGGCAGCTGGTGTCGGAGGATGATGTTTCCTTTGCCATGATCTGTGCCGGTGGACGGAAAAACGACGATTCCGGAGAGAGCAATGTCTTTGAAGATAAGAATCTTGCGGACAACATAAACGGCGCAGCGGAAGCAGGACTCCATGTCGGCATTTACTACATTCTGGATCTCTCGAAAAAGGACGAGGTACAGAAGGAGGCCGAGGATCTGGTTCAGCGGCTGGATGCATATCAGAACAAAATCAGTTATCCGGTGGCACTGTGGGTGAATGCACCCTCGGAAGAGGACCGACAGGCACACCAGAGCAAGACGGACTGGACAGATTATGTCAACAGCTTCTGCGAGGTCCTGGAGGATGCAGGATATGAGCCGATGATTTACGGGAATCTGGCTTCGTTTGTCATGATGCTGAATATTGAGAATCTTGAGAACTACGACAAGTGGATTGCCAACACCGGGGCCAGCTTGTATTTTCCGTACCGCTTCAGCATGTGGCAGTATTCTTCGGCCGGGACAGTGCACGGAATTTCCACAGAGGTGGGGTTGGATGTGAGCTTGTCGGTACAGTGACCTTGTGTTTACTGTACAGATGCCCGCCGGCGACGGGTCCTGGCGGGCGAGTGAACTGTTGCACCTTGTGTCAAGAAAAAATGCTTGACACTCACCGGCTCTTTGCGTATGATAGGCAACGTGTGATAAGAAAGGACAGGGCTGTGGAGCAGATCGTCGAACAAGGCATACTGTACGATTTCTATGGGCCGCTTCTGACGCGGCATCAGCAGGAGATCTATGAGCTGGTGGTTTACCAGAACCTTTCTTTGAACGAGATCGCAGAGCAGAGGAACATCAGCAAGCAGGCGGTGTCAGACCTTGTGCGCAGAGCCACGGCGCAGATGCAGGAATACGAAAAAAGTCTCGGACTGATCGAGCGGTTTCGCCGCATCCGGAAGCTGTGCGATAAACTGGAGCAGGCAGCGGAGAATCCGGAGAAGATCCGGGCATTGACACAGGAAATCCGAAGGGAGCTTTAATGGCATTTGAAAGTTTGTCGGACAAACTGAATAAGGCGTTTGCCAGACTTCGCGGCAAGGGCATGCTGACCGAAAAGGATGTAAAGGAAGCCCTTAAGGAAGTGAAGATGGCTCTGCTGGAGGCAGATGTCAATTTCCGCGTGGTGAAGCAGTTCGTCTCCAGCATTGAGGAGCGGGCGGTGGGTTCCGAGGTTATGAATGGCCTGAACCCGGCGCAGCAGGTGGTGAAGATCGTCAATGAAGAGATGATCCGCCTCATGGGGTCCGAGACGACAGAGCTGTCATTTCAGCCCGGCAAGGCGATTACGGTGATCATGATGGCCGGCCTTCAGGGCTCCGGTAAGACGACGACGGCATCGAAGCTGGCCGGCAAGCTCAAGCTCAAGGGAAAGCGGCCGCTTCTGGCGGCACTGGATATTTACCGACCCGGTGCTATTAAACAGCTTCAGGTTAACGGCGAGAAGGTGGGCGTTCCTGTTTTTGAAATGGGAGATTCCAAGAGCCCGGCGGATATTGCAAGAGCGGCCTTTGCACATGCACAGAAGAACAATTACGATGTGCTGTTCCTGGACACGGCCGGCCGTCTTCAGATCGATGAAGACATGATGGCGGAGCTTCAGGAGATCAAGGAAGCCGTTACGGTCCACCAGACCATACTCGTCGTGGATGCAATGACCGGTCAGGAGGCTGTGAACGTTGCGAAGACCTTTGATGAAAAGGTGGGAGTCGACGGCGTTATTTTGTCCAAGATGGACGGTGACAGCCGAGGCGGCGCGGCGTTATCGGTAAAGGCAGTGACCGGCAAGCCGATTCTCTATGTCGGTATGGGAGAGAAGCTTTCGGATCTGGAGCAGTTTTATCCGGACCGCATGGCATCCCGCATCCTGGGAATGGGCGATGTGCTGACATTGATCGAGAAGGCACAGGAGAATCAGACCGAGGAGGATGAGCAGAAGGGCCGTGAGATGGCCTCGAAGCTCAGCAAGGGCAAGTTTGATTTCAACGATTATCTGGAAAGTATGAACCAGATGCGGAAGATGGGCGGCCTTGGCAGTATTTTGGGTATGATGCCCGGTATGGGGATCAGCAAGGACGAGCTGGAAGGTGCCATCGATGAGAAAAAGATGGCGCGGATGGAGGCGATCGTGCTGTCCATGACACCGGCGGAACGCGCCAATCCAAAGCTTCTGACGCCGCAGCGCAAGTACCGCATCGCAAAGGGGTCCGGCAATGATATTGCGGATGTAAACCGCTTCATCAAGCAGTTCAAGCAGATGCAGGATATGGTGAAGAAGATGGGCGGCATGAAAAAGCGCCGTCACGGCAATCCGTTTGGCGGTATGGGCGGTTTCGGTGGCAGACGCGGTATGGGCGGTTTTCCGTTCTGATGGAAAGTGGTAACTCCGGATCAAAGATCCGTGGTACATATAAAAGATCATCTCAAATGAGGAGGAAATTATCATGGTAAAGATCAGACTGGCAAGAATTGGTGAGAAGAGAGTTCCCGTATATCGTATCGTTGTTCAGGAGGCTTCGGCTCCCCGCAACGGAAAGGCCATCGACTCCATCGGCTACTACGATCCTAACACCGAGCCTGCAACCATCAAGATTGATGCAGAGAAGGCAAACGAGTGGATTCAGAAGGGCGCTCAGCCGACCGACGTTGTAAAGAAGCTGATGAAGAACGCTGCCAAGGCTAACTAATCGATTCCTTACGACAACAGTGTTGACTACTGGAAAAGGGGAATTCGAGGATGAAGGAACTGGTGGAAGTGATTGCAAAGGCTCTGGTGGAACATCCGGAGCAGGTTGCGGTCAGAGAAAGAACCGAGGGCAAGACGATTAAGGTTGACCTCTACGTTGCGCCTGTGGATATGGGGAAGGTTATCGGACGCCAGGGCAGGATTGCAAAGTCGATTCGTGCGGTTGTGAAGGCAGCTGCTGCCAGAGAGGATGTCATGGTGGATGTTAACATTGATTCCACAGATCTTCTCGGAGCGGATGACGCTGCAAAGGCAGAGGCAGCAGAGGATGCTGCGGCCATCGGAGAACAGGCATGACGGATCAGTTCCAGGTCGGCGTAATTGCCGGTACCCATGGCGTACGGGGAGATGTGAAGGTCTTCCCGACTACGGATGATCCGCAGCGCTTCCGCAAGCTGAAAAAGGTGTACCTTACCTTTCGGCATCAAACGAGTGTGCATGAAGTCAGCGGTGTGAAGTTTCAGGGGAAGTTTGTCATTTTGCACCTGTCCGGCATCGATTCGCCGGAGGAGGCAAGGTTATACCGCACCCTGCCGCTGATGATTGACCGGGCCGATGCGATGCCGCTGCCGGAAGGCAGATGGTATATTCCGGATCTCATTGGACTTACGGTTCGGGAGGAGAACGGCGAGGTACTCGGAACGCTGCGCGATGTGCTGCAGACGGGGGCTAATGACGTCTACGATGTGCATACGCAGGACGGACAGAGCGTTTTGATTCCGGTTATTAAGGACTGCATTCTGGATGTAAATCTGGAAGAAGGTGTTATGACGGTTCATTTGCTGCCGGGACTCAGGGATCTACAAAAGAAATGAATTTTCACATTCTGACGCTGTTTCCGGATATGGTGACGGACGGACTTCACACCAGCATACTGGCGAGGGCCATGGAGAAGGATCTGATTTCCGTACATGCGGTCAACATCCGGGACTATACGACGAACCGGCACGGCAAGGTTGATGACTATATCTATGGCGGCGGTGCCGGTCTTTTGATGCAGGCGCAGCCGGTGTACGATGCCTGGAAGGCCCTCGAAGAGGAAATTCAGCAAAAACATCCGGACCGGCCGGCCGACGTGCGCACCCGTGTTGTGTTTCTCACACCGGTGGGACGTGTCTTCAACCAGTCGATGGCACAGGAGCTTTCCAGAGAAGAGGACCTGATCCTTTTGTGCGGTCATTATGAAGGCATTGATGAGCGCGTACTGGAGGAGATTGTGACGGATCCGGTTTCCATCGGCGATTTTGTCCTGACCGGCGGCGAGTTGCCGGCTATGATGATTGTCGATGCAGTCTCCCGCATGGTGCCCGGTGTTCTTGGCAATGAAACGTCTGCACAGACGGATTCCTTTCAGGACGGGCTTCTGGAGTATCCGCAGTATTCGCGGCCGGAGGTGTGGAACGGGAAAAGGGTGCCGGAGATCCTCTTATCCGGTGACCACGCCAAGGTGGATGCCTGGCGCCTGGAGCAGTCTCTGGAGCGAACCAAGGCGATGCGGCCGGATTTGTACGCGGCCTGGATGGAAGCACATCCGCCCGCGCCGCCCAAGAAAAGAAAGAGGAAAACCTTGCACCAGCCGGATGCGTGTGATACCATGTGAAAGCTGTGCTGTGAGGTACAGAAGTAGAAGAAACTATTCGGGACGAAGAATAGGGATATTGAGTAAGGAGATGGTCCTCTGTCGGATCAGCGGGAATGCCCCGGCAAGAACATCCAGAAAAGGAGATTATATCATGAGCATTATCAGCGAAATCGAAGAGAGCCAGAAGAAGGAAGTATCTGCATTCAATGTTGGTGATACCGTTCGCGTACACAACAGAATCGAAGAGGGCAAGCGCTCCAGAGTACAGATCTTCGAGGGAACTGTTCTGAAGATTCAGGGCGGCGGAAGCCGGAAGACCTTCACGGTTCGCAAGGAGTCCAGCGGAATCGGCGTGGAGAAGACCTGGCCTTTGTATTCTCCCAATGTAGAGAAGGTAGAGGTTGTTCGTCACGGTAAGGTCAGAAGAGCGAAGCTCAACTATTTGAGACAGCTTAGCGGCAAGAAGGCTAAGGTGAAGGAGCAGATTCGCTGATTCGTTTGAGAGTGATGACGCGCGGAGCCGCACTGCATGGTCAGTGCGGCTTTTCTTTTTAATCTGTTCAGCCACATTTTGATTTTCGAAGAACAATCAAAATGTGGGTGTTAATCGATTATGAAATCGGCAGGTGGCCATAGGAATAGAGGTTTCTCATGCGCAGCAATCGCAGACGTACCCGGAATTTTACGGGGCTTACTTTCTATGAAGAAAAAGGAGCATCCAAGACGCAGCGCCTGATGGAGGCACTGCAATGGCTGGCGTATACCGTGCTCGCGTTGTTTCTGGCTGTGGTATGCTTTCGCTTTTTTGGCTTTCGTGTCAGCGTGATTGGAAATTCCATGGAACCGGGGATTGCTGCCGGGCAGCATGTTCTGGTGAACCGCATTGCATATCGCATGGGCTCGGCAGAACGAGGCGATGTGATTGCCTTTTATCCCGGCGGCGATGAGAGAATGCATCCATCCATTAAGCGGATTGTGGCACTTCCGGGGGATTCCGTGCAGATTATAAACGGAGTTCTTCTGGTCAATGGCGTGCCGAGTACCCTCGAAGAGTCCTACGGCAGCATTCAGAAGGCGGGACTTGCGGAAGAGCTTCTGATTCTGGATGACGGCGAGTATTTTGTAATGGGAGATAATCCGGCTGAAAGCGAGGATTCCCGCTCGGCGTCTTTGGGGATGATTGCCGAGGAAGATATCATCGGAAAAGTCTGGCTGACTTTGTAGACAGGACAACGTTTGGACATACAAGGACGCAACGTTGCCAGTCGGTGTTGGATTCTGACGGTTAAAAAGGCTTTTGCAGAGAGGTAAAATATGGATTACCAGTGGTATCCCGGACATATGACAAAGGCGCGGCGCATGATGCAGGAAAACGTCCGCCTGGTGGATCTTGTGATTGAGATTCTTGACGCGCGCGTGCCGTTATCCAGCCGGAATCCGGACATCAATCAGCTGGCGCAGGGCAAGCAGCGCCTCATTATTCTGAGCAAGGCGGATCTTGCGGATCCGAAGGAAACCGAGCGCTTTGTAGGGTCCTTTGAGAAGGATGGCGCGGCGGTGATTGCACTGGATGCAAGAACGAAAAAAGCCAATGCGCAGATTATGAAAACCCTGCAGCGCATCACCAAAGAAAAAAAGGAACGGGATAAAAAAAGAGGAATCATCGGACGCCCGGTTCGTGCCATGATCTGCGGAATCCCGAATGTGGGGAAATCCACCTTCATCAACACCCTGTCCGGTCGTTCCAGCGCCAAGACCGGCAACAAACCGGGAGTAACCAAGGGAAAACAGTGGATTTCCTTTGCGGGGCTGGAGCTTTTGGATACACCGGGGATTCTCTGGCCAAAATTCGAGGATCAGACGGTAGGTATTCATCTGGCACTGGTGGGGTCCATTCGGGATGAGATTCTGGATGAGGAGGAGCTGGCGAGGCACCTTTTGAAGATTCTGCTGCTGCGGTATCCTTCGATGCTTTCGTCTCGATACGGAGAAAAGAAAAATAACAGTTCCGAAGCATTGCCGGCGGCCGAAACGGGTGATGCGACAGGCCAGATGCCGCAATTTCTAAGGGCTATGGAAGTTGCCGCAGAAAGTGAATATAATGACAGGGAGCTCCATGAGCTCCTCGTTCGAATTGCGCAGCAGAGGAACCTCCTTCGCAGCGGCGGTGAGCCGGATCCGAAACGGGCGGCGCATCTTTTGCTGGATGATTTCCGCTCCGGCCGAATCGGAGCGATTACACTGGATTGCCCAGACTGAGGACGCTGCAGGAGCGAAGCGGCGTATGATCTGCGCTGTTGCAACTGGCAATTGTTACGGATATGGACAGAAACTGCCTGTCATCAGGGACGGTTTTGTTTACCCGGGAAGGGATATAGACATGAAAAATACAGGAAGAACCATTGTATCCACTGTGGTGTGGTTTGCGGCAGTGATTGCGCTGTCCTGGCTCTTGATCACGTTTGTAGCACAAAGGACCGATGTAAACGGCTCTTCCATGTATCCGACGCTGGAGGACGGGGATCAGCTGATTGCCGATAAAATCACCTATCGGTTTAAGGATCCGGAGCGCTTTGATATCATTATTTTCCCCTATCAGTATGCGGACAAAACCTATTTTATCAAGCGTATCATCGGTCTGCCCGGGGAAACGGTTCGGATTGATGATGAAGGCAATATATACATCAACGGCACGCTCCTGAAGGAAAGCTACGGCTATGAACGGATGGAATATGCCGGACTTGCTGCGGAGGAGATTCAGCTGGCGGAGGATGAGTATTTTGTCCTGGGAGATAACCGGAATGTATCGGAGGACAGCCGATATCCGGATGTGGGATGCATTAAGCGGGAGGACATCATCGGACGTGCCTGGCTGCGGATATATCCGTTTTCTAAATTCGGGTTGCTGACCGGAAAGTAGGATCTATGACAAAGAAGGAAGAGGCTGCTGCAAAACGAATGGAGCGGCTGCAGAAGGAACAGGAACGAGTGGCCGGCATGCGGGCCTTTGAACGAGAAGCGATCCGCTGCGCCTTCGGCGATGACCTGCCGGCGGGCAAGAGTGTCAAAGAGCTCTTGATCTGCGGCATTGATGAGGCAGGGCGAGGCCCTCTTGCGGGACCGGTGGTGGCGGGGGCCTGCATTCTTCCGGCCGAGCATGATCTTATGTACCTCAACGATTCCAAGAAGCTATCTGCCAAAAAGCGGGAGGAGCTGTATGATGTCATTGCAGAGGAGGCCCTTGCCTGGTCGGTTGGCATTGCAGAACCTTCGCGGATTGATGAAATCAATATCCTGCAGGCAACCTATGAAGCCATGCGGGATGCCATTGCCGGACTTGGAGTTACGCCGGACGCGCTGGTAAACGATGCGGTGACGATTCCGAAGGTTGCCATCCCACAAGTGCCGGTGGTCAAGGGAGATGCTAAGTGCCTTTCCATTGCGGCGGCTTCAATCCTTGCAAAGGTGACAAGGGACCGCATGATGGAAGAATACGACAGGCTGTATCCGGAGTATGGCTTTGCCGGGCACAAGGGGTACGGAACCAAGGCACACATTGAGGCACTGCAGGCCTTTGGACCTTGTCCTATCCACCGGAGAAGCTTCATCGGACACTTCGTGCAAGTTTAGAAGTACCGCGCGAGCATTCCTAGTACATCGTTTGCAAAATAACTGGCCTAATAACGCAGAACTTTTTTCTGAGGGTGCGTGTCAAAAAACGTAGGCGTAGCGGGCTACGCTGAGGATTTTTGACACGTGCAATCAGGAAAAAGGGCCAGTTAGTTAGGCTAGTTATTTAAAAATCGATGTACTAGGGTGGAAATGAAACGGCGACACGTGGAGGGTGAATGAATCCAGGACAATCGATGCAGGACGGGAATACAGGAAATCGGCGGCGGCGCGGCTCTTTGGGAGAGGAGCTGGCCGCTTCTTTTCTGATGCAGCACGGCGTGCAGGTTCTGGAGCGGAATTTTCGCAGCGGACGAAGCGGGGAAATTGATATCGTGGCGCGCGATGGGAATGTTCTGGTCTTTATTGAGGTGAAAATGCGCAAAAACGCAGCCAGTGGGACGCCGGAAGAAGCCATCACCTACTCCAAGCAGCGCACCATCTGCCGCACAGCTGATTATTACCGCTGCAGGCATCGAATTCCGGATGAGACACCCATTCGCTTTGATGCCGTGGCGATTCGGCTGCAGGGAGACGGGAGGGCCCATGTTCGCTGGATTCGGAATGCGTTTCCCTACCATATATGATCACTGTATCGACGCCAACCAGCGACGGGTCCTGGCGGAGTTGTCCGATCAGGGTACGCTCCCGCTCCATCCTCGGACCTAGCGGTGCTAAG
>CAVKRN010000068.1:0-2212 GCA_963658695.1 bacterium
CAGAAAGATCCACAGTACAAGGCACTGCGGATCTTTCTGCGTGTATGGATTTATATCAGTTCAAATCCGCCCGTAGTACTCGTGTGACGGCTGCTGAGGCTGATCACATGAGCGTTCATGGGAGAACGGATAAAAACCTTCACATGATTTCTGAAGAATAGTACGGCAGGATAATGTAATTGCCGGGGGCAACCTTCAGCGTATCCGCATCTCGCATCGAAAGGTGATTGATCCGGCAAACCTCACCGAGATAAGACCGAACATTTCGGTAGTCTCCTGTTGCGGCATACTCCTCCACCAGCTCGGACAGGCTCTCCTCGTCGATGACCAGAACGCTTGTATAGTACTTATGCAGCTGGGCGCCGCTCTCATCTGCATGCGATGGTATTCCAAACATCAGAAGTGCCAGAATGAGTGCAAGCCCAATCGTCGCCGGCAATAGAATGTGTCCTTGCAGCATCCGCAGTGCAGATACCACATACTCCTTTCCGCTCGTTGTCGTCATAACAAAGTCCCCCTACCAGACTACTGAATCGAACGTCTGTTTGCTCTTGCATTGCGTAGTATATCGAACGTGTGTTCTCGTGTCAATAGTGTTTGTTACAGTTCACTTGTCGCTGGGTAACGGTACGTAACAGTTCACCCGTTGCTGGCTTGCAAGCGAACTATAATGCCGCATTGGATTTTACGGGGACTTCTGCTATACTACATGCACTGGTAGCGATTCAGTAGGACTGCAATGGCGGAGTCAAGGATTTCTTGGCTTCGTCTTTTTTATTGGCTAGTCATTTTGCAAACGATGTACTAGAGATGAGAGATGGTGGATGGAGGTATTACAGATGAACGGCAGGGAGGATTATTTTCAAAGCTTCAGCGAGCTTTTGCAAAAGGAGCTGGTTCCGGCACTGGGATGTACCGAACCGATTGCCATTGCCTATGCAGCAGCCAAGGCCAGGGAGCTGCTCGGCGTTATTCCGGAGAGGATGGTTGCGCGCTGCAGCGGTAATATCATTAAGAACGTGAAAAGTGTCATTGTTCCTTCTACCGACGGAATGCGGGGCATTTCGGTCAGCGCCATCATCGGAGCCGTGGGCGGTGATGCGTCAAAGGGGCTGGAGGTGCTGACGGGTGTCACGCACGAGGAGATTTTATTGGCCAAGCGGTTGGAGGCGCAGAAAATCTGCAAGGTTGAGCTTTTGGAGAATGTACCGAATCTGGATATTATCATCGAAGCATCCAGCGGAGCGGATACATCCCTTGTGGAGCTGCGAAACGCACATACGAATATTTATCGGATGGAGAAAAACGGAGAGGTTCTCTACCGGTCCTCCTGCGCAGACGGAACAGGTGATGCCGGCGGCCAGAAGCCGGAGCTGTCGCTGGAGAAAATCAAGGACTATGCAGAGCATGTGTGCCTGGATGAAATAGAAGATACGCTGCGCCAGCAGCTGCGATGCAATCTGGCAATTGCGCGCGAGGGAATGGAAGGAGAGTATGGAGCGAGCGTTGGAAAGACCATCCTGCGCCACTTCGGAAACCGCTGGGAGGAGAGAGCCTGTGCCTATGCGGCGGCCGGTTCGGATGCGCGGATGAGCGGCTGCTGCCTGCCGGTGGTGATCAACTCCGGCAGCGGCAACCAGGGCATTACCGCCTCTGTTCCGGTGTACATCTATGCACAAAATCAGGGAGTGGATGAAGAGACTATGCTGCGTGCCCTGGCCTTTAGCAATCTGGTAGCCATTTATCAAAAACAGAAGCTTGGGAAGCTTTCGGCCTATTGCGGCGCAGTGAGCGCCGCTACCGGGGCAGGCGCTGCCATCACATTTCTTGCCGGCGGAACGATGGAACAAATCAGCGACACCATCACAAACACTCTGGCAAATGTGTCAGGGATTGTCTGTGATGGTGCCAAATCTTCCTGTGCTGCCAAGATCGCAACGGCGCTCCATGCAGCCATCACCGCCCATTATATGGCGATGGATGACTATGTATTCCAGCCGGGAGAGGGACTCGTCCGGGGAACATTGGAACAAACGGTTTCGGCGTACACAACGATGGGACGCGTCGGTATGCGTGATACGGATATTGAAATTCTGAAGCTGATGATCTCCTAAATAGTGCAGGGACATGCTGATTTAATCAGCATGTCCCTGGCACTCTCCGGCGAATCGCATGTTACAGCACAATTCCGTTTTCTTCGCACAGCGCCTGT
>CAVKRN010000068.1:2222-11378 GCA_963658695.1 bacterium
CGCGTCGGTATGCGTGATACGGATATTGAAATTCTGAAGCTGATGATCTCCTAAGCGGTGTCAGGAAAACACGGATTAAAGCGTTTCCCACGCCGGATTTGCGCTGCGAAGCAGTAAATTCCTTTACAGCACAATTCCGTTTTCTTCGCACAGCGCCTGTGCCGACTCTACGGAATCAATGCCGGTTTTGTTCTTAATCGGCGCAAATTCATGGGATCTTACAACCTCAAAGGGGAGGCAGGAATCCATTTCATGGACCATGTCCAGAATCAGCTGCTCGAATTTGAAGCCGTTGGGCGATTCCGGTTTGATCAGCTGGCCGTTCGCATCCATGTAAGGGATTTTCTTTTCCACGATGTGGAGCATCAGCTTCTCGTTCATAATCTCTTCCAGCTTATCTTCGCGGAACAGATAGTTCAGAATGACACCGAAATTGTAAGAGGGCTGTCCGTTTTCGTCGGTTGCTGACAAAAGCTCGGGCGTCATTTCGTAGTACTCTACAATGGAAGGACGTCCATCCTCCAGACACATAGCGCCAACCTTCTCATCCGGAGCAGCCTTGCGCACTACCTTTGCACCGCTGCTAAAGCCCTCGCTGACGGTGGCGCCCAGGAAAACAGGATCCCCGATTCGCTGCAGAACATTGTCCACGGCGAAGCAGTTGAGCCATTCGACACCGAGCTCGTGGAGCTTATCAACGAGGCCGGCTTTATGCATGGAGCTGAACCATCCGCCGTTTCCGTTGGGAGAGGATGCGATCTGATACGGGCTCTCCATGTAGACTTTACCGCTGTAATCCGTGGCAGGTGCCATATCCTGTCGGAAGAAGAACACGAGCGATGGGTCATATCCGAAGTAATTGTGCTCCTTCATGAAGGAGACGGTGGTTTCATGATTTTTGTCACTGGTCATGATAAAGAACGGGAAGAAGCAGCCGGCTTCCTTCACCACATCCATCATATTTTCAATCAGACGCTGCATGATATAGACGGGGTGTGTTTTACCGATGTCGTACATGCACTTGGGGTTATCGGAGCCAAGACGTGTTCCCATTCCTCCGGCCAGAAGAACGGCGCCAAACTTTCCCTGACGAATCAAATCAAGACCTTTGCTGCGATAATCTGCCTCTTTTTCCTTGATCTGGGAAATTTCCATTGCCTTTAGAGGGGTAATCACGCCTCTTTTGGGGAGATTTTCCCGGTGGAGGGCATAGGCTGTGACGGAGAGATCCAGTGCAGAGATCTGCGCAAGAAGTGTTTCCTTTTGTACATCGGAGAGAGTGTCATAGTACTGAAGTACATGCTCTTGCCCATAGGTTGCAAGTTTTTCCCTGGCCTGCTCCAGCGTTACATTCGTGCTCATAAGTTCCTTTCTGTGCCGCGGATCATCCGTCGGCAGTATGATGGGGATGGGCACTTTGGCACATTCCCAGTCGTCAATTCTCTACCATTCTACGTCAGATTGACTAAAAATGGTATCGGTTTGCCATTTATTCGTCTTCACGAAGGTGCACGATATTGGCGGCGCCGCGCCTTCGATCCTCTTCCAGGGCTGCGTAGTGCTTCCGGGTCGTGTTGACATCCTTGTGTCCCAGTACATCGGCCACAAGATAAATATCACCGGTTTCCCGGTAGAGGCTGGTGCCGTAGGTGCTGCGCAGCTTGTGCGGCGTTATTTTTTTTAGTGTGGTCACGCGGGAAGCGTATTTTTTTACCAACAGTTCCACGGCGCGCACGGTGATGCGCCGGTTCTGAAGGGAGAGAAACAGAGCATTCTCGGACCCTTCCTTTGCAATAATCTGCTGCCGCTGCTCCAGATAGGCCTGCAGAGCCGCAGCAACCTCATCGCCGAAGTAAACAATGGCGTCGTATCCGCCCTTCCGGCGAACCTTAATGCCGCTTTCCTCAAAATTCACGTCATTCAAATCCAGACCGACGCACTCGCTGACGCGAATGCCGGTTCCGAGAAGGAGCGTTAGAAGCGCGGTATCCCGGACGGCTGTTTTGCTGTGGTATTTTCGCTCGGACTTGGTCAGACCGCTCCCGTCCTCCACCTGATCCAGAAGCCTTGCTACTTCGTTGGGCTCCAGCCGGATAATGGGTTTTTCGTGAAGCTTTGGCATGGGGATCAGGGATGCGACGTCCTTCTCAATCAGCTCCGATTGAAAAAAGTAGTGATACATGCTGCGGATGGCGGAGAGCTTGCGCGCCTTGCCTCGCTCATCGTTGGTGTAGACCTTGCCGTCCTTCTCATAATAGGTGGTCCATTCCATGAATTCCTCGATGTCTTCCTTTTGGATCTGATCGAGAACGGTGATCTGGAACTGTTGGATCTCAGTTCTGGCAAGCTCCGGATTGTGCTCATGAAGGTATTCAAAGAAAACGCGCAGATCGTAAGCGTATGCAAGACGCGTCCGGCTGCCGGTGGTATCCGCGATGCCGCGGAAAAACTGCCGGCAGAATCGGGGAAGCTCATCGAGAATCTCGCGCATTTTCAGGGTATTTTTCTCATCCTGCTCCTGGGCATAGGTTTCGGATATACCGGCAGAAGAGGAGGCTGCAGAAGATTTTTGCATGGCTAGCTCCTGACTCTAAATGTTTTTTAGTTTGGAATAGGCATTTACATAGGTCTCGCGGTCGATGGCGGCGTGCTCGGGGTGGAGCGGGAGGACTTCCCTGGTGATCCCTACTACCTTTGCCAGAAGCGCAGCGCGGCATCCTTTCTCTAAGACCATCACAGCAGCTTCCACATCGTCCTTACTGCCTCCGGTGCACAGCGCCCCCTTTCCTTTGAGCAAAACAGCGTTTCGACCATCCAGTGCATCCCGGATTGCGGCGGAATCTGCATCTGCCGGAAGTATCCGAAGGGAGGTGCCTGCGATCTGCGCCTGATCATCGATATAGGGGAAGAGCTCCGGGACAGCAATCTTACTGGCGGCAACCGTAAACGGCGCGTGGGAGAGGGCAGTGAAAGGTGTCCCTTCTGCGTCAGTGCAGCCGTTGCCATCATGACGGTACTCTACAAAATCATAATAAGAATGCAGGTCGCTTCCGAGCGCATCCTCTGCATCCATTTCCTCTTCGGATGGCAGAATCATCCGGTAGGCAAGGCTGGAACGCAGCAGTTCGCGGAATCTTGCCCGGGAAATGGTTTCCAGAGCGTGCGCAATGTCAAAGGCGTTTTGGTAGCCGGTGCCCATGCATTCGACGCCGTGGTTGGCCATCAAAAGGGCATGCGACTCTGGGTTTGAGGAGATAGCTGCAATTACGTTGTCACTGAGCTCCTTGGAGCCGTTTAAGCCATAACCGGCGGTTGGAACCGCAGGACCCAGAAGCTGCCGCATGTTTAACGCCTCCGGAATGTTCGAAATGGTCTCGCCCAAAATGCTGAGCGCGGAAGCGTAACTTTGGTGCGTGTGAATGACAAAGTTCACATCCGGGCGCAGACGGTAGGCATCGGCGTGAATCCACTTCTCGCTGGACGGCTTTATGTCACCTTCGTAGCTACAGTCATCAATATTGGTGATGACAATTTGTTCCGGCGTCAGATCCTCGTAGGCACGCCCGCTGGGTGTGATTACGAATTGTGTGTCACTGATTCTCGCACTGATATTGCCCCAGGTCCTTGCAATCAAACCGGAGTGCAAAAGCTCCATTCCTGCCTTGATGACCAGACTTCTGGCTTCCTCCAGACTGTATGCCATAGGTATTGTTCTCCTTTTTAGGTGGTGTTTCGAATAATCTTACCGGTAGAGAAATGCGTTTCTGCCATATCCTTTATCATAGCTTAATTTGGGCCAATTTTGCAGAGTGTGATTACAAGAGATTGACACTGACTATTTCGGTCATTTATATTTACCAATCGAGTCAACTTGCTGACTTGGTCAATTGCACTGACTAAAATGGTCATTCATTGATTTAAGATGCTCATCCGGATTGTGAAATCGCTGCTAAGAAAATGCTGCTTTAAGCAGCATTTTCTTAGCAGCCTCCGGTGGATCGCACGGTTTTGCACAGGAATTTACGCTGCGAAGCAGTCTATTCACTGTGAAATATGACGGAGTGAACAGATACCAAAAGGTATGCAAAGTAAAGAGCCAGATGCGCTGTGGCACATCTGGCTCTTTATAAAAGATTCATATTCTCAATGAAGCAATAGTTGCAAATGGCAATGCTTACAAGCGACCAAAAGTCCTTCTAAGATTTTGCCGGCTTACAGCTGCGGGAAGATGGGCTTCAGTGCCGGATACAGCTGGCGGTAAGCCTGGTATTTTGCTTCGTACTTAGCGGCAAGCTCCGGCGTAGGAGCTACCGTATCGGTGGTCTTTACCAGCTTGTCGACGGCATCCTTTACGGTTGCATATTCGCCGCAGGCAACGGCTGCAAGGATTGCTCCGCCGTAGCCGGGACCCTGCTCGGTTTCAGGTGTGGTCAGCTCCAGATTCAAAACGTTTGCGAAGATGGTCTTCCAAAGAGGACTCTTTGCGCCGCCGCCGCAGATCATGCTGGACTTGATTTCGATGCCGAGTTTCTTGGCAGCTTCCAAGGAATCACGGATACCGAAGGCTACGCCTTCCAGAACTGCCTGTGTCATATCCTCACGGGTGGTGTCCATGGTCATACCGATGAAGCAGCTGCGTGCTGCCGGATCGTTGTGCGGTGCGCGCTCGCCCATGAGGTAGGGCAGATAGTATACATGGTTGTTGCCGAGCTTGTCCTCGGTGATGCCCTTCTGCTCTGCCGGATAGTCCTTGGTACGAATGATCTCATCCATGAACCACTTGTTGCAGGATGCTGCGGACAGCATGCAGCCCATAAGATGATATCCGCCGTCTGCGTGGTCAAATGCATGCAGTGCATTTCCGCTGTCCACGCGGAAGGTATCGGAAGAGATGAAGATGGTTCCCGATGTTCCGAGGGAGATGTTGCAGGCACCGTTTCCTACAGTAGCGGTTCCGATGGCAGCAGCCGCATTGTCGCCGGCACCGGCTACAACCTTCACACTGGCCGGAAGGCCAAGCTCTGCAGCAATTTCCGGCTTCAGAGTTCCGACGGCTTCGTAGGACTCATAGAGCTTCGGCATCATATCCTCAGTGATGCCGCAGATGTCCAGCATGGGCTTGCTCCAGCACTTGTTCTTAACATCCAGAAGCAGCATGCCGGAAGCATCGGAGTAATCGGTGCAGTTAACGCCGGAGAGCATATAGTTGATGTAGTCCTTCGGCAGCATGATCTTGGCAATCTTGGCAAAAAGCTCCGGCTCATTCTTCTTCATCCAGAGAATCTTGGGAGCGGTGAAGCCGGCAAATGCAATGTTGCCGGTATATTCCGTGAGCGTTTCCTTGCCGATCACAGTATTGAGATAGTCCGTTTCTTCCTGCGTGCGTCCGTCATTCCAAAGAATTGCGGGGCGCAAAACATTGTCATCGGCGTCCAGAGCCACCAGACCGTGCATCTGTCCGCCGGCGCCAATACCGGCCACCTGACTTGCATCAAAGCCCTGTACCAGCTCCTTGATGCCTTCCTTCACGGCGCTCATCCAGTCTTCCGGCTTCTGTTCCGACCAGCCCGGATGAGGGAAGAAGAGCGGATATTCCTTCGAAACAATGTTCTCGATCTTGCCATCCTCCTTCATCAGAAGAAGCTTTACGGCAGAGGTACCAAGATCAACACCAATGTACAGCATATGTTTTCCTCCTATGCAATGCGTAAAGAGTCGGCGCATCCGGTCTCCATGTACCGTCTGCCGCCGCATTCTTCGCATTTGACTTTTCAATAGTTTCATTATGAGAAAGCGAAAATGGAAAGTCAATGCAACACGTGACATTCTTTTGTTTGTTTGTGCGTAACTGGTAACTGTTCAGCAACACAATCCCCTACGAATTTTCACGGAATCTTAATGCAGGGGACTGATCGGGGTGTGCTATACTTGGGAGGAATGTCAGCGCTGCTGACAGCAAACCAAAGGCGATGTCCCTGCGGGACAGCAGGCCTTGGAACTTCCGGATGAAGGAGATGTACATTTATGAAATATCGGCCGACACGCACACAGATTGCCTGGGGGATTACCGCGTTTCTTACGTTTGTAGCCTGCGTTGTTTTTACCTATTTGCTGTACAACGGGAAAACGTTCCTGCAGGCATTCAATAACATCATGGGGAGTCTGGAGGCTATTTTGTTCGGAATCATCATTGCGTTCATTTTGAATCCGGTGATGAAGTTTATTGAGACGAAAATGTTGGCGCCGATTTATCTGCGCCGCGGCGTGGACGTCTGGAGAGACGATCAGAAAAAGAAGCGCCTGCAGATGCGGAAGATTTCGGTTGCTGCAACCATCGTCTTTTTTGTAGCTATCCTTGCCGCGATGTTGGCGATTGTTCTGCCGCAGCTGGTAAACAGTATTCGGACAATTTTTGTGAATCTCTCGATTTACGAGCAGAACGTTCTGAATTTCCTGGACCAGGTTTCAACGAGCAACCCGGAGCTGGGAGATCAGATTGGAGACATGGTGGTCCAGGCGGAGAATGCGCTGGAGGGCTTCTATAACAACTATATTGCCGGCAATATTACGGATTTGGTGCAGCGGGTAGCCAATCAGGCGGTTTCTTTTGGAAAGGGTATTTTTAATTTTATCATCGGTATTATCGTTTCCATTTATCTGCTGTATACCAAGGATACCCTTTGCGGACAGGGCAAAAAGCTTGCTTACGCGCTGTTTAATGAGAGATGGGGCAATGAAATTGTCGGTGGCTGCCGCTATATCAACCACACGTTTGTGGGCTTTATTACCGGCAAGATCCTGGATTCCTTTATCATCGGTATTCTGTGCTTTATTGTAACGAGCCTGATTCTCCACACCCCCTTCCCGGTACTGGCATCCTTTATTGTGGGATTCACCAATGTCATTCCGTTCTTCGGACCGTTTATCGGCGCAGTGGTCGGCGGCCTTATCGTATTCATGATCAACCCTCTGGATGCGCTTTGGTTTGTGATCCTGTGCCTGATCCTGCAGACCTTTGACGGATACATTCTGGGACCGAAGATTCTGGGAGATTCAACGGGGCTGTCCAACTTCTGGGTTATCTTTGCAATTATGCTGTTCGGTGGCCTCTGGGGCGTTCCCGGATGGGTGATTGGCGTTCCGCTGTTTGCAGTGTTCTATACCATGGTTGCCAGACTGGTGAATCACTGGCTCCGTGTGCGCGGCAAGACGACCGAATCGGAACACATGCAGGACATTGCCTATTATGAGAACGGGCAGGAGCGCATGGTCGGCGATGAAACGGCAACCGCCTATTACGCAAATCGTAAGGAGAGCAATTCCTGGGCCAGAGCGCTTGGTATTGATGTGGAGAAGCTTGCCAGGAAAAAGACCTCTTCGAACGACGAAAAGAAATGATCCGATTAGTGCAGTCAGGGTCAGGATATCCTTAAATGTTTTCAGTATGGCTTACAGAGCAGTCCGTATTTTCGGCCAACAGGCAGAAGATATGGACTGCTTTTTTGCGAAAGATTGTTATATAAATGCGGATGATTTTGATATAACAATCAATGAGAATCAATAACAATGTGACAAAAGGAGGGAAAGGAAACAATGGACATGAAAAAGAGAAGAGATCTGCAGATGGCATATGTTGCAGATGCATCGGTTATGGAGGAGATGGCGAAGTGCCGGAAAATCCTGCAGAAGCTTAATTTTGCGGATCGTTCGGATTTTGAGACAATTGCGCAAATCGTGAAAGAGCTGCTGGGAAAATCGGAGGAAGCGTGCATCAATCCGCCGTTTTACTGCGATTATGGCTCCCATATTGAGGTGGGAAAGAGATTTTTTGCCAATTACAACTGCACCATTATTGACGTTGCAAGGGTCAAAATCGGTGATTATTGTCAGATGGCTCCGAACGTGGCGATTTATACTGCCGGCCATCCAATCCATCCGGACACGCGTAATTCCGCGTTTGAATACGGAAAAGAGGTTACCATTGGTGACAATGTGTGGTTGGGCGGCAATACGGTGGTGTGTCCTGGCGTCCACATCGGAAATAATGTGGTAATTGGAGCGGGCAGTGTTGTGACGAAGGATATTCCGGATTGGTCGATTGCTGCGGGAAATCCTTGCCGCGTCATTCGCACGATTACAGAAAATGACCGGCGAAAGCTTTTCCACAATGAAGAAATTGACGATGAGGCATGGGACGCAATCTGTGCGGGGGAGGAAAACTGATATGACTATGAGAGAACGCATTGCCGCAGGGAAACTGTTTACCGATTATTGTGAGGGACTGCCGGAGGATCGTACCAACTGCAAAAAGAGAATGATTCGCTTCAATGCTTCCATGCCGGATGACGTGCAAGAGAGAATGGAAGCATTGAATTGGCGAACAGGATCAAAAGTATTATTATAAAGATCGTGTGATTGATCCATTGGATCTGGAAGAAGAACACAGACTGCGGTAGTTCGGTTATTGTTGTGATGCGGGAGGAGTTGGAATTTGCGTTTTGTGATTCAGCGGGTGCAGCATGCATCGGTTACAGTGGATGAACAGGTAATTGGTAAAATTGGAAAGGGATTGTTGGTCCTGATCGGTATTGAGGATTCCGATACCGAAGCGCTTGCGGATCGAATGATTGCTAAGCTGATCGGCCTTCGCATTTTTGAGGATGCAGATGGCAAGACCAATTGCAATCTGGATACGGTTCAAGGCGAACTTCTCCTGGTGTCACAGTTTACGTTGTATGCCGATTGTCATCATGGCAATCGTCCATCGTTTATTCGCGCCGGGAAACCGGATATGGCGAACGCACTGTATGAGTACATCGTCGGTGCATGCCGCAAGAAGGTCCCGGTTGTTCAATGCGGGCAGTTTGGCGCAGATATGAAGGTGGAGCTGCTCAACGACGGACCATTTACGATTGTGCTGGATTCCGACGAGATTTTTCACTAACTATTCGTAAAAGCTGCCTTTTGCGAATAGTTAGACGGTGCTCTCTTACGCGTTTTTTGTAAATTGACATTTTGATTGTTGGATGGACTGCATTTATAAGCAGTCTTTGGTTGCATTCAAAATGTCAAAAACACCATATATATTTTCACCTCCGAAAGACTCCTGATGGAGTCTTTTTTGTGTCAAAAAAGTGTATGGTAAAACAATCACCG
>CAVKRN010000069.1:0-10675 GCA_963658695.1 bacterium
CATTAGATATTTGCGAAAAAGCATTGGTTACTCCAATATTCGCATTGCGCTTGTAGATACTTCATCCGAAAAACAATTTCTGGCCGCCCAACTGCGAAATTATCTTTCCAGTGGCATTGCCGCAATCATCGCCTTCCTTCTCCTTGGCGTTGTAATTTCCAAGTGGATCGCGACCCCCGTAGAAAAGGCAATGATTGCCCAAAAGGAATTCATCGCCAATGCGTCACACGAATTGAAAACACCTTTAACGGTCATCCTATCCAACCTTGATATGTTGGACACACAGGGATTATCCCCCAAAGACATGAATCGCATGAACAATATTCAGGCTGAAGCAGAACAAATGAGGGAACTCATTGGTAATATGCTCCAGCTGGCTCGCTATGACAGTGTCCTGCTCCCCGTTGAACATACTGACGTTGATCTAAGTTATATCGTCCAGTGCGCAGTTTCTATCTACGAACCGCTTGCTTTCGACAGGGGGCTAATCATTCGCGCCAATATTCTCCCCGAAATTCATATATCTGGAAATGAGCAACGGCTCAAACAGCTTATTGGTATATTCCTTGACAATGCCATGAAGTACAGCCAAACGGGCGGAACTATCTCTGTGGATTTTCATTACGGGAAAGGAAAGGCTCCGCTTCTGGTCGTCACCAGTCAGGGCACTCCCATAGAAAAGGCAGATCTTCAATCTATTTTCAAAAGCTTCTACCGCTCAAGCAGTGTCATTCCATCCGTGGAAGGCAACGGACTTGGTTTATCCATTGCCGCAAAAATAGTTGAAGATCTTCATGGAAAAACCTGGGCGGAAAGCGATTTCCAGTTAAAACAAAATTCCTTTTACGTACAATTCAAACGATTCCGATAGATAGCAAGCACTCACCCCCAATTATTGTACAGACGCCATCTGGAATCGAAACTTGTAAACCAACCGCTCGCCATTTTCCTCAGTATTCAATCTATTTAATTGTTTTTTGTGCGGGCTCTGCTATACTTTATTCAGTTGCATAATATAGTTCATTTCTGTGAACACCGTTTGGCCGGTTGGCGCGTTTATTTGTGATCGTGCTCGGAGCTAGCCGCGGTCCCATCTTGATCTTATCTGATTCACATCGAACGAAGCTTATGCACGGTAGTTTTTCACACAGCAGGAGCTTCGAAAGAGAACCAGAGGGATCGAATGATACATTGGTTTTACGGATGATTTTGTCTCCTGCGCCATCATTTCATGCAGGAGGAAAAATGAACGACAACCAAATGGAAACAACCAGAACCATTGTAACGGCATCACGGCAGCAACAGGCAGAACTGAATCGAAAGTGGGAAGAAGCAGGCGTCGGGGATGATGTTTTACCGGAACTGAAGAATTTCTTGAATCTGATCAATGGGGATGCCCCGGCGGATGAGTTCTGTGCAGAGGTGGACCAGCGGGTTCAGGAGGCAAAGCTGGATGCGGAGACGAGGAGAAACTTTATGGAATTCGAATATATGCAGATGTTGGCAATTAAAGATGCCAATGAAAAGGCCCGAAGAGAGGTCCGGGAGGAAGCGCTGAAAGAGGGCCGAGAAGAAGGTTTGGAAGAGGCATACTCTTCACTCGTTCAGCGGGGCGTCCTTTCCATAGCTGATGCGGTGAAGTGGTCCGGTTTAAGTGAGGCTCAGCTCCGGAAACGTATGAAATAAAACAGTGAGTGTACTGTATCCGTTTTAAACCAGGATGATTTATGCCAAAGTAGATGACTTCTGTAAAACGGGCATTACTCACGGAACAGAGATCATCCGCCTTGATTGATCAGGTGTATGCCCAAATACTTGACACAATAACATACATATTAAGCAGGTGACGAATATGAATGAACAACAGCTAAACGAACTATTAAATGACATGAGTCTTCAAGAGAAGATCGACCAGATGTTTCAGGTCATGGGGGTATTCTTTTCGGATGACGATAACGGCACTCTGACGGGTCCGGCCCAGGAGTTCGGTGTTCCACTGCAGGATCTGCAGTCTGCCGGCAGCATCCTCGGGACCTACGGTGCAGAAAAACTCAAAGCAATCCAGGACAAGGCCATGTCCATGCAGCCGCACCACATTCCGCTTCTGTTCATGCTGGATGTCATCCATGGGCTGAAAACTATCTTTCCCGCGCCTTTGGCACAGGGTGCCACCTTTGATCCGTCCCTGGCGCAGGAATGCTCCTCTGCTGCCGCCCGCGAAGCCGCCGTCAGTGGTCTCCATGTTACATTTGCGCCGATGGTGGATCTGGTGCGGGATGCCCGCTGGGGACGTGTTGTAGAATCCACCGGCGAGGATCCTTATCTCAACAGCCTGTTTGCGGCAGCAATGGTAAAAGGCCTGCAAGGCGATGATGTAAAAGCCTCCGGCAAAATTGCCTCCTGTGTCAAACACTTTGCTGGCTATGGCGGCGCTCAAGCCGGCCGGGAATACAACACCGTAGAACTCTGCGAACGAACACTGCGGGATTATTATCTGCCTGCCTACCGCTCTGCTATTGAAGCCGGCGCCCGCCTGATCATGAGCAGCTTCAACACGGTAAATGATATCCCCGCCACTGGAAACCAGTGGCTCATGAAGCAAATCCTTCGGAAAGAATTTGGCTTTGACGGCGTCCTTATCACCGATTTCACGGCCATCCCTGAGCTGGTTGCTCACGGCTATGCGAAGGATCACCGCGATGCCGCGCATAAAGCCATCCAGGCCGGTATTGATATGGACATGATGTCCAGCTGCTATGCCGGACACCTAAAGGAGCTTGTGGAGGACGGATCGGTTGATGAGGCCTGCATCAACGAGGCCGTTCTTCGCATTCTGAAGCTCAAAAACGAGCTCGGTCTTTTCGAAAATCCGTATAAGGATGCCGATCCGGCCAAGGAAAAGGATGTCATCCTGTGCTCCGAGCACCGCGCCCTTGCCAGAAAGGCTGCCGCGGAAAGCTTTGTCCTTCTGAAAAATGATGACGTTCTTCCACTGAACACCAGTCAGAAAATTGCCTTTATCGGTCCTTACACCGACAACAAGGAGCTCCTCTCCAGCTGGGCATTTACGGGAGATCCCAAGGATACCGTCTCCATCCAGGAGGCTGCCATGGAGTGCGAGGAGCTTTCCGGTGCCGTCTTCGCCCCCGGCTGCCCGGTTCTTGGAGATGGTGTCAACTTGACCGGCTTTACTGAAGCAAACGTTCAGACCTACTCCGCAGAGGAGCTTGCCAAGATGAAGGCAGCTGCCATCCAGGCAGCAAAAGATGCCGATCTTGTCATCATGCCCCTCGGCGAGCATTACCTGCAATCCGGAGAGGCCACCAGCCGTGCCTTCCTCGATCTTCCGGATGTCCAGATGGATCTGTTCCGTGCCGTCTGGGACGTGAATCCCAATATCCTCGTTGTCCTCTTCAATGGACGTCCGCTGGATCTTCGAGAGCTCTCCCAGAAGGCAAAGGGCATTTTAGAGGTCTGGCTCCCCGGAACCGAGGGCGGACATGCCGTTGTGGATACGCTGCTTGGTACATCTACTCCGCAGGGCAAGCTTCCTATGAGCTTCCCCTACTGTGTCGGGCAGGTTCCGATCAGCTACAACCTGTTTTCCACCGGAAGACCCACCGGTCCGGATCAGCACCCGCGATTTACATCCAGATACACCGATATTCCCAACGAGCCGCTCTATCCGTTCGGATTCGGACTCTCCTACACGCAGTTTGCGATTTCTCCGGTGACATTATCCAAAGAGACCCTATGCGCTTCCACAGGCGAAACGTTGCAGGCCTCTGTCACCATTAAAAACACAGGTTCCAGGCCCGGTAAGGAAACGCTTCAGCTCTATCTGCAGGATGTCACCGCCAGCGTTGTCCGCCCGGTAAAGGAACTCAAAGGCATTCAGAAAGTCACTCTGCAGCCCGGCGAAGAGCAGACCGTCTCGTTTGCCATCTCCCCGGAGATGCTCTCCTTTACCCGTGCAGACGGCACCTATGGCTGGGAACCGGGGCTCTTCCGCGTTATGATCGGAAACTCCAGCGCCGTGTCGGATTTTGCCGCGTTCACAGCAGAGTAAGAAAGCCTGAAAGCTACCTCTCCATTTTAGATGCTAGATGAGGAGAAACTTTATGGAATTCGAATATATGCAGATGTTGGCAATTAAAGATGCCAATGAAAAGGCCCGAAGAGAAGTCCGGGAGGAGGCACTAAAAGAGGGACGAGAAGAAGGACTAGCGGAAGGTCGAGCAGAGGGTCGAGCAGCAGGCAAGGAAGAGACGTATGCCTCCCTTGTTCAGCGAGGCGTCCTTTCCATTGCCGATGCGGTGAAGTGGTCCGGTTTAAGTGAGGTTCAACTTCGGAAACGTATAAAACAGTGACTATTCTGCCGGTCATGCATACCGATATAAATGATGCCGTCCACCTGCAGTGAAAGCAGCGTTTCATGTGCAGCTTGCCGTTTACATTCTCCTTCGTTTTATGCCCACAAAAATACGAACGCCCCAAATCACAGAGGCGTTCGTACCTATTTTATCTAGAAAACATCCGTATACAGTAAAGAGGTTAACCTTTAACAGCACCCGCCATCATTCCTTTGACCAACTTGTCTTGAAGAATACAGAACAAAATAATCATCGGCAGAACGGACAATGACAGACACGCCATAATCATGGCCGTGTTTGAAGAATACGCTCCCTGATAGTTCCACAAAGCTAGCGGAAGTGTTCTGTTTTCCTCTTTTTGCGTCAACGTAAACGCAAAAATAAATTCGTTCCACATATTCACACCGTTATAAATGCCCAGTGTAGATAACCCAGGAGTCGAAAGCGGCAATATAATCTGCCAAAATCTTCTAAATCTTCCGCAACCATCGATATCAGCAGCCTCTTCCAATTCCTTCGGAATACCCTTCATAAAGCCTGTCAAGATAAAGACAGACAGCGGAAGTGAAAAAGCAACATTCGTCGGAATCAGAGCCCATAAGCTATCATACAAGCCCGAATTAATTGACATTTGGAAAACCGGGATCAATGTGACATGCATAGGTATGGACATACACGCGACAATCAGCAAATAAATAAATCCTCTTAATTTGAATTGGAATCGAGACAACGGATATGCAGCAAACGCTGCAATCATCAGCAGCAGCGCCAATGAGATCACGAGGACAATAACCGAATTCTTGAAATAGTTCCAAAATGATGGATCTGTCAATATGGATATATAATTATCCGGATAGAACTTCTCTGGCCAATGGAAAGCTCCATACATAATCGTCTCCAGTTTCTGTTTAAAACCAGATACGACCATAAAGAAAAACGGCACAAATGCAATAATCAACCAGAAAACAGCAAGAATAATAGCAATAGCCCATGATACTTTTGATTTTACTTTATTCTTTTTATCCTGTACCGAAGTATGTGCCATTATTCATCATCCCCTTTCCCGTTCATTGCTTTCATGAGTACGGACGCGATCAACGTTATCAGGATAAACATGCCCGCCGCAATTGCCGAGCCATATCCCATGTTGAATGACGTAAATGATGTCTTGTACATATATGTGGCCATCAATTCTGTCGAGTTTCCGGGGCCACCGTTTGTCATAACATAAACCAAATCAAAATATTTCAAAGATCCGGTTACCGACATAACTATTGCACTCTTAATCGTTGGCACAAGAAGGGGAAGCGCTATCTTCCGAACGTACTGTCCTCTAGTTGCACCATCTACAATAGCCGCCTCGTAGATATCCTCAGAAATACTGGAATATCCAGCAACATAATAGACCATATAGAATGGTACAAACTGCCAGCAAATTACTCCAATGACTGCATATAGTGCTGTTGCCTGATTTCCCAGCAGATCCACTTTTCCACCACCGAACAGCTGCGACAAAGAAGAAATAATTCCACCATTAGTGGCTAATGCATAATGGAACAAATATCCAACAGCCACAGAACTAGTTAGCAGTGGAAGAAACCAGATTATCTTAAAGAAGTTGAATTTTCTGCCGCCAGCATCCAAAAATGTCGCCAAGAGAATTCCGATTGGCATCTGGATGAGCAGCGACAGAATCATTATTTTCACATTGTTAAGGAATGACTTCCAAAAAGTACTGTCATGGATTAATTTATTCCAATTGTAAAGCCCATTAAATGTCTTTGCCGACGAAATTCCATTCCATTGCGTAAAGCCGTTAATAAACGTTTGAATAATCGGATACGCCATAAAAATGGCTATCAGCACCAGCACCGGAATCAAGAAAACCGTTGCGCACAGGTTAGTTGACCTTTGCCTTCGAGCAGCTAATGATGACTTTGCCTTCACGATCAACTCCTCCTTCTTCGTATTGATATAGCAAGGGGCCGGCGCTCATCGCGCCAGCCCCTTGCCGGCTGATTATTGCACTCTATCCATTAAATGAATTCATTAATCAACACAGGTTATTTTGCATTCTCGCTGTGATACTCATCCAAAGCATCCTGCTGCTCCTGAGCTATTTCTGTCGGTGTCGCAGACTTATCAAATGCCTTCTGAGATGCTGATTTATGTACTTCAGCAACAGCGGAAGGAAGGTACTGATCCCACCAGAGCTGTACGGAGCTTGCTTCATTGATAATTCCTAAAATATCCTTCCACGCGGGTTCTTCAGATGTAGCAGCCTTCAGCGGAGGCATTTTACCTGCAGCAATTGCGTTATTCATCCACTCATCGGTCGAGTAGTAAGCAGCACACTGCACTGCTGCCTCTAGCTTGTCACCCGTGCAATTAAAGGAAATAAAATTGTCTCCCAGCGTTCCAAGCACAACGTTTCCATACTCTTCCTTGCCGGAAATAACCGGGAATGCAAATGCTCCAAGATTTTCATAAAAATCAGGATTTTCCTGCTTAATCGATCCAACCTGCCATGCACCATGAAGCATCATGCCCGCACCCTGATACAGAAGTGCACGATCATCGCCATTATCTGCTGACAGCGAATTTACTCCCTCCGGGAAGTAACCCTTATCAACCCATTCCTCAATCTTCTCACCTGCATACTCTGTGGCATCGTTTACAAGAGAACCGGATCCATCATACGCATTTGTGATAACATCCGGTCCACCATAGCGTGCTACCAGATAGCAGTAATACATGGACCCCGTCCACTGAGAGCCGTTTGCAAGTGCGAATGGTGTAACTCCATCGCTCACCATCTTATCGCAAAGAGCTTCCAGTTCATCCAGTGTTGTCGGAACTTCGTAACCCTTTTCAGCCCACATTGCCTTGTCGTAGAAAACAACTGCAACAGAGTCATTCAATACAGGTAACGCATAGATCTTCCCGTCAACAGTTGCCTGGCTGAGAGAAGCCTCCGTATACCGATCTCTAAGGCCGTACTTATCGACTAGGTCGGTGATATCCTGTGCATAGCCCGAGTTGATATACTCAACCATCGGACCGCCGCTCCAGTGTGTATACATATCCGGGCACTGTCCCGCAGACATCGCCACAGAAAGTTTCTGCTTGTACTGATCATTTACGGTTCCTACAACTTCCACCGTGTAGCCGCTCTCCGCCGAATCATTGCTGTTATACTGATCGGGGGCATACTCCCAGAGACTCTTATCCGGTTCATCCGTTCCTTGCTCCCAAAAAGTAATGGTTGCGTCATCTCCAGAAGGTGTCGCCGTCGCATCCGCCGATGTCGATGCCTCTGCCTCTGATGAGGCCGCACCGTCCGATGTTGCAGTGCTGCTAGAGGAACCGCATCCCGCAACCACCCCTGCTGACATTGCAAGAGTTAATAACAGAGCTAATTTTTTCTTCATACTTCCTCCCTTTTGTAAATTGTTGTTTTCGCCTGAGACGCACCTCTTATGCCTCAAGCAACACCGCCCATAATAGACAGGTGTCTATCCCCTTGTCCCCTGCATTTCTAAAATCTGAATCGCCATGGGATGTCTCTATTATATTGATTTAGTTCAAGAATAAGAGTCATTTCATTGCTCTGTTTTATACAATTATTGCCATTTCAGTCAATCTTGTTATTGTGCATTTTGTTATATACTCCGTATCAACACCTTTTTTGCTATGTGTTAAATTACTTTAGATTCGTTCAACATTTGTCGCAGCGAGGCATTTATCCATCATTTTCACCCATTTCTTTCTAAAAACGTCCATGTTTCGCAGCTCGCTTACAGCAATTTTAGCTTGTCAAAAAGCAACGTGTCGGTATACTAGAATTTGCATCCATTCTTCGTGAATCCCCCTCTTCTCTATAAAAACCGGAGCCGGATTTCATGTGATTTATATAAATACCATTGAACAGAAGTGAGGCAACCACCATGATTGATCACTTAAACGGTGCATTTGAAACCGTCGATTATCGCGAAAAAGCGCACTTGCGTATCTACAACAACGACGTCGTGGAAAACTATCCTTCGCATTGGCACAATGAACTCGAAATTATTCACATCTGCGAAGGTTCCCTTAAAGTTCGTTGCCAGGGTATTGACTATTGTCTTCAAAAAGGAGACACGCTTTTTATTTGTCCAGCTGCCATTCACGAGATTTATAGCGCTCCGTCCGGAATCCGTTTCTATATCCAGGCGGATATGTCATTGTTGTCTCGTTTGCAAGAGCTCAGCACCATTTTCTCTCTTATATCACCTGCAGCACTGATCACCCCCAGTTTATTCCCCTCCATTTTTGATAAAATAAATAGCCAAATCAAATATATACAAGAGATTTGTTCTACGTCCGACGAGGAAATGAACGAGTCCGCCGATAGCTCCATTCCGTTCATCGACGAGAATAACGTTCTCCCCTTTTTAGGTGAAATTAAAATTTACAGCATTCTGCTTAATTGCCTTTTCGAAATTGGAAGAAATATACCTGAGTACAGTGACTCTAGGACTATCACAGCAGACAGCAGCTCTCTGCTACGCAATCCGCGTGTAATGCAGTCCGCCTGTAACTACATCGATACCCATTTTCGCGAAAACATTACTCTTGAATCAGTCGCTCAGCAAATTGGATTCAGCAAGTTTTATTTTGAACGTCTTTTTAAGCAATTCACCAACATGACTTTTTACCAATATGTTCTAAAAGTTCGGCTGTCTTATGCCCAGCAATTGCTAGCCGATCGTAGCCTTTCAATCAATGAAGTAGCTCTCCGCTCAGGATTCTCCAGTGGCTCAGCTCTCACTCGATCGTTTCGCCAAGCCACCGGGCTTCCACCTTCCGCATTTAGACAAATTAAGGAAAATATAGAATAGCTGTTTATAATGTAGCCCCTTGCCTTTTCCCCAGGAGTGTACCTATGTCGTCTCTATTACTGATGGTGATTTACCTGATTTTCATTAGCCTTGGACTCCCCGATTCGCTGCTCGGTTCGGGCTGGCCCAGAATGCAGCTGGTCTTCGGCGTCCCGTCGTCATATGCGGGATTTGTTTCGATGACCATCTCCTTTATGACTATAATCTCTGCTCTGCTCAGCCCGCGGATGATCAGCAAAGTCCATACGAAGTGGATCTGTGTTGTATCCATCGCGCTGACCATTCTGGGACTGCTGGGATTTTCCTTCTGTACGCAGTATTGGATGCTATTCCTCTTCGCCATACCGTACGGCCTTGGCGCAGGAGCCATCGATGCCGCGATCAACCACTACGTTGCCAGCCACTATTCCGGGTCGGTCATGAACTTTCTGCACTGCTTCTATGGTGTAGGCGCCGTAATCAGCCCGTGTATCATGTCCCTCGCGTTGAAATACGCGCGGTGGAACGAAGGATACCGCTGGACGTCTTTTCTGCAGATGGGAATTCTGGCTGTGGTGCTTCTGTCTCTGCCACTCTGGAAGAAGAAAAGCGCAGCAGAGGCAGAGGACGAGGATGCCAGTGCCGGGATTCGGGAAACATGGAAGGTTCCCGGCGTTTTGCCGACACTGGTCGCGTTTTTTGCATATTGTGCCGGCGAGTCCACCTGTTTTCTGTGGACCCCCAGCTACTTTGCAGGGACTAAGACCGGCATTAGTGATGAGCGAATTGCTGCGTTTGGCTCGCTGGTTTTCGGCGGACTTATGCTGGGACGACTCCTTTCCGGATTCGTTTCCAATCGTCTCGGTGACAAGCGGCTGATCCGCATCGGCGCCGCCATTGAATTCCTCGGCATTTTGTTGGTACTTATTCCCACGGAGAATTACTGGGTTGCCGCCGGCGGGTTTGCACTGATCGGAACCGGAATGGGACCGATTTATCCGGCCATTCAGCACATGGCCCCGTCTAATTTTGGCAAAAAATACAGTGCAGCCGTCATCGGTTTGCAGATGGCGTCCGCTTATGTCGGCAGTACTTTTATGCCGATGATTTTCGGACAGCTGCAGCAGCGGATTGGAATCGGATTCATGCCGCTCTATCTCCTGATATTCCTGCTGATGACCATCGTCTTGTTGGAGGTTGCCTATCGGATGTGCCAGGGAAATTCAAACACTAACCAGTAACGAGACGTCGATTCTCCGAACAGCAATTTCCGATGTGTCATGACAGTTCGCAGCAAATTCGCATTGACCTCGAGTCCACTCCAGGTGCTACACTGTACACAGCCATTCATCGTCAGGCATTCTTTGAATGAAGCCCCGAATAGTTATGGCTATACAATTGTCCGTACTCATTGGGAGCTAGTACATCGATTTTTAAATAACC
>CAVKRN010000070.1:0-10328 GCA_963658695.1 bacterium
CCACACGCCATGGCTTCCGCTGTAACCATTCCAAATGTTTCTTCCCTTGATGGATTCACAAATACATCTGCAACGGAATACAGTTCCACCAATTCTTCAACATTGCTTGTCCGGCAAATGCCAATCAGTTCTTCGGGAAGCATTCTTTGCTGCTCCGGCGTAACGCCTACAACAACAAATTGTATATCTTTGTTGTCCTTCGCAAGACTGATAAAATCAGCAAGCCCCTTTCGCTCTGTCCATTCGGATGCAACGCCTAAAACAAGCGGCTTTTTCTGCGGAGCAAGCCGATCCCTTACTTTCTGGTTATAACTTGGCTTATAGATTTCCGTATCAATCCCGTTAGGAATGACTTTGATCGGATATTCCCCCAAGAAGGACTGTTCAACAATATGCGCAAGCCAATTACTCGGTGTTACTATAACTGCATCCAAACCTGTGAAGAGCTCTTTCTTTTTTCTCCAATTACATTCCGAAGAATCCATTACCTTTGATGCCGGATATGTATTCTTTTGCGGACAGTGACTGCAGCCTGTTTTCCATTTCTCGCATTCCACCATATCAAAATAAGCACAATGACCGGTTATCGGCCAGCAATCATGCAAGGTCCAGACCACCTTAATATGGTTCGCTTTTATGAATTCAAAGAGCATTTCGATATTCAGGTAATATCCATGAATATTGTGCAGATGAATGATATCTGGCTTGATACTTTCAAGTTGTGCTATTAGCTTACGTGTAGCCCGCTGCGACGCAAAGCCCGTTCTATCTGTCAAACGTGTATATAAGCCATGTATTTTAACTCCCAGCTCATCCTTAATGGCAATTTCACACGCATCTTTGCTGTCGCGCCCCCTTCCCCATACAACGTAGGATTCTTCTCCCTCACCAAGCAACAATTGATGGATTCCCATCATGATTGCTCCGGTTGCCTTATACGGAAAGGTATTAATCTGCACAATTTTCATGTAGTCTGCTCACCCTTTTTCAGCCCCTTAACTTCTTAACCTTTTGACTTCTTCGTCTTTTACTCCTTCACAATCTCCCCGCTGCACTCTCTACAACTTTAATATTTCCTCCGCATACTTCCCAACCGACACATCCCGCGTCAGTCTCTCTTCCAAATATGCTCTCCCATTTCTGCCCATCTTCGCTTCAATCTCACTCCCGGCATTCTCAATATACCACCGGATAATATCCGCCACTTCTACATAATCCCCGGGCTCGCAGCACTTACCGCAGCCGCTTTCCTCAATCAGGCCGCGAACCTCTGCGCCTTTCTCCAGCACACCGATGATCGGCTTCCCTGCTGCCATGATTCCATAGGCTTTCGACGGACAGCTGACGCCTTTGATGCCTTCTGCATTCACACACCAGTGAACGTCTCCGGCATTCAGGCTGTAGATCAGATCTTTCTTATCCTGATATGGGATGAACACAATATTCTGGAAATGGTGCTTCTTGGCATATTTCACAAGATTTTCCAGCACAGATCCTGCACCTACGAAAGCAAACACAACCTCTCTTCCATCTGCTGTCTTAGGGCCTTCTTCGTATACACCCGTCAGTGTATGACCTTTTCTAAACTGCTTGAGTACCTTAATCAGCTTCTCTAGGTCGTAATAAAGACCGATGTTGCCGGAGTACATGATGACGAACTTTCCATCTAACCCATATCTTTGTTTGAAAGCAACTACCCGTTCGTTATCCGCCTCCAGTGGATAAATTTCCCTCTCATCAATCCAGTTATTGATCATAACGGTCTTAGGAACTTTCTTTCCCTGAAACCGCTTCTCCACCGTCTCCACCAGGTCTCTGCCGACGGTGATAATCAGATCGCTGTGCCTGCAGCTGAACTTGTCAAACCACATCATAGCACTGATAAGGAACTTACTCTTGGTATACTTAACTGCCATCACCTGCTCCGGGTTAAAGTCCTGGATGTTGTAGATGAACTTCGCATGCTTCACCCATTTCCCCCAGACCCCCAGCAGCCCTCCCAGAACCGGAGGCTGGGATATTGCAAGCACATAGTCCATCCTGCCAACTCCGAAGGTTGCCCGCATTGCTCCGAGAAAATAGGAAAGGATATTAATCACACGGCTCTTCCTATCCGACTTACTAAACTCCGGAACCCGGATCCGCAGCACCTTCACACCATTGATTTCTTCTTCATAAAACTTATGCGTCCTCCACTTAGCATCAATGGTTCCCAAGTAACTTGGTACCACACATATCACCGTGATGTTGAATTGATCCAGCATCCCCTCCGCCAATTCACGGAGAATCTGTCCCGTTGACGCAGCGTCAGGAATATAGTAATGCGCATATATTAAGAGATTTTTCTTATCTGACATCCGTTTCTATATTCCTCTCGTAAGTTTCTGTTTAAATACACACCTTTAAATTTTAAGGATTTTAGCCCACCGGCAAAAGTGGCGCGGCGCCGTTATATTTTTGCCACATCTCCATGCAGTAAAGAAGCGCAAACCAGCGTGACTGCCGGCTTGCGCTCCCATCTCATGTGTAGCTATTTTACCTTCATTTATCACTTGTAACTGCTCAGAGCCAAGCACACATACATCTGCCACCATTTCCATCCACTACCACTTCTTATACGGGCAGTGTGTATGTCTGCCGGCAGCCCGCAGTTCTGCGTAGCAGCCGCAGGCATTGCAGGTTCCCTCGTACAGATACTCGCAGCTGCGGCATACCTCTAGCCGTTCCTGATACAGCTTCTCCGGAGCCTTTTCCTCCCGGTCCATCAGCGTCAGGATCCGCTGGATGTCCCGCTGGTATTTCTCCGGATCAAGCTCCTGCAGAAGGCACCGGAGGCAGTGCGTATTGCTTTTTAATTCTGCTGTCATACTCATGCCTGATACATCCGCTCAATAGATCACTGCCCTAACCAACCGGCTTTTTCTCGTGCCTGTACCGGCCAGCTGTATCAATGCTTTCCGGATGTCAGGAAAGCTCTGTGAACACCTCACTGTACCGTGAGCTTCACCACGGAGCAGGCCGGAATGGTAAACCGGCAGCCGTTTGCGGTGGTCTCAATGCCCTCGAGAGCCTTTTCCTGTACGGCATTAGGCTCGTCAAAGGTGTTCTTTGCATGCATCTCTTCTGCTACAACGCGTCCGGTTACGGATTCCGGAGCCTTATCCACGAAGGAGATCTCCACCGGATGGCTCTTTTCCGCGTCCATGTTGGCGATGGTGATCGTGATGACGCCGTCCTTTTCAGAAACGGACTCCGAGAGTGCCGACAAAGGATGTGCCTCGGTGCCGGCATCCGGATTCTCGAGCATCACAGAATCCAACAGTTCTGCATCCTGATGGTCCTTGTACATATGGAACACGTGGTAGGTGGGCGTGAGGATCATCTTCTCGCCCTCGGTCAGGATGACGGACTGAATGACATTGATCATCTGCGCAAGGCACGCAAGGCGCACCCGGTCGCAGTGCTGGTTGAAGATGTTCAGCGTAACACCGGCAATCAGCGCGTCCCGCATCGTGTTCTGCTGGTACAAGAAGCCCGGATTCGTTCCCGGCTCCACCTCGTACCAGCCGCCCCACTCGTCGAAGGAGAAGCCCACATGCTTATCCGGATCATAGGTGTCCAGAATGTCGCCGTGGAGCTTTAGCAGATCCTCGGTGTAGAGCGTCTTCTCCATGGTCTGGTAGAACATCTCTTTGTCAAACTCTGTAGCGGAGCCCTTGTTCTCCCATCCGCCCGGATGCACATAGTAGTGAATACTGATCAGATCCATAAAGCC
The DNA here is from genome assembly GCA_963658695.1 of bacterium. Classification (GTDB taxonomy): domain Bacteria; phylum Bacillota; class Clostridia; order Lachnospirales; family Lachnospiraceae; genus CAG-791. The sequence goes on from CAVKRN010000070.1 coordinate 3,776, forward strand.
GTGAGATCCGGGCGCTGCCGGCTCGGCAAAGCAGGTCTCAAGGACCTTTTTCGTCCAGTTGGTATCCGCCACGTTCGGGCCGCCGCAGACCTTCTGGAAGGGCTTGTCCGGATGGTACTGGCGGCAGTAGGTCTGGTAGCGGCGATAGAGGTTGGCATAGTACTCCGGCGTCATGTTGCCGCCGCATCCCCAGTTCTCATTGCCAACGCCCAGATAATCCAGTCTCCAGGGCTCCTCGTGGCCGTTGGCCTTCCGCAGCTCGGTCATCGGAGAGACGCCGTCGAAGGTCATGTATTCCACCCATTCCGACATCTCCTGCACGGTACCGGAGCCGACGTTGCCGTTGACATAGCTCTTGCAGCCCAGCTGCCGCACCAGTTCAAAATACTCATGCGTACCGAAGCTGTTGTCCTCCAGGACACCGCCCCAGTGCGTATTGATCATCTTCTTGCGTGTTTCCTTCGGGCCGATGCCGTCCTTCCAGTGGTACTCATCGGCAAAGCATCCCCCCGGCCAGCGAAGGAGCGGGACCTTCATCTCCTTTAGAGCATTGACCACGTCTGTGCGCATGCCGTTGACGTTCTCGATGCCGGATTCCGGCCGGACATACAAGCCTTCATAGATGCCGCGCCCAAGGTGCTCCGAGAACTGTCCCTGAATCTCCGGGCTGATGTGTCCCTTTTTCTTGTGTTCGTTGATAACCAGTTTTGCCATACGTTGTATTCTCCTGATGTCTGTTTACCCCTGCTGCATTGCAGCACAGATGCCCGCCAGCGACGGGTGGAAAAGTTATCGCTGGCGTGCGGTTGTACTGCAACATCTTGCAGGTTATTGTATTCCATCCGGCATCACTTTCCAAGTACAATCGTTACGAAGCTGGCCGGCTTCAGATTCGCCTGCAGCACGCCGCCGTCCACTTTGGCATCGGTTCTGGCGGTGAGCTTCACGGTCTCTCCGGCCGCCGAGTTCACGGCCTTCATGTCCGTTCCCTCCAGTGCCTGGAAGTCGATGACATGGTAGCCTTCAAAGCCGCGAAGGTCTGCCTCGAACTCTACATTCTCTTCGGTGTTGCGGTTGACCGCAAAGATTGCCACCTGTTCCTTTTCTTCGTTATAAACCGAAACTGCCTCGACATCCGTGACATGGTCATGCTTGGTCGTTGCGTGGTCATCTCCGGAGAGCACCGGCTGCAGTGCTACGCCGCGTCCGTATTTGGACACCAGATAGAACGGATAGAAAATCGTCTGGCGCCATGCCGGACCGTCATCCTCGGTCATGATGGGTGCAATGACGTTGACGAGCTGTGCAAGGCACGCCACCTTCACGCGGTCTGCATGCTGCAGGAACTTGATGAGTGCCAGCGCATCGACAATCGCATCCTCGTAGTTGTAGATGTCCTCCAGAAGGTGCGGATGGGAGCGCCAGGGCATATTTTCCATGTCCTCGTTGTCCTGCTGGGTGGAGTGATACCATACATTCCACTCATCGAAGGAAAGGTTGATGTCCTTCTTGCCGTGCTTGGTCGCCTTGACATAGTCGCAGGTCGCGATGACCGACTTAAGGAAATACTCCAGATCATCGGTAACAGCGAAGAACTCCGGTGTGTCATTGTCCGCATTACCCCAGTACTGATGAAGGGATACGTAGTCAACATAGTCATAGGCCTCATTCAATACCGTGGACTCCCAGGTACCGAAGGTCGGCATCATAACGTTGGAGGAGCCGCAGACCACCGTTTCAATGGAGTGGTCCATGGTCTTCATGGCCTTGGATGTCTCTGCAGCCAGATGCCCGTACTCCAGTGCCTCCTTGTGGCCCATCTGCCACGGGCCGTCCATCTCGTTGCCCATGCACCAGAGCTTGATGCCATACGGATCCTTGTCGCCGTGCTTGCGGCGAAGATCGGCATAGTAGGAGTTGGTGTCCAGGTTGCAGTACTCCAGAAGGTTCAGGGCGTCTGTGGTTCCCCTTGTACCCAGATTGACTGCCATCATGATGCTGGTGTCGGCCTTCTTGGCCCATTTCGAGAATTCATTGATACCGACGAGGTTCGGCTCATAGGTTCTCCAGGCAAGGTCGAGTCTGGCCTTGCGCTCTGCCACCGGTCCCACAGAATCCTCCCAGTAGAAGTTAGAAACAAAGTTCCCGCCCGGATACCGGACGATGGGAACGTCCAGCTCCCGCACCAGATCGATGACGTCCTTGCGGAAGCCCATCTCGTCTGCCGTCTCATGTCCCGGCTGATAGATGCCGTTATAGACAGCTCTTCCCAGGTGTTCGATGAAGGAGCCGTAGATGCGCTTATCTACCTCTCCGATTTTAAAATCCTTGTCTACGATGAGTTTGGTCTTGCGTGCCATGGTGTCCTCCTATAAGTTACCCCTTTACAGCGCCTGCCGTCATGCCATCGATGATATACCGCTGGAACAAGAGGAATACCACCATGATCGGAACGATAGCCAGCATTGAGCCTGCAATCAGCATGTCGTAGTTGTTGCCGTAGGGTGTCAGCAGTGTATTCAAACCGATCGTCAGCGTGAACTTGCTGGCCTTGCGGAATACCATGAGGGGCCAGAGCATGTTGTTCCAGGCACCCATGGCGCACAGAATAGCCATCGAAGAGAACGCCGGCTTGGTGATCGGCATCATTATTTTCACCGAGATGTAGTACTCGTTCGCGCCGTCAATGCGGCCGGCATCGAGAAGCTCCTTCGGCAGTGAAATCATGTACTGGTGGAAGAAGAAAATCGTGGAGGCCGAACACAGTCCCGGCAGGATTACGCCGGCCATCGTGTCGATCAGTCCGATATCGATCATCTCCTGGTACAGCGGCATCAGAAGGATCTCGAAGGGAACCATCATGGTCGCGATCACGAGAAGGAACAAAAAGCGCTGCAGCTTAAAGTTGTACATGGTGATGCCGTAGGAGATAAAGTAGCACACAAGCAGCGTCAGTACGACGGTGACGATGGTCAGTACCATCGAGTTCTTGAACCACATCCAGTACTTCTGCGAATCGGCATTGCCGCTGAAGAGGTAAATGTAGTTGTTCAATGTCATATCAGAGGGGTCCAGATTCAGTGCCAGACCTTTCCGGATCAGCTCGCGGCCCGGGCGGAAGGATGCCACCAGTCCGCAGAACAGCGGGTAAATCAGGATGCAGGACAGGATTGCGAAAAATCCGGTTCCCAGGATGGAAAGGATGAGCCTTGTCTTGGAGGCAGACCGTGTTTTCTTCTCGACGGCTGCGGATGAAGTCGTTGCTGCCATGTTAATCTTCCTCCTTCTTCAGTGTTCCATTCAGGCCCAGCTGAATGAAGTTGATGGTAAGGCCGATGACCATGAGGACGACACCGACGGCACAGGCATATCCCATGTCGTTTTTCTGGATACCGCGCTTGTAGAGGTATCCTACGATGGTCAGTCCGATGTTCTTGGGCGAATCGTTGCCGGCCCACAGCATGAAGGACTCCAGGAACATTGCAAGTCCTGCGTAGATGGAAATGGTCAGCACGTAGATCGTGGTGGGCTTGATCAGAGGAAGCGTGATGTAGCGAAGCCGCTGCCAGCTGTTGGCGCCGTCGATCTCGGCGGACTCGTACATGGACTTGTCAATGGATTTCAGGCCCGACATGAAGTACAGCGTATTGACGCCGGTCCATCTCCAGCAGCAAAGAACAAGGAGTGCAATTTCCGAGGTCCACTTGACTTTCAGCCATTTGAAAGCGGGCAGGCCCAGCGCTGCCATAAGGACGTTCATCTGTCCTGTCTTGTACTCGGTGAACATCAGGCGGAACAGGGTACCGGAGATTACAACAGAGGTCAGAGCCGGCACGTACATCATGGCCTTCCAGACGCCCTTTGCCTTCACGATGTTGCCGTCCATCATCACGGCATACAGAAGCGGAAAGGGAATCAGAAGTGCACAGGTGAACACGGTGTACTCCACGCTGTTCAAGATCGCTGTATGAAATACCTTGTCTGTCAGCAGCTTCTGAAAATTCTTAAGTCCTACAAATTCCTTCGTGATCGCTCCGATATCCTGTGTCGACATGACAAAGGCCGAGATCAGAGGATAGACCCAGAAAATCGCGAAGCAAATGATGAAGGGTGCGACAAAGACATAGGGCGCAACCTTCTGTGAATATAAAAATCCACCGCCGCTCTTCTTCTTATCCATCGTAATGTCCTTCCTGAAACGTAACCGGTTTCTAACGCAATTCGTACATCGGTTTTGAAACGCGAAGTACGAAAGATGTACGAAAAAGGGAGAGCCCTGTAGCTTTTCAGGGCTTTCGGGCTCTCCCACTTAATTGTGAAGCGTGTATGTCTTACTGCTCGGCGTCGACCGCATCCTGCAGCTCCTGCAGTGCCTCGTCTACGTCCATGTTCTCCTCAAGGATCTCATTGAGTGTGGTGTTGCATACGTACTCGTTGATGGTAGGAGAAATCTTAACCGTCATAACCGTGCCGATCTCATCCTTGATGCTGGCAAGAACATCGTACGGATAGTTGCGGAAGAACTGGTTGTACTGGTTGCTGTCATCGTGTGCGAATGCATCATCGGTCCAAAGGGAGGTGTTGCATACGTCGAATCCAAGGTCATCCCAGATCATCTGCTCGCCTTCCGGAGACATCTTTGCAAAGCAAAGGAAGTCTGCCGCAAGAGCGGTGTCAGCAGCCTGCTGTGTGACAACCGTGCCGGTTCCGCCGATACCAACGGAGCAGTTCTGGCCTTCTTCGAATACAGGGCACTTTGCGATGTACCAGTTGCCCTTCTCCTCCGGCATGTAGTTGGTGAAGCGGCTCATGTACCACATTGCCTTCGGGAAGGAAACAATGTTGTGATCCAGAATGTTCTGGAAACCTGCCTCAAGGTCTACATGTCCGTCCGGAGAAACCTCAGCCAGTCCGCTGTTGACCCATTCCTGCTCCTGTGTGAGCATCTTCTTTACCGACTCAAGCTGTACGTTTGCGCTTCCGTCGAAGCCGCCGGTCCAGTCCTCGCCGTACTCTGCCATAGCGATCCACTGCCAGTCGGTTCCGCCCGTGTCAACGGAGGTCCAGTACTTGCCGTCCGGATGTCCGATGGCGTCGAGATACTTCTCACCAAGTGCTGCCCAGTCGTCCCAGGTAACAACGGCGTCAACGTCTTCCTGTGTGATGCCGGCTTCCTCGAGGACTGCCATGTTGTAATACATAACCGTAGCGCCTACGTGGAACGGAGCGCCGTACTGCTTGCCATCGGAGCCCTTGTAGGCATCCAGACGGGATGTCAGCATGTCTGCTGCATACGGAGTCATGGCATCATCCAGAGGATACAGCCAGGTATCAAGACCTTCGTAGATGTTCGGAACCTGTCCCATCTCAACGTCGCAGATGTCCGGAGCACCCTCTCCTGCGGAAAGGCTCATCAAGAGCTTTTGATGCATATCGGAATACGGATAGGTCGTGAAGGTAATCTCAATGGTGCGATCCGGATTGGCTGCGTTCCATGCCTCAACCATCTTCGCATAGAAGGTGTTGTGTGCCTCTACAAAGGACCAGCATTCCATGTGAGTACCATTCGCATCACCGACTGTGGTAACCGCGGTTGCGGTGTCGGTGGAAGCGGCATCGGCAGACTCTTCTGCCTCATCAGCGGCTGCATCGTCTGCAGTCTCTTCCGTCGCGCTCTCATCACCGGCTGCTGCATCGCTGACTGCCTCTGAGCAGCCGGTCAGCATGGAAGCAGCCATGGCGCCGACCAATACCGCGCTCAATAACTTTTTCTTCATACGTGTTTCCTCCTGAATATGATTGATAATATCCCCCTCCGCCGTCACATTGCACATCAGTTTCAATGGTTTAGCGGTTCGTATGTTCACAATATACAATCCACATCCTATCATGTCAACTGTATTTTAGATTTTCCTTTGTTATTTTTGTTTTTTCTAAATCCGTTTCGCGTTTTTGCTAGGTTTTTCGCAATTAATCCTTTATGCTCCGTGATTTTGCTTGTTATTTTGTCGATAGGCCCGAAATGTTGTTGGATTATTTTAGGTTTTACTGATATATTGTAGAGAAGTTATAACAACAAGGAGGGACTGCTTATGCTGCGCATTACACAATTGGAGGACGGGCTGGAGGTTTTTAAGGCACTCGGATCCGAGGTGCGGCTTCGGATTCTGAATCTTCTCCTGGAGAACAATGGCATGAGCATGAAGGATCTTGCCCAGGAGCTTTCCATTACCAATGGTGCTCTGACCGGTCACGTCCGTCTTCTGGAGGATTGCGGGCTGATCTATGTCACCAATCAGCCGGGCGGCCACGGCAACCAGAAGATCTGTTCAGTAAACCAGGACCGGATCCTGGTGGAGCTCACCCGCGGCATTCCGGATCAGAATGTCTACAATACATCGATTCCCGTAGGGCACTACTGCGACTGCGATGTCTATCCGACCTGCGGCCTTGCCTCCGAGCGGCATATCATCGGCGAAGTGGATGACAAACGCTACTTTTTCCATAATGACCGGTTCACTGCGGATATTCTGTGGTTTACAAAGGGCTATGT
>CAVKRN010000071.1:0-9617 GCA_963658695.1 bacterium
TTCTATGCATGAGCTTCGTTCGATGTGATCCAGAAATGGAAGAAAGACGGGCGCATCGATGAACACGATGCCGTTCCCTTAGAACCGTGCAGCTGACAACGCAGCCTGCACAAAAGCTATGCAACTGCGCTCATTATAGCATTGCGGATCAACGAAAAGAAGTCGTCAGAGGCTTAAAGGCTCGTAATTTCCTACTGCGTGTTCACAGTCCATACACCAAATCCAGATTTAGTAAATCATGATTTGGTGCTAAGATTTACAGAAGCCACTGTGGTGAGAGAGTCGATTGTAACTATTCAACGACACTAGGGAGATACTGCAATGATCAAAACCAAAGATGAGCTCCGGCGCGTACTGGCGCTGGAGGCGAAGGTATACGAATACCGCTGGTATTACCGGCTTCCGTTTTATCTTACAGAGAATAAAATACTCTACTGTCATGCACGTGCTCTGCGGCTGGCGGAATATGCTTATAATACGCATGCTTGGAACCGTCATTTCCGGCTCTTTCGGCTTCTGCGGATTCAAACGAAATATGCCTTGTCCATTCCCATGAATACGCTGGGAGAAGGCTTCTCCATCTCCCACCTAGGCCCTGTGATCATCAACGCGGGCAGTACCATCGGGCCGGGTGCCCGCATCCATCCGGGTGTCTGCGTCGGTGCAAACGGCGGAAAACCGCCCAGAATCGGCAACAACGTCTACCTCGGTCCCGGTGCCAAGGTATTCGGCGACATCGAACTGGCGGATGATGTCATGGTCGGTGCCAATGCCGTCGTCAATCACAGCTGCCTGACCAAGGGCGCACACCTTGTAGGAGTGCCTGCAAGAGAGACACATACGTAATGCTAATGAATTTGCTGCTTCGCAGCGCAAATCCAGCGTGGGAAACGCTTTAATCAGCGTTTCCCTAAAGGGCGGCTCACGAAAACTCGTGAGCCGCCCTGTTTGTCACATAACTCTCTTAGGCATTCAAGATTTCTTACTTGCCAAAGTACCGCTCCAGAAGTCCCTTAAACGCCTTACCATGTCTGGCTTCATCTCTTGCCATCTCATGCACGGTATCATGAATGGCGTCCAGATTCAGTGCCTTTGCTCTCTTGGCAAGGTCCACCTTTCCTTCGGTCGCGCCATTCTCTGCTGCTACACGAACCTCCAGGTTGTGCTTGGTCGAATCCGAAACAACCTCTCCGAGGAGCTCTGCAAACTTCGCTGCATGCTCTGCTTCCTCATAGGCTGCCTTTTCATAATAAAGACCAACTTCCGGATATCCCTCACGGAATGCTGCGCGGGACATTGCAAGGTACATTCCAACCTCCGAGCACTCGCCCTCGAAATTGGCGCGAAGATCTGCCTTGATATCCTCCGGAGCATCCTTTGCAACGCCGATGACGTGCTCGGCTGCCCAGGAAAGATTCTCCTCGTCCACCGGAGCAAACTTGTCCTTCGGCATCTTACAGGTAGGACACTTCCAATCCTCCGGAAGATCCGCAAACTTGACGCCTTCCTTCTCCTCATCATAAATATGTCCGCAAACCGTACATCTGTATTTCATGTAACTCTCCTTTCTTGAAGCCCTTGGCTTCTCTTCCGTTGTTTTTCTGTACCTATATTATAACCATTCTGCGTTCAATCGTAAAACAGCGCCCCGCATCAATCCGGTGCGGGGCGCTGTCTCCGTTAGTTCTTACCAAATAAATCTCCGAACGGGAAGGAGTAGTACTGGCTGCCGGAGTCCTGGCTTTCCGACTCCTTTTCCTCTGCTGTGCTGCCTTCTGTGCTGTTCTTGCCACTCTCCTCGCTCTGCTGTGCATCTTCGGAATCGCCGGAGCTGCTGCCATTGTTGTAGCCGTAGGAATGCCGTCCGCTGCTCTTACTCTGCTGCTGGCTTTCCTCGTAGCTGCTCAGGGTCGACTTATCACCCAATGTTACATCAATCTTCTGCTCGGTATACTCGCCGGAGCCGTCTGCGCGCTGTACTGTGATGGTTACCGTTTCGCCGGACGCGTAATAGGATAACTGCTTCTGCAGCTCTTCCATATCGCTGACGGTACTGCCTTCCAGAGCAGTAATGATATCACCCTTTTGCATATCCGAATTCTCGGCTGCGCCGCCCTCGATGATCTGAGCAACATAGACGCCCTCCGGCATGCTGTATGCACTCGCCACCTGGCTGGTAACACTGACGCCGCTGATGCCAAGATATCCTCTCTGGTCCTCATCGATTGTCGTCTTGGTCTTCTGGTTCATCAGATCCTGAATAATCGGTACGGCGCGGCTGATCGGAATTGCAAATCCCATGCTGTCGACCTTGTCACCGCCAATTTTACTGGAGTTGATACCGATGACGTTACCGTTGAGGTCTACCAGCGGTCCGCCTGAGTTGCCGGGGTTAATGGCCGCATCGGTCTGAATAAAGCTTCCGGTAACTGACTCCACCGTCATCTCTCGATCCAGTGCACTGACAACTCCCGTCGTCACCGACTGTCCGTAGCCAAGTGCATTGCCAATCGCAATCACCGGTTCTCCGATCTTCAGATCATCCGAGCTGCCAAGCGTTGCCACCTCAATCTGGCTCAGCGTATCGCTGTCAATGTCACTAAGCTTCACCGCAATGACAGCCAGATCATTGCTGGAATCGGTTCCCTTGATGTTCGCCTCCGCAGTGCTCTCATCGATGAACTGCACCTCCAGGCTGTCGGCTCCATCTACTACGTGATTATTGGTAGCAATCAAAAGCTCGTCATTGTCCTCATCCTCTGCGATGATAAATCCGGTTCCAGTGGAAGTTCCCTCCTGTGCGTAGGTCTGCCCGAAGAAATCCTGTGTTGTCTGTGTAAAGTTGTTATACACAGATACCACGGAAGGCATCACATCCTCTACCACCTGCGTCACATCGGTGACTACCGCTGTACTCTTCGAGGTCTTTAAGGTATCACCCGTCGAGCTCTCGGAGCTGTCTTCTGTCTGAGATTCACTGCTCTCTGCGGAGGCCTCCTGAGTGGTTTTCTCCTCCGTCGCATCGCTTTCTTCCTTCGATTCCGCCACTGAACTCTGGCTCTGGCGTGTAGTCTGTGCCACGCCATACCCTCCTGCCAATCCGACGGCTGCTGCCACAATCACCGCCAAGGCAATCTTGCCGCCTCCGCCGTGCTTGTTGCCACCGTGTCCGTTTCCGGTGCCGCCCGCATATCCGCCGCCATTGGACTGATACCCCGTAGAATAGGCACTGTGGTAGCTTTCATTATTATTGCCCGTGCTATAGCTGTAGTTTCCGTTTCCGGTCTGCCCAGCTGCGCCAGAGGTATTATTCTCTCCGGCATTCATGTTCTCATTCATATATTCATCCGACATAGCAGATACCTCCTTTACGAATCATCCTTCCCTTAAAACACTTACGAGTATATCGTCCATATGTGTTCAAAGTGTGTACGAATTTAGTAAAAACTGTGGTTTTGCGAATGGCACTCTGAAATATTCTCTTGAAATTTCGGGCATTGACTCTATAATTATCAACGATAATTACCATTGGTTACAATTAAACATTAGCAGCAGGAGAAATGAACATGACCATCGACTTATTGAAGCAAATGATGGATGCCTGCTACCTTGCCAAACGCGCACGTGAGCTTCTTCCGGATCTTCCGGAAGGAATCGCTTCTTCTTATATTCAGTATCTGGATACCATCGAGAAGCTTCAGCAAAACGGCGTTCCGGTGAAGGTGTCGGACATCAGCGATGCGCTGGGGCTTCCCCGTCCCGGTGTCACCCGCACGATTAAGGAAATGGAGAGTGCCGGTCTTCTGAATAAGACCAGTTCCCCGGAGGACGGGCGCATTACCTTCCTTTCCATAACCCCCAAGGGACAAACGCTTTCACAGACCTACAATACACTGGTTTTCTCTTCTCTGAAACCTTATATGGAAGAAATCTCAGAGGAAGATGCCTTAAATATGATCCGCACGATGACAATCTTTTACCGGATCATGAACGAAAGGAGGAATTTACTAAGCGATGAGTGCAGCAAAGAACGCAATCAATGACAAATCGGATTTCACACAGGGCAGTATTCTGAAAAAGCTCGTTCTGTTCATGCTCCCGGTACTGGGTGCCCTCGCCCTGCAGGCTGCCTATGGCGCCGTGGATCTTCTGGTAGTCGGTCGCTTTGGTTCCACCTCCGGACTCTCCGCCGTTTCCACCGGAAGCCAGGTTCTGAATCTGGTCACCTTTGTCGTGACACAGCTTGCCATGGGCATCACCGTGCTCATTGCACGGTATCTGGGCGAAAAGCGGTCCGAATTCATCGGCTCCGTCATTGGCGGTGCGGCCGCTGTTTTCCTGATCCTTTCTCTTGTATTGTTCATTGTGATGGTCCTTTGGGCCAGGCCCATTTCAGTACTGATGCAAGCCCCTGATGAGGCGGTTACACAAACTGCCAGCTACGTCCGCATCTGCGGCTGCGGCATCTTCTTCATCGTCGCCTACAATCTGCTGTCTGCGATTTTCCGCGGACTCGGTGACAGTAAATCACCTCTCCTGTTCGTACTGGTTGCCTGCATCTGCAATATTTTCGGTGACCTACTGCTGGTGGCCGGCCTCCACATGGATGCTGCCGGTGCCGCGCTTGCAACCGTATTCGCGCAGGCGATCAGTGTGATATGTGCGCTGGTGATCCTTCTGAAAAAAGACCTCCCTTTCACCATTGGCAGAAGGGATCTGCGACTGAATTCCCAATGTCGCAAATTCCTTGCCATCGGCCTTCCGCTGGCGCTACAGGAATTCCTGACGCAGTTGTCCTTCCTTGCGCTGTGCGCCTTCGTGAATCGCCTTGGACTGGAGGCGTCCTCCGGCTACGGCGTCGCCTGCAAGATCGTCAATTTTGCCATGCTGATTCCCAGCTCGCTGATGCAGTCCATGGCATCCTTTGTTTCCCAGAACATCGGCGCCGGCAATTCCAAAAGAGCCAAAAAAGCTATGTTCACCGGTATCGGCGTTGGCCTCGTCTTTGGTATCGCCGTCTTTATTCTGGTTCTTCTGAAGGGTGACTTCCTCTCCGGCATCTTTACAGCCGACCCTGCCGTCATCCAGAACGGCTACGACTATCTGAAGGGCTTTGCGCCGGAGGCTATTGTCACGGCAATCCTGTTCAGCATGGTCGGCTACTTCAACGGCACCGACAAGACGCTCTGGGTTATGATCCAGGGGCTGGTTCAGACGCTTCTGGTTCGACTGCCGCTGGCGTATTATATGAGCAGTCTTCCCGATGCCAACCTCACCAAAATCGGTCTTGCCGCACCGGCCTCCACGGCCGTCGGCATCGTGCTGAATGTCGGGTTCTTCCTGTATCTAAGCCGCAAAGAAAAACAACAATAAGGAATTCGTCTCGCTGACCGTGGTTCCCTTTAAGATCTCGTTACCGGAGTGGAGCGCTTCAGAAAGGCCGCTCTGGATCACCTCTGACTCGGCGCTCCAGTCGAAGTCATCGTTCCAGGTCTCGTCGATGCCGACTGACCGGCGGATGTCACCATTTTGTGATCCGTCCCTAATTTGCCAGCAATTAACCTCTGGGCTATACTGTAGACAGATGAGGGTGAATCGTTGACGGGTAGCGACCTATTTGGCCGTCCGTTCTTGAACAGCGATTTGCCCCCGTTTATTATGAATGCTTCGTAAAAATAGAACTTTTGTACGTCAGTGTTGCTTCTGTTAATTGCAACAATCTTAATGACGTCCTCATGTTTTTCAGCCTCATTCTGTATCCTAATAGGTGCCGCAGTTGCTGTTGTATCTGGGATCTTTCTGAATGTCGAGTGCTTCCTGCAAAGGGAATGTCTCGTCCTCGATAAGGAGCCTTGTCCAGTTTCCGTTCTCGTCCTTGCCAAAACCGGCGTGTTCTGCGATCTCCTTGAATTCCGGAAAACCGTGGTTCTTAATCGCCTGGTTGATGTTGATGACATCCGACGCAGTCAGTGTCCGCAGGTTCATGCCATAGTTCTTCACCATGTAGTTCAGAACCGCATTCAGTGTGCTTCTCTTCTTGCATACCTGGGAGAAATCGATATTCAAAGGATACTCGCCGTTGTTTACTGCCACAGAGCGAATCGGCTTGCTGTCGCTGGCTGTACGCACCTCGATGAGCGGCACGCCGTACTTATCTATTCGCGGCGGGGGTTGAATGGGAGCCACAGGGAGACCTGTAGCTTTATATATACACCCGGTATTGGCGTACCGAGCAGTTTTGTCCAACTTTTTACGTTCTGTTTAGTATCAAATATGATACTATTTAGTTCAAGGAGGCGTAGGTGTCGAAAAGGGATAAATTACTGAAAAAGTTTTTCGCTGAAAAGCCGCCAGTAGACATAACATGGAATGATTTGGTCGCCGTTGCATCATTTTTCGGTTGCATCCCTGATCGAAAAACAAACCACCGTGCGATTAAACATACTGCCGATCCGAAGTGGGTGTATCCAATACCTGTTCATTCTGATGGAGAACCAATTAAGCGGATATATGTCGTTGAACTGCGTCAAAAATTCAGCGAGTTAAGGCCGGAGGTGCTAGATGAAATATAATTTCACGGTTTCACAGGAATTGGTGGAGGGCGTTCCGTATTGGATCGCGCGTTGTCTGGATGTAGACACGATTGTTGGGCAGGGGAACACTCCTGACGAGGCAATTAGTGAACTAGAAGAAAATGAGGCCGCCTGGTTAGATTTTGCTCCGGAGATGGGCCTTGAAATTCCGGAACCCAAAATAACTTCTCCGCGAAAAAGATACAGTGGCCGCTTTGCTTTAAGGATATCTCACATCATGCATGAAGTTGCAGCGAATCGTGCCAAAGAACAGGAAATAAGCTTAAACCAATATGTTTCCGATGCTCTCTCCTACTACAATGGCATGCTTGATGCTAAAGAGAGAAAATCTGTCTTCGCACAGGAAAGTAAAACAGCCTCACAAACTTTTGAGTATGAGAATTCGACAAAGATCTTAAAAGTTGATTTTGAAAAATCTGTTATGAAGGAAATGTAATATGATCACTAATTTTAATTATCGTGTAGTGGATGTCCACGTTGTTAACGATGCTCCAGTGGATACTCCTATATCGCTTAAAATGTCTTTGCAGAGAAAGATCAGCTCGTTTGAAAATGGTGTCATGAATGGCAGCTTTCGTTTGATTATCACGCGCCCGGAATCCATAGATGCGGATACACTTCCAAAGGATTTCCTGGTAATGTATACGATTTCGTTTACCGCGAAGGACTCAGAGAAGAATGTCGACGCAGATACTTTGATCCATTCGGCAGAAAATCTTGTCTATAGTAATATGCGAGCGGAGATAAACTCGATGGTCAGCGCTATTGGGATGTCTCCACTAGGGCTTCCTCTTTTTACAAGTGATTTCAAATAGAGACGATGAAGCCGCCCGGTATTGGCGTACCGAGCGGCTTTTTTTCCAAAGGATGTGCTTTACTCCATGCAGATATACTGTAAGCATCAAAAAACCTTGGAAAATCAACGTTTGTTGAAATTCCAAGGTTTTTCTTGGTATCGGGGCGACAGGATTCGAACCGATTTTAGGCACTTAAAAAGCCCGCTGTTATAGGCTTTTCCTAGGTTTCGTGTCACATTTCTGTGTCACAAAGCATAATAAAAGCCGCCCCGAAGGACGGCCAGAGAATAAAATCGTGTAAGGTGAATGTATCATGTAAGATCCCGTTTTACAAGCAGTCGATTCGACGCTTACGCCTCAGCCATCCCCTTTTTGATCCGCTCAAGCGTCCATCTTTCCATGCTTTCCTCCCATCTTCTCGGCCACTGCCGTGAGAATATACTCGTTCAGACTCATCCCTGCCGCTTTGGCCGCTTCCTTGATTTCGGCCTTGCGCCCCTTTGGAGCCATTAGGCCGATCCGATCGTAATTCTGTCTGTTGTAATCGTTATTGTACTTGATTTGGTCAAATTTCTCGGACAATCTTGCCCCTTTCTCTTGCCATTCATGCCGCCACCCCATACAATCAGCTGTAAGGAATGGGGCGGCTTTGGCAAGTCCGCCGCCCTGTTTCCGCTCTTTCGGAGCTATTGCTCCTCTCTTGACTTGGCGCCCACGATTCTCCGGATCAACTCCAGAATTTCATGCTCGCTGTGTCCTTTTTCGTCACACCACTCAATGACTTCTTTGATTTCCTTCTTGTCCATCTCTTCCATGGCTTCTCCTTTCTCTGCTTGCCCAGTATTTGAGGATGTTCCCCTCATGTAATTATACTAACGCACATTACTAAATATATCAATAAAAAATAGTGGCAGGGACGCGTCCATCCCCACCACTTTGCAGGCCTACCCGCTCATCCTGCTGTGCGTGCCTCCTGTCCACTCCGCACTCCCCACGGTCGCGATCCGTGCCATTTCGCTATTTGCCTCTTGGAGGTTCTTGCACCATTTTACCACACTTCCGGCAGTACCACACGTGCCGTCCGCATGACTCCGTGATGTACCAGCTGTGGCCACGAAGGCTACACAGCGCCTGGAGGATTTTATGCCATAGCTCTTTCATGGTCCTCACCTCTTCAGATATGCCAGACTCATCCAGAGCCCGGTACCAGTCCATCTGCCGAAACCGCCAGACTCCTGATCAATGGATACAATGGCCCCCTTGGGGAGTCTGATCGGTGTCTGATCCGTCCCCAGTGTGGCCACGGCGAACCGCTCGCCCGGGCCTTTTCTTACGTTCAAGTACGATCCAGCGCTCACGCTGACCGTAGCTGCATATTGTGTCACGTTCTTTACCTCACTTGCTGTCTGGGTGCTTGATGCCCCAGCTGATACGTTGATTACTACATGGTGGGCCTCGCTCAGGATGATGTCGCCCGGAAGAAGGTACGCATCACTTGTGAGGTACTTGCTCTCGGTCAGGCACTCAAAACCGGCATTCACCAAAGCCTTTTTCATTGAGTACGTTGTAAGACCGGAGTTCACCTGCTGAAGCTTTGTCTGTCCGCACTGATGGCCTGCCGCAATCACCGCTGCCGCAGTCGATGCGGAGCAGTCTGACTCGCACGCTACCGTGATTCGATCCGGATGCCAGCCAACAGCCTTGAGCTGCAGATAGTAGGTACCGCGCTCGTTCTGGTCATAGCCGACCTTGTCGTTTTTTGCCGCCTTGGTGGCGATATCTGCCAAGACGGTGCCTACTCTCCTATCCGGATGCCTCAGCACGCAATCCCAGCCATAAGACGGCTTGTACCACGTCCGCAGGTAGTACTCTGTTCCGGTCTGGTCGCCTGCCTTGCCACCCTTATACTTGCCGTTTTCGTCATGTCCACATGAGCTGACCATCACGCCTCCTCTTCCGCCATCCGAAGCTCACGCACAGCAGCCTCGATCAGTGTAGAGAGCTGATCATCCGACATACTGATATGCAGCGCATCCAGCGCCTCTCTTGCTACCTTCATGGCGAAATCCTTCCGCTCTTCGCCGGATTTCTCCCAGAGCGTCTGCTGTGCCGCCAGGACGGCCTTGCCGACTGCGGACTCCGCCAGCATCTGCTTGATTGCACCGGCTACCACCGGCACGACATACACGGCCAGAACGCCAAAAACAAGGCGCACGGCCAGTTCGAT
>CAVKRN010000072.1:0-9419 GCA_963658695.1 bacterium
GCTCACCGAAAATGACCTGGTCTTCATCACCAACGGCGGCTGTGTAGAGAATGCTACCATGGGCAGTCAGGACTCTCCTGCCCCCTTCGATCCGGATCTCCACGAAGGCGGCGGCTGGGATATGTGGCATAAGATCGCACTGCAGGATCCGTCCTTTGGTCATCCGGAGAAATTTGACTACGATCCGGAACAGTCCAACTGGATGAGTGCCACTGTCACCACACTGGACGACAAGGTCATCCCTTACATCAAGAACATCTGCCACCGCGATCCTTTCAGCGGCGGTGTCGTTACCGGCGGAATCGTCACTGCGCAGGATTCCTCCTGGCTGTTGTCCTGGACCATCAATCGTCAGCCCCAGTTCCGCACGCAGCCCAAGAATCAGTGCCTTGTCTGGGTATACGCTCTCTTCTCCGACCGTCCGGGCGATTACATCAAAAAGCCCATGCGCGACTGCACCGGCAAGGAGATCTGCGAAGAGTGGCTGTACCACCTCGGCGTTCCGACCGAAGAAATCGAGACACTGGCAGAGGAAAGCTGCAATACCGTTCCCGTTATGATGCCGTACATCACAGCCTTCTTCATGCCTCGTGAAGCCGGCGACCGCCCGGACGTTGTTCCGGAGGGTGCTGTGAACTTTGCCTTCCTCGGACAGTTCGCCGAGACACCGCGCGACACCATTTTCACCACAGAGTATTCCATCCGTACCGGCATGGAGGCCGTATATACCCTGCTGGATATCGACCGCGGCGTTCCGGAGGTATGGGGCAGCACCTACGATGTGCGTGACCTTCTCCACGCGACCGTAGCCCTTCGCGACGGACGCCCGCTCAACGACGGATCCATGGGACCGGCTGTTGATGCTCTGATCAATGCTGCAATGCATAAAATCCGCGGAACCGACATTGAGAAGCTCTTAAAGCGCTACCACGTCATCGAAGAGCCGGTGAAGAAATCTGTTTCCGAGAGACTCAGCGACGGCTCCTCTAAGGTCAAAGAAGGCCTCGGCGCTGCCAAGGACAAGCTCCCGAAAAATGCTGATGAAGCAAAGGCACTCGTCTCCGAGAATAAGGTCGCTCTCGCCGCAGGCGCCGCTGCCATCGGAGCGCTCGGTGTCCTCTCCGGTGTTGTAAACAAACATAAAAAATAAAATCATAACCATTCCGCCATTCACTTGACTTTCTACGACAAAGAACCGGCAGCACCTCGATTATGAGGATGCTGCCGGTTCTTCGTCGTATGGTAACTATCCAGAGCCACGCACATTTTTTGCGAATGGGATGCTGAATAGTTACGTCATCTAATTGGAGGAAAAAGTACTTGGATTACTGCTCAAATGCAGCCTTCAGCGCCTGATCCAGATCCCAGAGAATATCGTCGATGTTCTCGGTTCCGATGGAAAGACGGATGGTAGACGGCAGAATGTTCTGCTCGGCTGCCTCTTCTGCCGAAAGCTCTGCGTGGGTTGTTGTCAGCGGATGTACAACCAGAGACTTCACATCTGCCACATTGGCAAGCAGTGAGAAGATCTGCAGGTGATCGATGAACGCGAATGCTTCCTTCTGTCCGCCGTTGATGTCAAAGGTAAAGATGGAACCGCCGCCATTGGGGAAGTATTTCTCAAACAGGGCATGATCCGGATGCTCTTCCAGTGCCGGATGGTTCACGGATTTAACATAAGGGCTCTTTGTCAGATACTCCAGCACCTTCTCGGTGTTCTCCCAGTGGCGCTCCAGACGAAGGGACAGCGTCTCGGTCCCCTGCAGGAGCAGGAACGCATTGAAGGGAGAAATCGCAGCACCCTCATCACGAAGGATGATGGCGCGAATGTAGGTCACATACGCCGCCTTGCCGGCTGCCTGTACAAAGGAGATGCCGTGGTAAGACTCATTGGGCTCCGTAAACTGCGGGAACAGCTTGCTGGAGGACCAGTCAAAGGTTCCGCCGTCAACGATGATGCCGCCGAGCGTGGTGCCGTGACCGCCGATGAACTTCGTCGCGGAGTGAACAACAATATCTGCGCCGTATTCGATCGGACGAATCAGGTACGGTGTTCCGAAGGTGTTATCGATGACCAGCGGCAGGCCGTGCCGATGAGCAATATCCGCAATGGCCTCGATATCCGGAATGTCTGCGTTCGGGTTCGTAAGGGTCTCGATGTACACCGCACGGGTGTTCTCATCGATAGCAGCCTCAACCTCTTCGAGGTTTCTGGTGTTCACGAACTTCGCCGTTACACCGTAATTCGGAAGGGTGTGCTTAAGCAGGTTGTAGGAGCCGCCGTAGATCGTGGTCTGTGCCACCACATTCTGTCCTGCGTGTGCAAGCGCGGTAATCGCGTAGGTAACAGCGGCTGCGCCGGAAGCCAGTGCCAGTGCACCGACGCCTCCCTCAAGAGCATTGATTCTCTCCTCGAAAACACCCTGGGTGCTGTTCGTGAGTCTTCCGTAAATGTTGCCGGCATCGCGAAGGCTGAAACGGTCTGCCGCATGCTGTGCATTGTGGAACACATAGGAAGTGGTCTGATAAATCGGAACGGCACGGGAATCGGTTGCCGGATCTGCCTGCTCCTGTCCTACATGCAGCTGCTTGGTTTCAAATTTAAATTCATGCTCACTCATTGTCGTATTCTCCTTTGGTGTTAGGGCCCTGTCTTACAGGTGCCACATATGTGAAAGCTATATTACAACCATCAAGCCGTGCTGTCACATTCGTCCAAAGCGATAATTCCATCGATTCAGTTTCGTAAATCGTATGCTCATTTGTACCTCTATTCCTATTGCTTTAGTAGGTCTTGTGTTGAAGATACAATACAACCATCGCCTTGCTATGTCAACTATCTTTTTGGAAAACGCTGATTCAATCAGCATTTCCTTAGAAGTCTTCTCACTTTTCCTTTGACGCGCTGCAGCGCATTGTCCACCGCCTTGGGTTCGCGCCCGAGGCGTTTCGCAATGGCCGCGCCGTCCATGCCTTCCAGATACAATTCCAGCACCTGTGCTTCCATCGGGCTTAACGCAGCACGAATACTCTCCTCCAGCTCCCGTCCGCTTTCTTCCGAAATGAACTGCTGCTCCGGATCGCCCCCGCGATCGGCAATCCCGGCGAGAGGCTCATCACCATAGACGGCATCGTTGAGAAGCTGATGTTTTTTGCGCCCGGAGGACTCCACGGCCGAATACAGCTGCCGGGTGATGCACATCCCCGCAAAGGTATAAAAACTGGCACCTTTCCCACCTTCGTAATCCCTAAGTGCCTTAAAAAGCCCTACCATTCCCTCCTGAATCAGATCCTCCCGGTCGCCGCCTCCCGGCAAATACCAGCCGTTAGCTTTGCTGCGAACCAGACCTTTGTATTTGTCCATTAGAAAATCAGTCGCAGCGGAATCTCCGCTGCGACTGCGAGCAATCAGTTCTTCATCTGTGAACGTATGATATAAAACAGCCATAGTTATCCATCGCCAGTTACTGTAAAGGCGCCAATCTTCCGCGCATCACCGCAAATATGCGCTGCACATCATTGTGAATGCCCACCCCCACAGGACGTTACATGGTCCTCTGCCGCAGAATTTCGTAAGAAAGAACGCCCATTGCCACCGACGCATTCAGGGAATTGATCTGTCCCTTCTGCGGAATGGACGCAATGATATCGCACTTTTCCTTTACAAGGCGCGATACACCGCTTCCCTCATTGCCAATCACCAGTCCGATGGATCCGGCAAGATTCAGCTTGGTCATGGGAGTTCCGCCCATATCCGCGCAGACAAACCACATGCCCTCTTTCTTAAGCTCCTCGATGGTTGCCGCCATGTTGGTCACCTTCACAACCGGCGTGTAGTTGATCGCTCCCGCCGACGCCTTGGCCACGGTTGCGGTAAGTCCAACCGCCCGATCCTTCGGAATGATAACGCCGTGCGCGCCCACAATATTGGCGGTTCGCAGAATGGCTCCCAGATTATGGGGATCCTCAATGTTGTCCAACAAGATAAAGAACGGATCCTCTTCCCGCTTCTTTGCCAGTTCGAACATATCCTCCAGCTCAGAATAGTGATAGGCCGCCAGCACCGCCATAACGCCCTGGTGGCTTCCCGTCTCGGACATCTGATCCAGCCGCTCTCTGGTAACATACTTGATGGGCGTGCCGGCCTTTGCCGCTTCCCGCTTGATGGTGTTCACCGCGCCGTCCTGGCAGCCATCCAAAACATACAGACGATCCACCGTGCGCCCGCTCCGGAACACCTCTGTCACCGCATTTCTTCCTTCCACGCGGCTCTCGTTCTCACCAATCGCGGTATTGTCGTCCAGCTTATAGTTCAGGTAGGACTGGTGCTTTTGGCCGTTTGACTTGGGTTTTCTCCGGCGATTTCCCGAAGCGGCGCTCTTATTCTGCTGCTCATCCTTTACCGGCTTTTGTCCCTTCTTGCGGCCCGCTTCCTTATCGGCCTGCTTCTGCTCTGCATATTTGCGACTGGATATCTTATGTTCCATTTCTTACGTCATTTCCTCTCTGAGTGATCATTCATTTCTATAACCGACACCAAAACCGTTATATTCGTATGTCTGCCCGCTCGATTCCTGCCTTTAAAAGCTCCAGAAACCGCGTCGTATCGCCCTTTAGGTACAGATACCCGCAAAGCGTCTCCAGCGCCGTCGCTTTCATGTAATCCTCGTACGACGCACTTTTGGCGTGATGCGGCGGATTGGCATTGCGCCCTCTGTGGTAGATGCGCTGCTCCTCGTCCGTTAACAGCTCCCGGATGGCATCTCCGATCCTGGCCTGTGCGCCCGCCGAAACCAGGCGTCTTGTCCGTTCGTGCAGCTTTTTGGCCTGACAGTTTCCCTTGGAGATCACCATCGTACGGACAATCGCCGAATAGATTCCGTCCCCGAGAAACGCCAGTGCCAGCGGCGAATACATGCGAATGTCCACCGGCTTTTCCGGAAAAACCCTTTGGATTTCACCGCAAAAGTCCGCTGCGGGCACCGATTCCGCAGCCCTCGCAACGTCCGCAGTCTCCGCAGAATTCGCGCATTGCTGCCCGTCCTTTACGCCTTCTTCCATTTCACTCCCTCGCGGGTGTCCTCCAGAACAATTCCCTTTGCAGTCAGCTCATCGCGAATGGCATCCGCCTTTGCAAAATCCTTGTTCTTTCTCGCTTCCTGCCGCTGTGCAATCATATCTTCCACCCAGGCAGTCTCATCCGCCGAGGTCTCTACCTGGCGCTCCGCAATCAGTCCCAGCACGCCGCACAGGTCATTCAGCTCCTGCTTCAGTGCTTCCAGCAGTGCCTCTGAGCTCTCTTCTCCGGTCTTTGTATTGATGAGCTTCACCAGATCAAACACACCGGCCAGCGCATCGGCCGTGTTGAAGTCATCATCCATTGCCTTCTCAAATTCTTTGCGGCATGCATCTGCCTCCGTAAGGATCGCCTCCTCACCCACCGAAAGATCGGCAGTCTTGGCCTTAGACAAGCGGTAATTCAAATTCTCCATGCAGGTCGTAATGCGCTCATAGGAAGCCTTTGCCGCCGCCATAAGCTCCGCAGAGAAATTCAGAGGACTCCGGTAATGGGCACTGAGCATCAGGCACCGCAGCACCTGCGGATCGTACTGCGTGATGATGTCACGCACGGTTTTAAAATTACCCAGCGACTTGGACATCTTATGGTTGTCAATGTTCAAAAAGGCGTTGTGCATCCAGTAGTGCACGAACGGCTTGCCGTTAGCGCACTCCGACTGGGCAATCTCGTTCTCGTGATGCGGGAAAATAAGGTCCTCTCCGCCGGCATGGATGTCAATGGTCTCTCCCAGGTACTTCCTGGACATTACTGAGCACTCGATGTGCCAGCCGGGGCGTCCCTTGCACCACGGTGAATCCCAGTAGGGCTCGCCGTCCTTTTTGGGCTTCCAGAGGACAAAGTCCAGCGGATCTCTTTTTTGCTCCTCGCCGGAAACGGCGATATCACGCATATTAAACTTCAGGTCATTTAAATTCTTGTGGGAGAGCTTGCCGTAGTGACGGTCCATACGAACCGAAAAATACACCGTTCCGTCCTCTGCCACATACGCATACCCGTTGTCGATGAGCGTCTGAATCATCTCGATCATGCCCTGGATTTCCTGGGTTGCCTGCGGGTGCGTGGTGGCCGGCTTCACGTTCAAAGACGCCATATCCTTTTTGCACTCTTCGATATAACGCTCCGAAATTACCGAGGATTCCACTCCTTCTGCATTCGCCGCCTTGATGATCTTATCGTCCACATCGGTGAAATTAGAAACGTAATTGACCTGATAGCCTTTGTATTCAAAATACCGGCGCACTGTATCGAATACGATCATCGGGCGCGCATTTCCGATGTGAATCAGATTGTATACGGTAGGTCCGCACACATACATGCGCACCTTTCCCTCTTCAATGGGCTTGAACTCCTCAAGCCGCTTGCTCTCTGTATTATAAATTTCGATTGCCATGTATTCTCTCCTGACGCATTTCCTAGTGGCTGCTGTCATCACTGTACAAGCGCCCACCAGTAACGAGGTCTGATGGAAGTGTGAACTACAACCTGCTGTCTGCTTGCTTCTAAACGATGCTTCAACATCGCGCCGTCAGCTCGCTTTGCAGCCTTTCACATTGCAGACGAAGCTCCTCGCACTCCTTTCGAAGCTTCTCATTCTCCCGGCGCTCTGCGTCCATCTCCTCCCGGAATTTCCGGTGCTGCGCCTTATCCTCTCGAATTTCATTCTGCAGGTCCACCAGCTGATTTGCAATTGCTGTCTGACCGCGGTTAAGGCACACAACATCTAAGCGAACCGGGTCCGGAAAATGAATCTGATCCAGCTCGCCGCTTCCGCCCTTGGCCTTGCCGGAAACCACCTTTACAACGCGTCCCGGAATGCCCACCACGGTACAGTTCGCCGGAACCTCCTGCAGCACGACGCTTCCTGCCGCAACGCGGCAGTTGTCTCCGATCTTAAAGGAGCCAAGGACCTTCGCGCCGGCACCGACCATTACATTGTTCCCCAGTGTCGGGTGGCGCTTGCCCTGCTCCTTACCCGTACCGCCTAAGGTCACGCCCTGATACAGCGTGCAGTTATCCCCGATGATCGTCGTTTCTCCGATCACTACACCGGTCCCGTGGTCAATAAAAAGTCCCTTGCCGATCCGGGCACCGGGATGAATCTCGATGCGCGTCTTTTTAGCGCTCCTCTGGGAAATCCACCGTGCGCGGAAAAAATGGCCCTTTTCATACTGCCTGTGCGCTCTTCGGTACGCCAGAATTGCCCAGAAGCTGGGATACAGGAAAACCTCCCAGACGCTGTGCAGTGCCGGATCGCGGTCCTTTATGATTTCAATTTCTTCCTTTACTGTCTGAATCATCCCCATAATAGGATGCACTTCCTTCCAAGCCGGTCGCCGGTCCACACGCATCCGTCCTCTCACATGCGTTCCCACACCAAAAGGACGTCAACCGCCTTTGACCTTCGTATATCACATTCCCGCGCAGCCGCCGCATCCACTACAGCCGCCTTCGGTATTGAGCGCCACCTGCTGCGCCACCAGATCTCTCGGCGAAGTAAGAAGACACACCGCCTGCGAGGAAATTCCTTCTCCGCGCCCGGTAAATCCAAGGTGCTCTTCCGTCGTCGCCTTCACGCTGACCTGCTCTAACTCCAAGCCAAGTGCCTCCGCAATGTTACTGCGCATCGCATCGATGTGCGGACGCATCTTCGGAGCCTGTGCGATGATCGTCGCATCGATGTTCTCGATGAGAAATCCATGTTCATTCAGAATTTCACCGACTCTTCCGGTAAGCTTCAAGGAATCGGCACCTTCCCATTCCGGATCCGTATCCGGAAACCATTTGCCGATATCCCCCAAAGCAGCCGCGCCTAAAAGCGCATCCATAATCGCATGCAGGAGAACATCCGCATCGGAATGTCCTGCAAGTCCTTTCTCATAGGGGATGTCTACTCCCCCAATGATGCATTTGCGGCCTTCGACCAGCTTGTGCACGTCATATCCTGTTCCTACACGCATTTGCAGACAATCCCCTCAATGATGGAACAAACGAAGTCCCGTAAAACACATCACCATGTCATGGCGATCCGCCGCCTCAATGACATTGTCGTCCCGCACGGAGCCGCCGGGCTCTGCCACGTATTTAACGCCGCTCTTATACGCACGCTCAATGTTGTCTCCAAACGGGAAAAAGGCATCCGATCCCAGAACCACATCCGTGTTCTTGGCCAGCCATGCTTTCTTTTCCTCTCTGGTGAACACCTCCGGCTTCTGCGTGAACACGCGCTGCCAGCTGCCTTCCTCCAGAAGATCCTCGTATTCATCGCCGATGTACAGATCGATGGCGTTGTCCTTGTCCACACGCTTTACATCCGCGCGGAACGGAAGGCCAAGGACCTTCGGCGACTGACGGAGCCACCAGTTGTCTGCCTTCTGCCCGGCCAGACGCGTGCAGTGAATCCGGGACTGCTGTCCGGCGCCGATTCCGATGGCCTGTCCGCCCTTGACGTAGCACACCGAGTTGGACTGCGTATACTTCAGCGTGATCATGGCAATCGCCATATCATCCACTGCAGCCTTCGGAAGATCCTTATTCTTCGTCACAATATTCCGGAACATTTCCTCATCAATGACAACGTTGTTCCGTCCCTGCTCGAAGGTAACACCGTACACCTGCTTGTGCTCCACCGGAGCCGGCTCATAGGACGGATCCATCTGAAGGATGCAGTAGTTGCCCTTCTTCTTAGCCTTCAGAATCTCCAGCGCATCTTCGTCATACGCAGGTGCGATAACACCGTCCGAAACCTCTCGCTGGATCAAACGTGCCGTGTCGGCATCACAGGTATCAGACAAAGAGATAAAATCGCCAAAAGAGCTCATGCGATCCGCGCCTCTTGCCCGTGCGTACGCGCTTGCCATCGGCGAAAGCTCGCCCATATCGGCCACCCAGTAAATCTGCGCCTCGGTCTCGGAAAGCGGCAGGCCAATGGCTGCTCCCGCCGGTGACACGTGCTTAAAAGAAGCGGCAGCGGGCTTCCCGGTCGCGCGCTTTAGCTCCGACACCAGCTGCCAGCCATTCAAGGCATCCAGCAAATTGATGTAGCCGGGACGTCCGTTCACTACGGTAACCGGAAGCTCTCTTCCATCCTCCATGTAGACTCTGGCCGGCTTCTGGTTGGGGTTGCAGCCGTATTTTAATTCCATTGTATTCATCCTTATCCTCCAACTATACCTGCAACAATTCAGCCCGCATCTCGATTTTCCTTCGGAAAACCTCGATGTAGCCGGGCAGAGGTTCTTCGGACCTTGCCCACCTGCCAATTTCAATCGTGAAGTTGTCTGCAAGCGAAAAGTTCACGTTGAAATCACCAGGTACTGAACTGAACAGATGTTACACGTTT
>CAVKRN010000073.1:0-9143 GCA_963658695.1 bacterium
TTTGCGCGAATCGGGCGTTTGGTGAATCTGGGACATTCATAGAGAATCCCTGCGAGGAAAACATGAGCACCGACCATTCCCGACGGAAGCCCCGAGACGTGGTTACAGTTCACCTGTCGCTGGCTAGTACATCCGGAATCTGCCAGTCGATGGGCGTTTCCCCGTGGCTCTCCAGAAACTGGTTACATTTGGAGAAATGACCGCACCCGAAAAAGCCGCGGTACGCGGACAGCGGGCTTGGGTGGGGGGCTTTTAGAATCAAATGCTGCGGGTTGGTGAGCATCGGTATTTTGGCCTGGGCCTGAGAGCCCCACAGAAGGTACACGATGGGGCGATCCTGCTCGTTCACCGCCTTCAATATCGCATCCGTAAACTGCTCCCACCCCTGTCCGTGATGGGAATTGGCCGCATGGGCCCGCACCGTCAGCACGGTGTTCAGCATCAAAACGCCTTGCCTTGCCCACGGAACGAGATACCCGTTGTTCGGCATCTTGCAGCCAACATCGTCATGGAGTTCCTTATAGATGTTCACCAGAGACGGCGGCAGGGTCTTTTGCTGCGGGAGCACGGAGAAGCAAAGACCGTGTGCCTGCTGCGGCTCATGGTAGGGATCCTGCCCCAGAATCACCACCTTCACTTTGGAAAGCGGCGTCAGATGCAGTGCGTTGAAGATATCCCCCGCCGGTGGATAGATGGTTCTGGTCGCGTATTCGTTTCGAACAAATGCGTATAAATTTTTATAATACGGCTTTTTAAACTCTGCCTCTACGGCAGGCAGCCAGTCATTGGCAATTTCAGACATAACGCCTCACAGCTCTGTGGGAAAATGGCCGGTTCGTCAGGCCGGCTATAACGCAAACAATGCACCGGATGGAACTACTCCGCAGCCATCTCCTGCAAGACAGCCAGAAGGAACTTCCACACCCGATGTGCCGACGCAATGGAGAGCTTCTCATCCGGCGTATGAATGTCTGCTAGATCCGGGCCGATGGACACGCAGTCAAGCCCCTCGAGTTTCGCCGCTAAGAGGCCGCACTCCAGTCCCCCGTGAATGGTAGTGATCACCGGCTTTTCCCCGGTCTGCTGCTCATAAATCCGGGCCAGCTCGTCGCAAAGCGGGGACTTCTGCGCTCTCTCCCAGGCAGGATAGGCTCCCTTCACCTCGGTTGTACCGCCAAGGAGCCCTGTCAGGCGCTCCACCTTCTCCTGGAGCATTTTCTTCTGCGAGTTCACGCAGGAGCGCACAAGGTACACCGCGGTAACGTGGTCCGCAGCAGTTGTCAGAATTCCCAGATTCAAAGAGGTCTGCGGCATACTCTTATCCAGAGGATCCGTCTCGAACAGGCCATTCGGCGTCAGGACCAGGAAATCGACGATGCGTCTGGTATCCTCCCTTGTCAGCGGCGCCATTGTCTCCTCCCCGGCATTTCCGAAGGAAATCTGATAGGCGATGGAAGGGTCAGCTACGTAGTACTCTCGGAGAATCTGCTCCATTCTCTCACGGGCAATGCGCTCTGCGCTCTCCCGCTCCGCATCATCGATCATCACCGCAGCCGTGCAGGCTCTGGGGATGGCATTGTCCTTGCTGCCGCCGTCCACAGAGATCAGCACTGCAGAGGTCTCCTCCAGCAGCGCATACAGAACGCGCCCCATCAAAATATCCGCATTCGCCCGGCCAAGGTTGATTCCCGTGCCGGAATGACCGCCCAGCAGACCGTTAATGGTGATGGTCATGACAAGACCGGTGCGCTCTGCTCTGGATACCGGAAGCGTGCAATGCTCCTCGGCGCCGCCAGCACACCCAACGGTAAATATCCCCTCATCCTCGGAATCAATGTTGATCATGCGGCGACCCTCCAGCGGCGCAACATCCAGTGCCGCAGCGCCCAGAAGACCCACCTCCTCATTCACCGTAAAGACACACTCCAGCGGCGGGTGCTCCAGCGTATCGTCCTCCAGAAGTGCCAGCATCATAGCGACTGCGATGCCGTCATCGCCGCCCAGCGTCGTCCCTTCTGCATAGAGCGTATCGCCGTCGCGCTTTAAAACGATCGGATCCTTCTCCAGATCCAGCGGGCAATCGTCGGTCTTCTCCAGAACCATATCCATGTGGCCCTGCAGAATCACCGGTGCGCTGTCCTTGCCCCGTCCGGTACCGTCCTTTTTGATGATCACATTGCCGGATGCATCCTGCAGATGCCACAATCCCTTTCCCTCGGCATAGGATGCGATCCAGTCGCTGACCTTTTCCGTGTGGAAGGAGCCGTGGGGAATCTTGCAAAGCTCCTCAAAAAAGTGCAGCACGAGCCGGGGCTCGGCGTCGCCGCACACAGTGTTTATGATTTCTGTACTCATCGTTTTTCCTTTCTATTTCACACGGAGCAAATACGCTCCGTTTCGTTACTGCACAGGCAGGTGGCTAGTTATTTAAAAATCGATGTACTAGACCCTCCGCACCGGCACGCCGTGCCGGTCCAGATACTCCTTCACCTCTGCAATCTCCAGTTCCTTAAAGTGAAACAACGACGCCGCGAGGGCCGCATCTGCGCCGCCCTCGGAAAGCGCCTCCAGAAAGTGCTCCTTACTGCCGGCGCCGCCCGAAGCAACCACCGGAATCCCTACCGCATCCGAAACCGCTCTTGTCAGCGGAATATCGTACCCGGCCTTTGTTCCGTCGCAGTCCATACTGGTCAGAAGGATCTCACCGGCGCCCAGGTCCTGCGCCTTTTGTGCCCATTCCAGTGCGTCAATCCCCGTATCGATGCGTCCGCCGGCGATGTATACCGTCCAGCCATCCTCTTCACTCCAGGCCTTCCCTGCGGCCGGTGCCCTGCGTCTGGCATCAATGGCAACCGTGATGCACTGGCTGCCGAATTTGTCTGCGCCTTCCGCGATCAGTTCCGGCCGTTTAATAGCCGCCGAGTTCACCGAGATCTTGTCGGCGCCTTCCCGCAAAATAGCCTTCATATCCTCCACGGTACGAATTCCGCCGCCGACCGTGAAGGGAATAAATACCCTCTCTGCCACGCGCCGCACCATGTCCGCCACGGTATTTCTTGCATCGCTGGTCGCCGTAATGTCCAAAAACACCAGCTCATCGGCACCGGCCTTGGAGTACGCCTCTCCTGCCTCCACCGGATCCCCGGCATCCCGCAGCTGCACAAAATTAACGCCCTTCACGACGCGTCCGTCCTTGACATCCAGGCAGGGAATGATTCGTTTTGTCAGCATTGCTGTCCTTTCCTGCTGCCATGCAGCATTGGTTTTAAATTCTTATGGAAACGCTGATTAAATCAGCATATTCTTAGAAAGTTTCGCAGTATCTCCATACCAACCCGCTCGGATTTCTCCGGGTGGAACTGGCAGGCAAAGACGTTTCCTTGTTCCACGCTGGCATCGTACGTAATGCCGTACTCCGCCCGGGCTGTCACAATGGAAGGGTCCTTTGCCTCCAGATAGTAGGAGTGGACAAAGTACACGTATTCCCCTTCCGGGATTCCGGCAAAGAGCCGTCCTCTTTCCCGCCCTGCCGGGTACTGCAGGCAGTTCCAGCCGATCTGCGGCACCTTCAGGCACGCATCCTTCGCCCCGTTCTCCCGGCGAAAGGTGTCCGGCTGCTGCTTCGGGAAGCGGACCACCCGTCCCTTTAAAATCGAAAGCCCCTTCACCCCCGGGCTTTCCTCACTTTCCTCAAAAAGGATCTGCAGTCCCAGACAGATCCCCAGAAACGGCGTTCCCCGCTCGCAGACCGCATGAATCACCGGTTCTAAGTTCCTTTCGCGGATGCAGGCCATGGCATCACCAAAGGAGCCAACCCCCGGCAAAATCACGTGATCCGCTGCCAGAATCCGCTCCGGACTGCTGGTAAGCTCCGTCTCTTCTCCCAGGGTTCGCATGGCATTCTCTACGCTCTTGATGTTCCCGGCACCGTAATCAATGATCGCTGTACTCATCGGCTTTATCCTCTACACTGCGTTCGTGGGCAGCTCAAACCAAAACTCCACGCCGTTGTCGTAGTTCTTCACGCCGTACTCCTCGTGAATCAGCTCCATCACTGCCTTTACGATGGAAAGCCCCACGCCGGATCCGCCGTAGCTTCTGGTCCTTGCCTTGTCTACTTTATAAAACTTCTCCCAGAGTCTGGGAATTGCCTCCTCCGGGATGGGGTCTCCGGTATTGAATACCCCGATTCGGACCTTATTGTCCTTTTGTTGGAAGCGTATGTCAATCACTTTATCACCGCTGCAGTGATGAACGGCATTGGTAAAGTAGTTTTGAAACACCTCTTCCACATAGAACTGATCGGCCCACACATAGATGGGATCCTCGCTTTCGATCTGCACCTTGATGTCCTTTTCACTGGCAAGAATTCCCCCGGTTCGGATATAGCCGCGAACGAGCTCTGTGATGTCAAAATTCTCGTAGTTCAGTTCGTTATTCTGCCCGAATTCCAGATGGGACAAAGACAAAAACTGCTGCACCATGCGGTTCATCTTTCCGGCTTCGTCCACAATCACCCCGCAGTAATAGTTCCGATCCTCCGGTTCCTCGGCCATGCCGTCCTGGAGGCCTTCCGCATAGCCCTGGATCAGCGCGATGGGGGTTTTGAGCTCGTGGGTCACATTGGAGATGAATTCCCGCTGCATGGTCTCGGTCTTATCCCGCCGCTCAATGTCCTGCTGGAGTCTGGCATTGGCATTTTTGAGCTCGGATATGGTGGTCTCCAAGGTGGCGGAGAGCTCGTTCATATTTTCGCCCAGAGTCTGAATCTCATTCCGGTCATGTCCCTCGTATTTGGCCGAGAAGTCGAGCCGCCGCATCCTCTGGGAGAGCTCCGTCATCCGCAGAATCGGCCGCGCGATGCGGTCTGCCAGCACCAAAGAGATCACAATTCCTGCTGCAATGATGGCCAGGCCGATCAGCACAATAAAGCGATTGGCGATCATGGCACTGGCGCGTATGGATTCCATAGCCGTCCGCAGCAGGTAGTAAGAGCCATTGGAAAGCATCCCCCACTGCTCCATAAACTGCGTTCCCGTGGATTTATCCAGCACGATCTGCACGCGCTTATTGTCCGCACTGACCAGACGCCGCACGATGTAATAATCCGGCGCGTGGCGGTCCTCCTGCCAGTTCTGGACGCCCTGATCCGCAAAATCCTCCGGAAGGTCGTTGGTGGTTTCGAGAATGTTGTCCCACATGCGGATCATCATGGTATCCATGTCCGGCGACATCGAGCGAACGGTCTGGGACTCCTCATCCATGATCAGAATGCTGATGTTGTCCTTGTTGGCGACCTGCGTCAGCTCTCTGCCAAAGGCAATGGACTCAATGGAATTGGAGCTTGCCGCCTCGTTTAAACGCTCGTAGGTTTCCTCCAGCGTGTCCTGCTTTTCCCGGTTGTAATAGCGCTCGAGAAAGGCCGTGTTGGCCAGGAGGATGATGGCGATGGTCCCCGCCATCAGAGCAAAAAAAAGGGCCGCGAATTCCATTCGAAGCGAGCGGTAGCGCTCGGCTCTTCTCCCAGCATTCGCAGTCCGATGCAATTGGTTAAGGATACGCTTCATGTCGTTCTCCTGCCCCCGACTAACTTGTTATTGTACACGCGCCCGCCAAGTGACGGGGTGGCGGATGGATGTCCGGATCAGGGGCCTTGCGAGGCCTCGGTGCTTGCGAGCGTCCTGTGCGAGCTTAGCACCGCTAGGTCCGAGGATGGAGCACGTTTTTCCGAGTGGCCGTCAGGCCATCTCGTAGCTGACGAAGTCAGCGTGGCGTCCCCAGATCGGACACCTCCGCCAGGACCCGTCACTTGGCAGGCGTGTGTCATTATAACCACTTCACCCCTCGGGACTGAACTTGTAGCCAAGCCCCCAGATGGTTTTGATCAGTTCTCCCTTGTCTCCCATCTTACTGCGCAGCTTCTTGACATGCGTATCGATGGTTCTGGCATCTCCGTAGTAATCGTAGTTCCAGACGTGATTCAGGATCTGTTCCCGTGACAGCGCGCGCCCGCTGTTCTCCAGAAAATAGGTCAGAAGCTCGAATTCCTTGGCTGAGAGGTCAATGGGCGTCCCGTCAATGGTCACCTGATGCGCCGCCTGGTCAATGACGATGCCGCTGATCTCGAGGCGCTCGTTATTCCTGCCAAAGCCATCCCGTCCCAGAAGCGCTTCTACCCGGGCCACCAAGACCTTTGGGCTGAAGGGCTTGCGGACGTAATCGTCAACGCCCAGCTCAAACCCCTGCAGTTCGTCCTGTTCCTCGGATTTAGCCGTCAGCATGATAATGGGCACCTTGGAGGTTTTGCGGATCTGTCTTGTCACGCCGTATCCGTCCAGGCGCGGCATCATAACATCCACAATCAGAAGAGCGATGTCCGGATTCTCTTCAAAGCAGTCCAGGGCTTCCATGCCGTCTCCGGCCTCCAACACCTCATACCCGGCGCGCACCAGAAAGTCATGCACCAGCTTGCGCATTCTTGCTTCGTCATCCACTACCAGTATCTTCTGCATATCCCATTCCTCCCTGCCTCTTAGCATTCAGGGGTTCACTTTGCAACCTCCGGTGGATCGCACGGATTCACAAAAGAATTTGCCGTTTCTAATTGCCTGACCCCTTAAACGGCTACAGTATACCAGCCGCTTGTGTCAATTCTGTGAAGGAACGCCCTGAAATACCAGAACGCTTCGCCCGGAAACCACGATGGAATCACCCTGCACCGGCACCGGCGTCTGGGAGAGGAACTGCGGCAGGTTGCGTCCGGCGGTATCAATGACAAGCTCTAAATGCTCGTCTATTCCAATGTCAGGGATGCGAACGCTCGTATCCTCCCAGAAGGAATTCACCACCATGTATACAATATCGTCCTCTCCGGTATCCGGACGCTTTCCGGCAAACAAAATGCCCAGAATCTTCGTCTTGTCCGTAATGTCATGGAACGCGGGATCACCGCCGTTGACCATAATGTCCGGCAGCCCGCAGGAGGCGGGCTCCATTGTCCGGCTGATGCAAGGATGGGCCTTCCGGAAGGCAATCACCTGCCGATAGAAGTCATAGTAGCCCCGGTTCTTCTCCAAAAGGCTCCAGTCCAGCCAGGAAATCTCATTGTCCTGGCAATATCCGTTGTTGTTGCCGAACTGCGTGTTGCCGAACTCATCGCCGGCCAGGATCATGGGCGTTCCGCGGCTGCACATTAGGACCGTAATGGCGTTTCGCATCATCTGGAAGCGAAGCGCATTGACAGAAGGGTCGTCGGTTTCTCCCTCCACGCCGCAGTTCCAAGAGCGATTGTCGTTGGAGCCGTCGGAATTGTCCCAGCCGTTGGCTTCGTTGTGCTTGTTATTGTAGGTGTACAGGTCGCGGAGCGTAAAGCCGTCGTGACAGGTCAGAAAGTTCACGGAGCTGGTATAGCCCATATACACGCCGTAGTACAGATCCGTGGAGCCGGTCAGACGCGCCGCTGCCTCCGGCGCCGCCCAGAAATTACCCTTCAGAAAATCACGGATGCAGTCGCGGTACTTGCCGTTCCACTCCGCCCAGCGGTTATACGCCGGGAACGATCCCACCTGATACATGCCGCCGGCATCCCAGGCCTCTGCAATGAGCTTGACATTGCCCAGAATGGGGTCAAAGGCCATTTTTTTCAAAAGGGGCGGATCCTGCATGGGTGTACCGTCCTGTGCGCGTCCAAGGATGCTGGCAAGGTCAAAACGGAAGCCATCCACGTGGTAGTAAGTCACCCAGTAGCGCAGACACTCCATGATGAAGCTCTGTACAATCGGATGGTTGCAGTTGACGGTATTGCCGCAGCCGGAGAAATTGTAATACTTGGCATCCGGTGTCAGCATATAGAACAGGTTGTTGTCCAGCCCCTTAAAGGAGATGACAGGGCCGCCCTCTCCGCCTTCCGCCGTGTGATTGAATACCACATCCAGAATGACCTCGATGCCGTTCTCCTTGAGAAGCTGGATGGTCTCCTTGAGCTCACGCCCTTCGTGATTGTATTCTGCCGAAGCGGCATAGCTGGTATTGGGCGCAAAAAAGGCAACCGTGTTGTAGCCCCAGTATTCGTAAAGCTGTTTGTCGTTGCTGGTATGGCCGTTGGCCACCTCGTCGAATTCAAAGATGGGCATCAGCTCGACGGCAGTAACTCCCAGTTCCTTCAAATGCGGAATCTTCTCAATGATTCCGGCAAAGGTACCGGGGTAACTTACGTCACTGGAAGAGTGCTTGGTAAAGCCGCGCACGTGCATTTCATAGATGATGGAATCCTCCATCTTGGTATTGGGGAAGTTGGAGGTGTCCCAGACGAAGTTGTTCTTCACCACCCGGGCGCGGTAGGAGCCGGACTGTAGCTTTTCCTCTCCCCATTTGCGCTGTCCGACGACGGCGCGGGCATACGGATCCAGAAGCTCGTGGGTTTTATCGAACAAAAGTCCCTTTTGCGGGTTCCAGGGACCGTCTACGCGGTAGCTGTATTCAAAATCTTCAACGTTGAGGCCGAATACGATGATGGACCAGACCTTTCCGATGCGGTAGCTCTCCGGGATGGGGATGACAGCAAAGGGGGTCTTTCCCTTTCGATGATATAAGAGAAGCTCGCAGGCAGTTCCGCCAAAGGAATAGATGGTGAAATTAACGCCGCCGGGGATTTCGGTGGCACCGTTCATGGAATAATTGCCGGGACGCACCTGGAATCCATCGATGGTGTCGACCGGCTTTAGGACGTTCATGGCGTTCTCGCCTTGCTCGAGATACTCCTTGTCCATTTCCTTTCGGTTTTCCCTGCTGTGCTGCCGTTCTGCCTTGGACTGGGCCAGCAGTGCCTGTACTACGTCATTGAGTTTCATTGTGTAGCCTCCCTCCTGTGTTGCGAAAACCCATTTATTTTAACATATTCTGAGCACTCGTGGGAAGTCGCACGTGACGGTACAGAGCCCGTCAGCGGCGGGTACTGACGGAGAAGCGAACTACAATCAGCCGGGGCAGATCGTCAGGAAATGGGCAGTGCGATTTTGTGACGAGCAGTTGGATTCTCATGAATGAATCAGATTCGCCAGCCCGACCGAGCGCAACTGTTTGAGTCCAGGACGTGAGCCTTCCAAAGGAAGGCCACGGACGGACGAGTTTTGCGCGAATCGGGC
>CAVKRN010000074.1:0-9091 GCA_963658695.1 bacterium
GAAATGGAAGAAAGACGGGCGCATCGATAATCGCGATGCCGTTCCCTTAGAACCGCGCAGCTGCCGGATCAGACTGTGCATTAAACGCACTTGCCATTGATGAACCGCTTGAATATGCCAAACTGTATCTCGATGGTACAATGCAGTTGTGGATGGATGCAGAGGATTCCTTAGAAATTTAATTCAAAGATAAATAAGGGACAAATAACCCTTTTAGATTTATTTGTCCCTATTATTGGGAGTGTCAAGTTTTTTATTCTTATATTTTTGCACAATCCATTATGATTTTCTGGCACATATCATATCCTAACACAGAGCTGTTCAAAGACAATGTATAATTGCCTGCCATTCCCCACTTCTGTTCGGTATAAAAATTATAATTTGTCCTGCGTCTTTTATCAGTATCATTTATCATTTTTGCTGCATCTTCCTCTGTAACTTTATACAGCTTACAGATGCGCTGTACTTTTTCCGCCATGTTTCCATGTATAAACACATTCAGCACATCATCCCTGTCCCTTAAGATAAAATCTGCATTTCTTCCTATGATTATACAGCTTTCTTTTTCAGCGATTTCCCTAATTACTTTTCTTTGTGCTTCATACACCATATCTTCTACTGATTTTCCCGTAATGTCACGCCCGGAAAAAGCATACGCAAACAATCCTTTCTTTGGAGATAATTCAGCATTTTCCTGAATATACTCCGGCGATAATCCAGACTGTTCCGCAATCTGTCCAATGATATCCTTGTCATAATAAGCAACGCCAAGTTTCTTTGCCACTTCTTCACCGATAAATCGACCGCCGCTTCCAAATTCTCTGCTGATTGTAATGATTCTCTTTGTCATAATCGCTTCCTCCTTAGCTTAAACTTTCCACTTTGTTCCTTCGGATTCTCTTTAAAAATACATAGCCCACAAGACATGCAACAATCTCTGTTATCGGGAATGCCCACCAGATCAATAAAACACCCATCCGTCCATTTCTGACAAAAACGGAAAAAAAGCCCGCCAGTGGTAATATGACTATTAGTTGTCTGAGCAATGAAATTACAAGTGATTCCATACCACCATCCAATGCCTGATAAATCCCCTGATATGCTACATTGATTCCCGCAAAAATAAAGCTGATGGAGATAATTCTCATGGCTCCAATAAAATATTCTCTTGACTGTCCTGCATTAAATAAAGTTGCAAAAGCACCCGGGAAAATTTCTGTAATCGCTGCACCAACAATCATAAGTACAATCGTATAGATCAATCCGTATTTGATTCCATCCTGAATCCTCTTTTTGCTATGCATTCCGTATGCAAAAGCAATAATCGGTGTGATTGCATCCCTAAGCCCAAAGGCTAGGAACAATACAAACTGCTGTACTTTATAGAACAATCCATATGCAGTCTGTGCCGATGGACTGAACTTCAAAATCAGATTCATCACATAAACCATAATAGACATAAGTGCCTGTGCAATAATTGCAGGGAGTCCAATCGCATAGATTTCCCTGATAATTCTACTATCCGGTTTCATATACTTTACGCCATGTTCAAATTCTTTATTTAACTTTATATGGAATATAAACAACAGTACCGCAGATACCACCTGTCCGATTACCGTTGCATATGCTGCACCTTCTACTCCCATTTTAGGAACCGGTCCGATACCATAAATCATAATCGGATCAAGGATAATATTTACCACTGCACCCACAACCTGACCTATTGTAGAATAAAGAGAACGTCCTGTTGCCTGTAGCAGTTTTTCAAATAATGAAAAGAAAATAATTCCAAATGAAATCACGCAGCATATTCTTAAATAATTTGTTCCCATTGAGATAACTTCCGAATCAATGGTCTGCGATGAGATGTATGCTTTAACTCCCAAAATTCCAAACAGCAGACATACCGCATAAATAATTACTCCAAGAAATAAACTGTTTCCTGCAACTTTTGCAGCTTTTTTATCATTTCCCTGTCCCAGTGTTCTTGCAAGAAGTGCATTTGTTCCCACACCTGTTCCGATTCCAACTGCTACCATTAGCATTTGAACCGGAAACACCAGTGTAAGTGCATTTAGTGCCGCCTCACTTCCTGATCTCATATTTCCGACAAAAGCACTGTCTACAATGTTGTAAACTGCCTGCAATGCCATAGATAAGATCATCGGTATTCCCATCTGAACCATAAGCTTATTTACCGGCATCTCCTTCATCTTGTTACTTTCTGCCATCTTAACTTAATCCTCCCTTTCTGCATAAAAAAAGTGTGTACTTACCTCATAAGCTGGACTTACGCTGATAAGCTACACACTTTTGACTGCATTATATATTTTCATAATGTGCGACAGCAAGTGCACAAAAAAACGAGTAACAAAACTGGATTTACGCTAGTCTGCTACTCGTTTAAAAGCATTGTATTTTTCTTTTTTGGAAAAGTCAAACGAAAATTCTCTTGCAATTTTTTCTCTTTTATGCATTATAATAGGTAAAAAATAAAGAAACCAAGCCGGCTTTTAAAGCGTGAAATCACGAGGAACAGCTTATCCTCACTGATTTCGCGCTTATTTTTTTACCAACCAGGAGGTCATATGAACACCAAAAACAAACTGGCAGATATGCCAATCCAACCATTATTATATACTATGGCAGTTCCTCTGATGCTGTCACTGCTTGTGCAATCCCTCTACAATATTGTTGACAGTATGTTTGTAGCAAAACTATCCGAAACTGCTTTAACTGCGGCATCCTTGGTATATTCCATCCAGTTTCTTATGATTGCTGTCGGAGTCGGAACTGCTGTAGGTTTAAATGCCTTACTCTCCCGTAAAATTGGACAGCACAAAGCAGAGGAGGCCTGTCAGGCTGCCACAACCGGATTACTTTTAATGCTCATTACATCACTTATATTTTCCGTAGCAGGAATTTTCTTTTCCGGTACTATTGCATCCAGGCTCACATCTGAACCACAATTACAGGAACTATGCAGGCAATATCTTTCCATCAATCTGGTTTATTGCTGGGGCATTTTCCTTCAAACCTATGGTCAGCGTCTGTTACAGGCTGTCGGAGATACCGTATTATCAATGATATCCCTGATCATTGGTGCTGTACTTAATATTATTCTTGATCCAATTATGATTTTTGGATTGTTTGGATGCCCTGCAATGGGAATAAAAGGTGCTGCTATTGCAACAGTGATCGGGCAGATTGCCGGAGCGATTGCCGCTTTACTTTTTAATCGTTTCAAAAATCCTCTTATCCATATAAGTTTTAAAAACTATCATTTTGACTGGCAGGATGTCACGGACATTTACCGAGTAGGCCTTCCAACCATTATCATGCAGGCAATCGGAAGTGTTATGACATTTGTTGTAAACAGTATGCTGTTAAGCGTATCCACAACAGCCGTTGCATTTTTCGGAGTCTACTATAAACTGCAAAACTTTCTTATGATGCCAATTAACGGTCTTGGACAGGCTGCAATACCTATCGTTGGATATAATTATGGTGCAAAGAGATTAGAACGTGTGCATCAGACATGGAAAGTCCTGCTTCCAACAGGAATTGTGATTGCTTTATGGGGAACACTAATTTTCTGTGCTTTACCAAAACAATTATTACAGCTATTCTCCGCAAGCCCGGAAATGCTGGTGCTTGGCATTCCGGCACTCAGGATTATTTCCATTTCCTTTGTATTTGCCGCTGTCACCATTTTATGCGGATACTTTGCGTCCGGACTCGGAAATGGTATGGTTAATATG
This sequence comes from bacterium, assembly GCA_963658695.1. Classification (GTDB taxonomy): domain Bacteria; phylum Bacillota; class Clostridia; order Lachnospirales; family Lachnospiraceae; genus CAG-791. Next base: position 3,762 of record CAVKRN010000074.1, read on the forward strand.
GTCAGTGCAGCTATCCGTCAGTTAGTTTTGCTGATTCCGTGCCTATGGTTTTTAATAAAAGCTTTTGGTATCACGCACGGCTGGTATGCATTCTGGATTGCAGAGACAGTTGCCTGCATATACAGTTACTGCACATCACATAAATTACTAAAAAATATTTCACAATAACGATTGGATGTTTATAAAATGAACGAAATATTTCACAGAACAAGTATCAGAAAATATCAGAACAAATCCGTCAAGGACGACAAAATCGAAAAAAAGCTACAGGCGGCTATCCGGAAGCAGTTCATTCTCAGCAGAATCGTTTTGACAAGCAGCGGATACAAATTCCGATTTGACGTCGCGCCGGTCACTGCCCCCGAAAGTGTCCCCCCATCAGTGTCTACAGCAGCGCCCGGCAGAAATCGTCCTCCAATGCCTCGCTGCTTATCACGCGCAAGAATCCCTTCAAATCCTCATCAATCTATCTACTATATAACCGGCACAGTAAACGACACAATGGTTCCGATGCCCTCATAGGAATCAATCTGCAATCCATTTTCCTCCGGATAGCGAAGACGCAGCCTTCGATCCAGATTTGTAAGTCCAATGCTTCTGGTTTCCCGATTAACAATTTTCTGCCGAAGCTGCTGCAGCATTTCTTCGTTCATTCCATTGCCATTGTCCAGAATATGAAAGCGGATTTTCCCGCGCACAAGATGCCCCTGTACCATCATATATCCCATGCCATCCTTTCCCCGCAGCGCATGCAGCAAACTGTTCTCCACAACCGGCTGCAGCATCAAGCGGAAGACGTTGGCGTCTAAGATTTCTTCATCGATGTCATAATAAATGATAAAGGTATCGCCAAAGCGGTATCTTTGAATTTCCGCATATTCCTTTAAGGAGGCAAGCTCCTCCCGAAGACTCACCGGCTGCTGCGGATCGGAAAGGGCGTACTTGAGAATATCCGACACAAACCCAACAATTCGGCTGATTCCCTTGCCGTTGTCCAATTTCCTGGCTTCCATATCCAACGTCTGCAGCGTATTGTACAGAAAGTGCGGATTAATCTGCAGCTGCAGTGCACGAAGCTCGGCATTCTGCTGACGATACTGTTCCTCCTTCAGCTGCACATTCAGGTAATCATTATTCAGGAACATCACCAGAATATTATTCATGATGATGTCATATTCATCCTTGGTTTTTCTGGTCGGGCGCTGTATTTTTCGGCCTGCTTCTGCATCCTCGAACATCTGCAGCACAAGCTCAATTTCATGAAAGCTCCGGCTCGTACTTGCATACGCCAGAATGATTACGACTTCCAACACTGCCAACGACATCCATAGCAGCGGTACAATTCTCTCGCGAAGGCCGGTGAGCAGCATGCTCTGGTCCACTGCAGATACAATGTAAAGACCGTCCTCCTCATAGATCTGCCAGGACAAAGCCTTTCTTCTGCCGTCCAGTTCCAGCCAGGTATTCTGCCAATTACTTTCTTCCTCAGGTATACGCAAAAGAGCTTTTTCCAGGTCAGAGCCCTCCCGCACCGGCTCCGTTGCCGCCAGAAGCTCTCCATGTTGATCTAACAGATACAACTCCTGATCGCTCGAAAGGCGTAGTGCCTTCATCATATTCTGAAGATGATCCACATCCAACAATGCCACAATGCAGCCGCTAATCTTCGGCATCCGCCTGCACACCGCCAGAAATGTCTTCTCAGAAATCTCTCCACGATTGCGGACAACCTTTGCCACACTGGTCTGACTGGTTTGCGGCATCTCCCGGTAGAGTTGATGCCATCCTGCATAATCCTCTTCCCCCAGGTCCGTGACTCCTCCCGAGGTCAATGCTCTGTCATAACCATCCAGATACAAAAGAACGGTATCCAGGTAATCATAGGAATTCACCATACTCGTCAGTGAAGTAACAAGACTCCGCAGATAGGTCACATCGGTATAGGAGAGAGCATCCCTTCGTAATGCTTTATTCATCACCATACCGGTCCTGGTCATCCCTGTCATGTACTGGTTCTGCATCAGAACAGAATCCAGCACGAGTGAAATGTTGGTTTCGACCGCCTCCGTCCCGCGTGCATTGGTCTGCAGCACTTGATGTTTCTGCGTCGATATCGCCATCGAAAAAGTCACAACCAGTAAGAGCACAATCGGAACCAGCACCAGTGCTGCAAATCTGCGCATCCGTCGAAGGAAAAACTTACGCTTCATGCGAATCACCTGTTTCCTTTTGGCCGTCGTTTCGTCCCTCTCTGGCCTTTCGATACTCCGATGGACTCATCTGATAAAAAGATCGGAATGCCCTCGAAAAGCTTTTGGGATTATCATATCCCAAATAAAACGCAATATCGTAGCTGCGGTATTTGCAGTCATCCAGCATCTCGCAAGCCTTTTCCATACGCGTACGCAGCAACAGTTCCGCAAAGCCCTCTCCGTTTTTTTCCTTGAAAATCCGCGAAAGATAGGACGGGCTCAGAAACACACGCTGCGCCGCTTCCTCCAATGTGGCTGTCCGATACTCTTTTTGGACATACTGCGTCACATCATACAGAATCTGCTCATAATATGCCGTCGGCCGCTGTGCTCCCTGTCTGTTTCTCTGGTCCAAGCGCTCCTTCACCTTTTCAAAGCAATCCGTAATCGCCGCGTAATTCACCGGCTTCATCAGATAATCCACGACACCGGTTTGAAGTGCTGCGCGAAAATACTCATAATTGTCATAGCTGCTAAAAAAAACCTTCTGCATCTGCGGATAGGCCATCAGTCGCCGGCTCAGCTCCAGTCCATTCATTCCCGGCATTTCTATGTCAGTCATAACAACATCCGCCGGATATTTTTCCAGATGCTGCAATGCGATTCTCGCATCCGTAAACACGCCGGCCACCTCAAATCCAATGCTCTGCCACGGAAACAGCTGTGCTATTCCGTCTGCTATCTTCTCTTCGTCATCAATGATCACCAGTTGGTACATCATCCCTCCGTCCATTATAATCGAGCACTCCCTAACAGCATTAAAGAGCAGGCACGATACGTGCCTGCCCCTATATTTTAGTTGGTAACCCCATGCTTATTTCTGCGTTGCAATGTAGCTTGTCAATTCCTCTGAAAGCTCTTCCGCGCCCTTGTCCGCATCCGTCACACCGTAAGCAATTGATTCCACCATGTCGAACAGCATCTGCTTTACCTCAGAAGAGGTAGAGTATTTGTCCTCCGTCATGCCGTTTAACTTGCTGGAGATCGTAGCAGCATCCATCATGAGCTGATCCAAAGATCCCGATTCCACGCAAATCTGCTGCGCCTTCTCTGTCGGCGGCACACTTCGAACACATCCCAGTGTCTTTGCTGCCGTATCATCATTGTAGAAATAATCCAAGAACTTCATAGCCGCTTCCGGATGCTTGCAAGTCGATGTAACAGCCAAAACCTGCGGGCAGTTCACGTTCCACCCATCAGATATCGCATTTTCTATTACAGGCAGTTCTCCGATCATCCAATTCCCATCCGGATTGGCTGCTGTGAATACGTTGATTGTAGAAATAAACGCAAATGCACAGACATATTTACCGGAAATCCAGTTCGGATCCGCCGGAAGATCATCGCTGCTGTAGGCAGCCATGTAGGATGCCGGTGGGCAGACATTGCATTCGTAGAATTTCTCCACATACTCCAGGCACTCCTTCAGCTCTTCTGTCGTAAAGTTAGCCTGCAATGTCTCCTCATTGAACATCTGCTTGCCGGTCTTCTGCTTGTACAGGTTGATCAGCACCATGTTCGTAACAAATTCCTTGTTGGCACAGAGAAGGTACATATCCGGATCTTCCTCATGCACCTTCTTTCCCCACTCCAGAAGATCGTCAAAGGTATATGGCTGTGAAAAGTCAATTCCGTATTTGTCCGCAAGATCTTTATTAACAACCAGGGCACCTCCCGACATACCGGTAGGAATTCCATATTGCTTGCCGTCAAAATAACCATTGACCCTCTGATGAAGATAATTCTCCTCAAAATTAGAGAAATCAAATCCATATTCATTGTAATCCAGGAAATAGTCACCACTATCTACAAAAGTAGGGAATACCCCAGGATCCACCTGTACAATATCCGCCGCTGTACCGGAAGCCAGTTGTGTTGCCAGCTTATCGCTGTATCCGTCTGAGCTTCCGTACTCGGCCTCAATCTTGATATTGGGATTTAATTCTGTAAACTGATTGATAACTTCGAGCGTAGCATTGGCACGCTCATCTCCGCCCCACCAAGCAAAGCGAAGCGTAATCTCTTCCCCATTCGATGCAGCACTATCTGCCGTTTCGGAAGCATCTTCTGCTTCCGCAGCTGTTTCCTGCGAAGTTTGCGTATTCGCGCTTTCCGCGCTTCCACCGCTACTACCTGCGCCGCAACCAGTCATGGACACTGCCATACAAGCAGCCAGAACACCTGCCGTAATTCTTCTCTTCATACGCCCCTCCATTTTCCGTATCGCTACCGTTTCCTCGGCCGGTGCCCCTTTGCGCCAGCCGTTTCTCTATGCGACTATTGTACCGATCTGTCATTCTTTTTCGGAGGGAGATGGATTTCCATCTCTCCCCATTTTTCTACCAGCCTCGGCAGGAAGGTTTCATTTTTTTGCAATTTTCCAAAAAGAAGTGTCCTGTGACATCTTTTCTGCCTACAGCTGCAGATCTCTTAACTGGGCGGACAGCTTCCTGTTTTCACGATAATCCACCGGGCAATCGATCACGGTCGGAACCGGTTGCTCAAACGCCTCCTGCAGCGTCGGAAGAAGCTCCTCGGTTTTCTGAATGCGATATCCCTTGCAACCGAAGCTTTCCGCAAATTTGCTGCTTCGCAGCGCAAATCCGGCGTGGAAAACGCTTTAATCAGCTTTCCCTTAATTTGTGATGCCTTGTGATTCAATGTAATTGTGTCAATCAGGCACATATCTATTGAGCCGACTCATCAACAGCTACAGCAACGCGCTGAATTCTTCCTCTGTCATATTCATACGCTTGGCTCCCTCCGAAATGGAAAGAAGCTGATCGTGCACCAAGCTGATGAGCATCTTACTCATGCCCTCTTCACGGCCTTCTGCTCTACCTTCTTCGCGCCCCTTTTCCAATCCTTCTTCCAAGCCTTTTTCGTGACCTTCTTCCAGCCCTTTTTCGCGACCTTCTTCAACTCCGAGATCGTAGTACACCGCCTGATCCATTTTCCTTTGCATTTCCCAGTCCATAAAACCTCGCCTCATTTCCGGATTCGTCTTGACTCTCTCCACACTTGCCTGCACTTCTCGGCAGTAATCGTTCTCCGGCGCCTCGCCGTTCATCAAGCGCA
>CAVKRN010000075.1:0-8998 GCA_963658695.1 bacterium
TGAAAGGAAGAAAGCAGTATTAGAGTTCGTACGTGTTGCAGTCGTGACCATTTTGATTACGACTGTTTTCGAAAAAGATGGATTGTGTGTAAAACGGTCTGCTTCGGCAGGCCGTTTTATTTTACAAAGAGTGCCTTTCTTTTTACATGACAGTGATCATGTCCTTTACAAGGGACGCCTACAATAGACCGCGTAAGAAATGGATGCCGGTGCGGCGGACGTCGCCGGACGTCAGAGCCTCTGGAGCCAGAGAAAGAGAAGCTGCGTAGCAGCGGTTTGCGAGTGTGGCTCTGAATGGTTGCGATTTAGTTAGACAGAAAGCGTCTGCAGAATGGAGAGAGATTCGGTTATGAAAAAGAAAAAGCTGTTTTCAGTGCTGGTGATGGCAGGACTTTCCGTGTCCATTATCGCAGAATGTGCTATGAATGTGCTGCCGGCCAGCGCTTCCACGGTGCATTACAATGATTCCTCTGTGACAGGCGCGTCCAGTGGCTGGGCAGAGTGGGCAGCAAACTGGGAGGAGACTGCGACGGATTATACCAAGGTTTCCATTACGCCCGGTGAGGATGAGACCAAGCTCAATTTTGCATGGTATAGCAAATACAGTAAGGAACCGACTCCGATCGTTCTTTTCGGTACATCCAAGAACAATTTGAAGCAGTACAAGGGCACCACCGGCAATGTCGAGAAAGATTTAACAGACGGCGAGGCATACCAGTATAATCACGTAACGGTTACCGGCCTGAAGGAAAATACCACCTACTACTACACCGTGGAGAAAAACGGCGTGCAGTCTGAGGTGAGAAAATATACCACCGGCAGCTTTGAGAACGTCAATATCCTGTACGTAGGCGATCCGCAGATCGGTGCTTCCAAGGGACAGCCTCAAAACGGAGAAAAACTCACCAACACCTCCGGCGTTGCCAATACCGCAGCCCGCAACGATGGCTTTGCCTGGGATCGTACCCTGGATGTTGCAACAGGACTCAATGATAACATCAATTTCATGATTTCTGCCGGTGACCAGGTCAACAAGACAGGAAAGGCCAAGGAAGAGGAGTACGCAGCATATCTTTCCGCCAGTGCTCTGGAGAGTCTTGCCACCGCAACGACCATTGGCAACCACGATTCTCTGAATGCGGATTACGCATATCATTTCAATGTGCCCAATGCAACGGAGAATGGCAAGACCCAGGCTGGCGGTGACTACTATTACTCCTATGGCCCCGGACTGTTTATCGTCTTAAATACCAATAACTACAACGTGGCAGAGCATGAAAAGACGATGCAGGAAGCCATTGCTTCCAATCCGAATGCGAAGTGGCGCATTGTCACCATTCACCAGGACATCTACGGATCCGGCTTGGATCACTCCGATACCGACGGCATGATTCTTCGTACGCAGCTGACACCTATTTTTGACCGCTACGATGTGGATGTGGTACTGCAGGGTCATGATCACACCTATAGCCGTTCCAATATCCTCTATGGCGATGGCAAGACTCACGGCTCTTATGAATTCCGCCTGGCATCGGACGGCAAGGATTATGACTGGGATCACGCTTATAATGTAACTACCGATGAGGCCATCGAGCTGGCACCGGAAGATGGCAATGCGGAAGCAAAGAAAGCACTGGATTCCTTCACGGAGGACAATAAGTGCTATACCATTGAGAGCGCCGGAACAGACCATGTGACGGACCCGCAGGGTACATTGTATATGACTGCCAATTCGGCATCGGGTTCCAAATACTATGAGCTGATCTCCACACAGCAGGATTATATTGCAGCAAGATCCCAGAACTGGCTGCCCAGCTACTCGGTCATCAACCTGACCAAGGACAGCTTTACCATCAATACCTACCAGATCACAGATAACAGTGTGGAACAGATCGATGATACCTTTACCATTACAAAGACAAAATAATTGTATCAACAATTGATACAGGATCTGAGCCTGGCAGGCGATCGGCCTGCCGGGCTTGGTCTTTTTCGGCGTAACGAGGCAGACATGGAAAAACAGTTCGAACATGCAATGAATCCGAAAACAGAGAAAAAAACGAAGAGAATCCTTTTGCGCTGGGGCCTTCCGGCAGCTTTGGCATTCCTTTTTGTGTTGTGGGTTGTTCACATAAATGTGGTGGAGAAAACAGAGCTAATTAACCGCACGGGGCAGACCTTTGAAAAGGCCGTTGTTACGGAAATTCTGCAGGACAATATGCAGGAAGACGGTACCCGCGTGGGAGAGCAGACCGTCAGAGTCCTTATGAAAAGCGGAGAATTAAAAGGGCAGGAGATTGTCTGCACCTCCTCTGCGGGATACCTTTTCGGAGCGGCCTGCCGCGTGGGCATGAAGGTGATCATTATGCAGAGCGTAGCCGGGGATGTTGTAGTGTCCAGTGTCTATGCTCAGGACCGTGGAATGGTGCTGCTCCTGTTTGCTCTGCTGTATTTGGCGTCTCTTTGCGTTGTTGGCGGCTGGAAGGGCTTGCGAGGTGCACTGGGATTGGTATTTACCTTTGCCAGCATTATTTTTATCTATCTGCCGCTGATATACAAGGGATATTCTCCCTTCTGGGTGGCAGTTTTCCTCTGTGTGGTGACGACCATTATCACTCTTTGGCTGATCGGAGGATTGACAAAGAAGACCATGGCGGCCATCGCCGGGACGCTGGCCGGTGTGCTGTTTGCGGGAATTATGGCGTCGGTGTTTTCTATGGCGACGGGGATTACAGGCTGGAATGTATCGGACATTGAAACGCTGGTGACGCTGTGGGAGACCAATGACATTGCAGTGGGCGGACTTCTCTTTTCCGGACTTTTGATTTCCACACTGGGGGCTGTCATGGATGTAGCGATGTCGATCGCCAGCTCCATGCAGGAAATCTGCGAGCAGAATCCCGCCATCGGAAGGTGGGAGCTTTTGCGGGCCGGTATGCGCATCGGCCGGGATATGATGGGAACGGATTCCAACACATTGATCCTGGCCTTTGCGGGCGGCAGCGTTTCCATGCTGGTATTGGACTATGCCTACGATCTGCCGCTGTTGCAGATCATCAATTCCAATAACATTGGTATTTCCATTATGCAGGGATTATCCGGAAGCTTTGGCGTCGTGTTCAGCGTGCCGGCGACTGTTGCGATCGCAGCGATGGTTTACAGAGGCAAGCGCAGTTTGCAGGATTCGGAATAAATCAACAGCAATATAGTGATCAAGTGTTTCTGTGACAGGACAGGTGAGTCTCTATGAATTCAGAGGGATTCGCCTGTCTTTTGCTGTGCAGGGGGACGTTATAGTGCACTGGCCGGCCAGTGACGGGTCCTGGCAGAGTTGTCCGATCAGGGGACGTTCTCACTCCATCCTCGGACCTAGCGGTGCTAAGCTCGCAGAATACGCTCGCAAGCACCGAGGCCTCGCAAGGCCCCTGATCTGGACATTCTCTGCCACCCATCGCTTGGCCGGCGAGTGTACTGTTACATAGTTGTCTGCACAAGATTTTTTGCGCTATCATATCATGCATATTCCGATTTAGTCTGTATCAAATTGCGGCAAAACAAGAAAGGAAACGATGGAAAAAGAACAGATCGTAAATCATATCATTACGTGCCCTGCTCCGGGCCGCGACGGCAGGTTTTCTGAGATGTTTAACAGTGCATTGATTTGATGAGATTTCACTGATACAATTAATTTCACTGAAAGAGTGAAAGCGGTAAAAACAATGAAACCTGGAAGAGATGGATTGGAATGTGTAGAAAATAAATTTATAAAACTACCAAACGTTCAGAAATATGAAGTTGTCCAGAGGGGAGAAGATGGTTTTATTGCGTCAGTAAAAATGGATGATGGATATGAATTTAAAATAAATGCTTATTGCCTGAATAATGTATTTCCATCCACCATTATGAAATTAATGGAGAAGCAGGATAAAAGCCAGAAAATAAATATCTTGGTTGCTCCCTATATTTCAGAAAGAGCTGCTCAAATATGTGAAAGTAATGCCATGGGATATTTTGATTATGCGGGGAATTGCTGGTTTGCAGGTCATTCTGTTTTTTTATCTGAAAAGGGAAATAAGAATCCTAGACCAAAAGACCAGAAGGCGGTATCCATTTTTGGAAGAACTTCTATAGTATCTTCCTGCATTTTGCGTGAATTGTTCGCAGACGTAACGAAGACATGGAGGCAGAAATATCTGGCGGAAAAGGTGGGATGCAGTATTGGTCAGGTGTCCAAAGTGATGAATGCATTGGTTGAAAATGCATGGGTTGAAAAGGTGCCAGATGGCTATAAGATGAGTGATCCGGAGTCACTTTTGTTGGAATGGAGCAAAGAATATGGAAAAAAAGAAGTACCTTCTTATGCATGCTACAGTTTAGATGGTGTATCTGTTATTGAACAGCGATTAATAAAATTAAAAAGGGATTCCGGTATAGATGCGTATCTTACGGGTTTAGCCGGAGGAGTGCGTTACGCACCGGTGGTACGATACAATAAACTACATGTATATATTGCACCAGAGGATATCCGAGAAGCCATTCGTTATTTGGACATGAAAGAGGTGAATAGTGGTTCAAATGTTATTATTTTTCCATTAGAGAATGACTCTTATATTAAGGATTGCAGGGTGATTGATGAGGCTGCGGTAGTATCTCCACTGCAAATATATCTGGATAGTATGCAGATAAAAGGCCGGGGGGAAGAGATGGCAGAGGCTGTTTTGAAGAAGGAGATCCTTAGATGATAAGGGATGCAGATTTGAAAAGCTGTGTAGATTACTCGGAAGGACAAAAACGGGCTGCACATAGAGTTCTGGTAGAACTGGTTAATATTTTTCAGGAATACGAAGATGAAATTCGCGTGGTAGGAGGATGGGTCCCGGATCTGATGTTTCCGGAAGAAGGCCATGTGGGAAGCGTGGATGTGGATATCATGGTCAATCATCTGACTTTGCAGGACGAGGGTTACCAGAATATGTCAAGGATACTTCAGAAAAACGGATACGAGGAGCATCCGGAGAAATATTTTTCTTTTGTGAGGACAGTGATTGTGGACGGGATTTCTTATGATGTAGATGTAGACATCCTGGCAGGAATGTACGGTGGGACGCAGCTAAAAAGAAGAAGCCAGCATGTACAGGGGATTAAGGCATTAAAGGCTACAGGCGGTAATTTTGCATTTGAATTTCCGGCACAGAAGATTAGCGTGGAAGCTGAACGTCCGGATGGAGCAATGGATGTTGCCAATGTCAGTGTTGTGGCGGTAGTTCCCTATATAATCATGAAAACCGCAGCAATGGGAAGAGGGAAAGCAAAGGATGCTTATGATATTTATTTTATCATCAAGCATTATATTGGTGGTGTGAGGGAACTGGCGAAAGAGTTCTCACCGGTAAGAGGAAAAAGTATTGTGATGGAAGCCAAGGATAAGTTGGCAGGTAAATTTGCTTCTGAAAATCATGCAGGTCCAAGAGATGTGGCGGATTTCATGGATTTGGACGATGAAGAAAGTATAGAGATGATTAAAAGAGACGCTTATGAACAAGTACAGGCCTTGCTGAGTTTAATATAGGGATGGCCCCTGAGGCTGAAGAAGCGTTTTATACAGAATAATCGTTCAGAAACTTTAAGAAATATGGCGGAGGTGTAAAGGTGGCGGTTCCTAAATTTTTCGAGTTCTTCGAGGAATTTCTGCGAGCAATTCAGGATGGTGAGTTACATACAGCAAAGGAAGTCCGTGAAGTTATTGCAAAGGATATGAAGATCTCCGATGAGGATCGAAGAGAAATGCTGCCTAGCGGTAAGCAAAGCACTTTTGACAACCGTGTTGCTTGGGCAAGGACATATCTGGACAAGGCAGATCTTATCGAAACGCCGGCTCGAGGAAAATACCGGATCACAGAGGCTGGCAGAAAGGCACTTGAATCCGGTGAGAAAATTGATCTGAAATATTTGGAAAGATCGGATGAGTTCCGGGAATTTCATAATGTGTCGATTTCTGGTACGTCAGAGACATCCGGTGAGGAGCAATCAGAAACGGCTGAATCTCCGATGGAGACACTGGATACTGCATTTTTGCAAGTAAATGCAACACTGGCCAGTCAGCTGATGGACGAGGTTATGAGTTTGACACCTACTGGGTTTGAACAATTGGTTGTAAAATTACTGCTTAAGATGGGATATGGTAGTGGCATAGAAGGAGCCGGACGTGTTACTCAGCAATCAAATGATGGTGGCATTGATGGCATCATCCAGGAAGATCAACTGGGCTTCAGTAATATTTACATTCAGGCTAAACAGTGGGATTTGGGACAGACTGTTGGCAAGCCTGAAATACAGAAGTTTGTAGGTGCTCTTAGTGGTCAGCAGGCACAAAAGGGACTGTTTATCACAACTGCTAAGTTTTCTAGCGGTGCACGGCAGTTTGCGGACAATCTTCTCGGAACGAAAGTGGTTCTGGTTGATGGTGCGGCACTGACGAATCTGATGATAAAACATAATGTAGGAGTATCTGTTGAACACGTATATGAAGTGAAGAGGCTGGACAGCGATTTTTTTGCAGAAGAATTATAGTGCCAGGCGGTAGATTTGCTGCAAATGATAGGTCATGTGTGCGGCTTTGGTATGAGCCACACATGGCGCGGACAACATGACATTTAAGGCTGTATGGGGTAAGATATTAGCTGTTGTCTTAACTGCTGGTTTTGAAGTTTCTTTCCGAAAAGGAGGAGAATATAGAATATGAAATTAGGTATCGTCGGATTGCCCAACGTTGGAAAAAGTACACTGTTTAATTCACTGACAAAGGCAGGAGCGGATGTTGCCAACTATCCCTTCTGTACCATCGATCCCAATGTGGGAGTGGTCCCTGTTCCGGACGAGCGAATTCGCAAGCTGGGTGAGATGTATCATTCCAAAAAGGTTACGCCGGCGGTCATTGAGTTTGTTGACATCGCCGGTCTTGTAAGAGGCGCTTCCAAGGGGGAGGGTCTTGGCAATCAGTTCCTTGCGAATATCCGCGAGTGTGACGCGATTGTGCATGTGGTGCGCTGCTTTGAGGATGCGAATGTAACGCATGTAGATGGCTCCGTAGATCCGGTGCGCGACATTGAGACCATCAATATGGAACTGATTTTTGCGGATCTGGATGTGCTGGAACGCCGAATTTCCAAGGTTGCCAAGACGGCTCGCATGGATAAGGAAGCAGCCAAGGAGCTGGAATACCTGCAGAGCATCAAGGCGCATCTGGAAGCCGGAGAGCCAATCCTCACGATGGAAGAACCCTCGGAAGAGGAAGCAAAGCTTTTGAAGGAGTACAGCCTTTTGACAGCAAAGCCGGTGATCTATGCCTGCAACGTATCGGAGGAGGATATCGCGGATGACGGGGCATCGAATCCTTTCGTACAGGCGGTGAGAGGCTACGCGGAGAAGACATCCAGTGAGGTGTTCGCGCTTTGTGCCAAAATGGAAGCGGAGATTTCGGAGCTGGACGATGAGGAACGACAGATTTTCCTGGAGGATCTGGGACTGAAGGAATCCGGTCTGGATAAGCTCATCAAGGCAAGCTACCACACGCTGGGACTTATGAGCTTCCTGACAGCAGGCGAGGATGAGACCAGGGCCTGGACGATACGAATCGGAACCAAGGCGCCGCAGGCCGCAGGCAAGATTCATTCCGACTTCGAGCGTGGCTTCATTAAGGCTGAGGTCGTGAACTGGGAAGTGCTGCTTCAGGAGGGGAGTCTCGCAGCAGCCAGAGAGAAGGGGAAGGTCGGAATGGAAGGCAAGGAATACGTCGTCAAAGACGGAGATGTTATTCTATTTCGATTTAATGTGTAATTATTCAGTACCTGCCATATTTCAACCGTGAACATTCTGCTTGCAGGCAGATTCACGATTGAAATTGGCAGGCGGTCAAGGCGCGAAGCGTCTCTGGCCGACCGCATTGAGGTTTTCTGAAGGAAAATCGAGATGGGACTGAATCGTTGCTTTCGTACATGGAACGGCGGGGACTTTGCATGACAGAAGATGAGATTACAAAGATCTGGGATCTGCAGAACTGGCTGACACGGGCCGGAGGCTCTGCGCTGGAATTTTTGCTGCGGGCGGCGGTGTGCGCGGCCGTTTATTTTATCATTTCCAAGATATTAAAGCGCATTCTGTCGGTGATGGACCGCCACCTGGAAAAGACCGGTGCGGCGCCGACGGTGCGACATTTCATGCGGGCACTCATCAAGGTAATGGTCCTTGGATTTACACTGGTCAGCATGATTGTGCAGCTGAACATTGTGGAAGCGTCCAGCATTGCCGCCTTGGTGGCCTCGGCGGGTGTTGGCATTTCCCTTGCCGCACAGGGAGTGCTGTCCAACTTTGCGGGCGGCGTTCTTCTTTTGCTTCTGAAACCATTCCGGGAGGGTGATTTTATCACGGTGAAGGGAGAAGATGTGCAGGGTACAGTGGAGAAAATAGAACTCTATTACACTACCATCTTCACACCGGAGCGAGAGCGTATGGTGATTCCGAATTCTACGCTGACGAATAAGGCCGTGGTGAACTCAGGACTGACCGGCGGAGAAAAGAGACTGTCCATTACAGTCGGCATTTCCTATGAGGAAGATGTCCGAAAAGCGATGGGAATCCTGGAAAAACTGATGGATGAGGAACCGCGGATTCATGCGGAAAATCGCAGGACATTTGTGGAAGAAATGGGAGAGAGCAGCGTTGTGATCGGACTTCGATGCCTGGTATCCATTCAGGATTATTTGGACGTTCGCTGGGATATGACAGAGAAGATCCGTCTGGCATTCCGGAAAGAACAGGTGGAGATTCCGTTTAACCAGTTGGATGTGCATCTGATTGAAAAGGACGCTCGTGAAAGCTGACGGTGGCGTGCTCATTTCAACATGAATTTGCCCGCAAGCAGCCAATGCATGTTGAAATTGTCGGGGAGAAAACCTACATGCTAGTACATCGATTTTTAAATAACTAGCCTAACTAACTG
>CAVKRN010000076.1:0-8802 GCA_963658695.1 bacterium
ACGAAGTCAGCGTGGCGTCCCCGAACCGGACACCTCCGCCAGGACCCGTCGCTGGCAGTCATCTGTACAGTAATGAAACAGCGGAAAAAGGCTGAAAATACGCGGATTTCTTGACAAAGAAAAACAAAGCACGTATATATAGTCTAGTATAAATGACAACAGGGCATGTCCCATAGATGTATGTAGGAGGAATTTCTAAATGAACAAGACAGAGCTGGTGGCTGCTATTGCTGATGCAGCAGGACTTTCCAAGAAGGATGCTGAGAGCGCAGTAAAGGCTTTTGTAGATACCATTACCGAGCAGCTGAAGAAGGATGAGAAGGTTCAGATCGTTGGATTCGGTACCTTCGAGGTGTCCAGCAGAGCAGCAAGAGAGGGACGCAATCCTCATACCGGAGAGACCATGAAGATTGAGGCTTCCAAGGCTCCTAAGTTCAAGGCTGGCAAGGCTCTGAAGGATGCAGTGAACGAGTAATCTGTGCGGAAAAGGTCAGACCGTTAAGTCTGCCTTTTAGAGAAACAGAGGATGCAGCAGAAAGTCCGGAGAAGTGATTCTCCGGACTTTTTATTAACAGCGCTGCAGTGGCAAAAACGGAAAGAATGGAAACGGTATGCGGCTTGATAAGTATCTGAAGGTATCACGACTGATTAAGCGAAGAACGGTGGCAAATGAAGCCTGTGACAACGGGCGTGTCACATTGAACGGCAAAGTGGCCAGGGCCAGTGCAGAGGTGAAGCCGGGAGATGTGATTGCCATTTCTTTCGGAGATAAGGAAGTGAAGGCAGAAGTCCTGGCGGTGCAGGAGACCGTGCGCAAGGATGCAGCAGGGGACCTGTTCAAATACTTATAACTCTGTTATATCTATTCAGCACCGGCATTCAAAATACCGCCGGAAGAGAGTATACTTAGGGCATGGTAAAGGCGAGACGAAGAATTGTATATCGCAAAAAGGCACAGAACCGATTCAGCCTGCTTCTGGCAGGAACCGTGGCGGCAATCGTTCTGGGTTTGATCGTGCCCAGAGGGTGGAAGCTTCGGACACAGCTTCAGGATTACACGGCACAGAAGGCAGAGCTGGAAGCGCAGATTTCTGAGGAGGAAAAACGCGCGGAAGAGCTTGACGAATATGCCAAGTATACGAAAACGGATGAGTATGTGGAGAAGGTTGCCAGAGAGAAGCTCGGCTTGGTAAAGAAGGGAGAAATTCTTTTCCGTAGCTCCGGAAGTGCGGGAACCGGGGGCGCTTCTTCCAATAGCGCTGCACAGGAAAGTGTGAGTCAGGGCGAGAGTGCTACGCAGGGAGGCTTGAGTCTGACCGAGGATGCCGGGCAGGAGAATACTGCATTGGGAGAAAGCACCGGACAGACACAGGCAGAGACCACTGGCACAGCGACAGAGTCTGTTTTGCCGGACAGCGAGGAGACTGCGGCACAGACGCAGGTGACGGCGCAGGAAGCGGACGAGCAGAGTGCTGCATCAGGAACTAACGAGCAGAGCACAGATTCGACAGCGAGCGTGTGGGAGCAGACGGGAGCGGGCGAACAGACGGCCGGTACACAGGGATGAAGCTGGAGCAGAAGGTCGAAAGAGATATTTCTCAATTTCATATGCTGACCCCGGGGGATCGGATCATCACCGGGGTTTCGGGAGGCGCGGATTCCGTCTGTCTGCTCTTGGTGTTGAAAAAGCTGGAGCAGCGATACAAGGTGGAACTCCGCGCTGTTCACGTGCATCACGGCTTGCGGGCTGCAGCAGATGAGGATGAAGCCTTTGTGCGGCACCTTTGCCGGCAGCTGGACGTTCCGTTGCAGGTTTATCATGCAGATGTGCGGGCGGAGGCGGCAAAGAGAGAACGAAGCATTGAGGAGACCGGCAGAGACATCCGCTGTGAAAGCTTCTGCCGGGAGGTGGAGCGTTGGGAGAGGCAGACGCCGGGCAGGCATCCTAAAATTGCTGTGGCTCACCACCGGGAAGATTGCGCGGAAACCGTTCTGATGAATCTGTGCAGGGGCGCTTCGCTTGCGGGACTCTCCGGCATTCGTCCGGTCAGCGAAAAGCAAAGAGTTACTTTCATCCGGCCGATGATTGGCTGTACCAGAGAAGAAATTGAGGAATACCTTCGGAACACACGGCAGAGTTGGCGCACGGATGAAACGAATGCAGAGGATGTGTATACCAGAAATTACATCCGGGGACACATTCTGCCGGAGCTAAATGACAACGTAAACGCAAAGACTACGCAGCATTTGTGCCGGACAGCCAGGGATTTGCAGGAAGCAGAACTATTTCTGCGGAATTTGACGGAGCAAACACGGAAGGAGTGCCGGGCAGAAGGAGACGTGCCGGTTTACTACGTGACCAGTTTGCGCCGACTGGAACCATATCTTCAGCGACGGGTTCTCTATGCGATTCTTACGGAAGCCTCGGGCGGATGCCGGGATCTTTCTTTTTCTCATATAGAGGAGATGCAGAAGCTCCTTACTGCGCATGGAGGCGGCAGGAGTTGTTTGCCGAACGGACTTTTTGCCTGCAAGGAATATGACCGGTTCTGGATTGTACAGCCCGCCGCCACCCGGCCTCCAAGCGGTGACAGGAAAACAGGTGCGGCACAATGGGAAGGAAAACCGCTCTTTCCGCAGAACGAAAAAGCCTATGCAGTTCGCCGCTTTCCGTACAGCGGAAAACCGGAGAACATTCCAAGGGGTCCGTATACGAAATGGTTTGACTATGATAAAATGGCGGAGCTACTCAGCTTTCGGACACGACAAACGGGAGATCGGATTGCACTTGAGTCAGGGAAAAGCAAGAAGCTGACAAGAGTCATGATTGATATGCAGATCCCGTTGTCCATGCGCGACAAGATGGTTCTGCCGGCGGATGGAAACCAGATTCTGTGGATTCCCGGTGGCAGAGTCAATTATGACTATATGGTGGAGAATACCACACGGAACATTCTGGAGCTGACCGTTCATTGTTGAACGAGTACCGGTACCTCGATTTTGCAAACAGTGCATTAGGGAATACTGATTTAATCAGCGTTCTCTAGGTGTGAAGGATGATGACTAGGAGGAGAACATGGCGGAGAAGATTTCTGTACTGATTTCGGAAGAGGATGTGGAAAAGAGAATCCGTGAATTGGCGGAAAAGATCTCGAAGGACTATGCGGGACGCAAGATTCGTATGGTGGGCATTCTGAAGGGCGCGAGCTTTTTTATGTGCGAACTCGCGAAGCGAATTACGGTTCCTGTGTCCATTGATTTTATGCAGGTGTCCAGCTACGGCGGAGCGACAGAGTCTACCGGAACGGTACGAATCAGGAAGGATTTGGATGAATCCATCGAAGGGCTGGATGTCATCATCGTGGAAGACATTGTGGATTCCGGAAGAACGCTGGAATTTCTGGGAGATTTTCTTAAAAAGAAGGGTGCTGCGTCCATCAAGTACTGCACGCTTCTGGATAAACCGGAACGCCGCGTGGTGGATCTGAAGGCGGATTATTCCGGTTTCACCATTCCGGATAAGTTTGTTGTTGGCTATGGAATGGATTACGACCAGGAGTATCGCAACCTGCCGTACATTGGAGTTGTTGAACTGTAAAGAGGCAAGAGATTGAATAATAACGAGAATCGCTATTCGGGAGGCAGGATGGTGCTGGGCATCATTGCTGTCATGATGGTCTTTGTGATGATTCAGTTCCTTCGGGGAACGTATTCGCAGCCGCAAAATCCCTATACGCAGGATGAATATGAACAGGATGTTCAGGCAGGAAATGTAATTTCTGTTGAGATTGTTCCAAATCAGGAGACACCCACCGGTTATGCCGTGGTGACGATGAAGGACGGCACCAGTCAGACCCTGTACGCAACGGATATCACCAAGACGGAAAGCTATGCGCGGGAATCCGGTATTACAACGGTGGTGGATGATGTACCCAGAGAGAACTGGTTTCTGACCAGTGTTTTGCCTATGCTCCTGGTGGCTGCGGTGTGTCTGATGTTCTTCTATCTGATGAGTGCACAGCAGATGGGAGGCGGTGCCAATGCCAGAATGATGAATTTCGGCAAAAGCCGGGCTCAGCTGGCGGGAGATAAGGACCGCGTAACATTTGAGGACGTGGCAGGTCTTACGGAGGAGAAAGAGGATCTGCAGGAAATTGTGGATTTTCTGAAGAATCCGGAAAAATATACGAGCCTCGGTGCCAGAATTCCAAAGGGTGTTCTGCTGGAAGGCGCACCGGGTACCGGTAAGACACTTCTGGCAAAGGCAATTGCGGGGGAAGCAGGCGTTCCGTTTTATTCGATCTCGGGCTCGGATTTTGTAGAAATGTTTGTGGGCGTCGGCGCGAGTCGAGTGCGCGACATGTTCGAGGAGGCCAAGAGAAATTGCCCGTGTATCGTATTTATTGATGAAATCGACGCTGTGGCAAGACGCCGTGGAACCGGTGTCGGCGGCGGTCATGATGAAAGAGAGCAGACACTGAATCAGCTCCTGGTGGAGATGGATGGGTTCGGCGTGAATGAGGGCATCATTGTGATGGCAGCCACAAACCGTGCGGATGTTCTGGATCCGGCCATTCTTCGGCCCGGACGCTTTGACCGCAAGATCACCGTTTCTCGTCCGGATGTGCGGGGGAGAGAGGATATCCTTGCCGTACACGCAAGGAAAAAACCGCTGGGAGACGATGTCAATCTCAAAGAAATTGCGCAGACAACAGCCGGGTTTTCCGGTGCGGATCTGGAAAATCTGCTGAATGAGGCGGCTATTCGGGCAGCACGGTCCGAAAGGAAATTTATTAATCAGTCAGATATTCAGGCAGCGTTTATCAAGGTTGGACTTGGCGCAGAGAAAAAGAGCCGCATTATATCCGATCGGGAAAAACGGATTACGGCCTATCATGAGAGTGGGCATGCCATTCTTTTTCATGAGCTGAAGGATGTGGGACCGGTGTATACGGTGTCGATCATTCCTACCGGAGTAGGGGCAGCCGGCTACACGATGCCGCTCCCTGCGCAGGACGAGATGTTTTCCACCAGAAAGAAGATGCTGCATGAGATCATGGTGGATTTCGGTGGACGCATTGCAGAGGAGCTGATCCTGGACGACATTACGACGGGGGCATCCAATGATATTCAGAAAGCCACGGCTACCGCGCGCAGCATGGTAACCAAATACGGCATGAGTGCGAAGATCGGCACGATCAACTATCAGCAGGAGGAAGAGGATGTCTTCCTTGGATACGATCTGGGACATACATCTCACAACAGTGAGTATGTTGCCGGTGAGATTGATAAGGAAGTGAAGGCGATCATTGATCATTGCTATGAGGAGGCAAAGGCGATCATTATGAAGCATGAGGATGTGCTCCATGCCAGCGCCCGGCTCCTTCTTCAGAAGGAAAAAATCAGCGGTGAGGAGTTTGATGCGCTGTTCGAGACGGTGTAAAACGAGACTTCTTGTAAACCCGCACAAAAACAAGGTATCAGATTTGTAAAATTCATGCACTTAGTGAATTGCTGTATACCGGGGGAACTGATACTATACTTCTCGTAACCCCCCAATACATTATAAGTTTTTTGCTATACCCCATTTAGAAGTTTTACTTCTCGAGAAACGACGGCCCCCCAAGCACCGTCGTTTTTTCGTTATCTGAAAATAACTGTTTGGCACCTGACGACTTCAACGTGAACCTTCTGCTTGCTGACAAATTCATGACTGAAATTGACAGGCGGCACGAAAACGGTTTTGTGCATAGTCGATAAGCAACGCCGCCGGAAAATGATTTCTTGTTTCCATTTCATGGGTTGTGCGCTATAATTCCCTTTGTAACATTGTTGATTTTTATCAAACAAAGTTCATTTTAGGGAAAGGTGGTATTGGATATGCCGATCGTAACTAGCACAGAACTCTTCAAGAAAGCGTATGACGGGGGATATGCAATCGGAGCTTTCAACATCAACAACATGGAAATTGTTCAGGGAATTACGGATGCAGCGGCAGAGCTGAAGAGCCCGGTTATTCTGCAGGCTTCCCAGGGCGCGAGAAAATACGCGAATTCCGTATATCTTGTAAAGCTTGTTGAGGCAGCAGCAGAGCTTCATCCGGAGCTGCCGATCGTTCTTCATCTGGATCACGGCGCAGATTTTGATGTCTGCAAGGACTGCATTGATAACGGATTTACATCTGTTATGATTGATTACTCCGGACATCCGTTCCAGGAGAATATCGAAGTGTCCAGAAGAGTTGCAGAGTACGCACACGAGCACGGCGTTGTTGTAGAGGCTGAGCTTGGAACTCTGGCGGGACAGGAGGATGCGGTATCTGTAGAGGCTGATAAGGCATTCTATACACATCCGGAAGAGGTGGAGGAGTTCGTTGAGAAGACGGGCGTTGATTCCCTGGCAATCGCGATCGGAACCTCCCATGGCGCATTTAAGTTTAAACCCGGCACAAAGCCGCAGCTTCGTCTGGATATCCTTGATGAAGTTGCCAAGAGACTTCCCGGATTCCCCATTGTTCTGCATGGCTCCTCTTCCGTACCGCAGGAGTACGTGAAGATCATCAATGCGCATGGCGGCAAGCTGGTCGACGCTATTGGTGTTCCGGAGGATCAGCTTCGCGAGGCATCCAAGCGTGCCGTTTGCAAGATCAACATCGATTCTGATCTTCGTCTTGGCATGACAGCAGGCATTCGCCAGCACTTTGAGGAGCATCCGGATCACTTTGATCCTCGTCAGTATCTGACGGATGGTCGTGCAAATGTAAAGGCAATTGTTGCGCACAAGATCAAAGACGTTCTTGGCTCTGAGAATACTATCTGAGACGACTTTTCATGAAATGATTCAGTGCAGTTGACGAGAGGAATGCTTTTTAGGTGATTCCGTTGAGAATAGTACTGTACGGCGGGACCTGCAGCAGCGCTGCAGGTCCTTTTTTTAAGCGAGGTTTTTATGATTACGGCAAAGGCAGCCGCAGGTTTTCAGGACATTATCGTTGGCACGATATGGTACAGAAGCAAAGCAAAATATGGACCAGAGCTCCCGGCCAGAGCACCGGAGGAGGAGCTGCAACGCTTTGAGGTGGCCAGGAACAAATTCAAGGAACAGTACTTAGTTCTGTACAGGCAGGCGGTGTCAGCGGCGGGAGAGGAGTATGCAGAGATTTTTCGTCTGTATGCACAGATTCTCGATGACAACGGGCTCCTGTCCCGCATCAAAGAATTGATCACTTGCGAGTGCAATTCTGCGGAGCAGGCGATCAGAACCAGTATGGATGCAATTGCCAGCCGCTTCGATGCAGCGGAAGACCCGTATTTTTTTCAGCGGGGCGCAGATATTGAGGACCTGAAAAATGAGCTGCTGCAAAATCTGGCAGAGACAGAAGAGATAGAATTTGCTTCGGCTGTAGAATCGGAAGGTAATCTGGCAGAGACAAAACCGGAAGGAAGGGTGGATGAGAAAAAGCCGGAAGGGAAGCGAATCCTTGCGGCAGAAAGCATAACGGCTGCAGAAATCCTGCAGCTTCCGGGAGAAATGATACAGGCGATTCTGACAAAACGTGTGTCCAGTCTGTCTCATGCGGCAATTCTTGCCAAGTCAATGGGGATTCCGTTTTTATCCGGATGCCTGGATTTATCCGAGGCATGGGATGGAAAAACTGCAATATTGGATGGGCAGGACAATGTGGTTTATGTGGATCCTGAACCGGAATTTTGCCGCACAATGGAGGAGAAGAGGCGTCTTCGTTCCAGACAGAGAGAACAGCTGGAGGAGCTCAAGGGACGACCGCTGGTTTTAAGGAACGGAAAGAACCTGCCGATTCGTGCCAATATTGCGGTTCTGCAGGACTTGGACCGTGCCAAAGAGAATTGCTCGGAGGGCGTGGGCTTATTTCGTTCGGAATTTTTATACCTGCATGCTGCTGCGGAACCCACGGAGGAAGAGCAATATAAGACGTACAGGTGTGTTGTAGAAGCGTTTGCACACCAGTCGGTGACCATTCGAACCTGGGATCTGGGGGCAGACAAGGCTGTGGATCAGCTCCTTCCGGAAAAAGAGGAAAATCCTGCACTGGGGCTTCGCGGGATTCGCTTATGCCTTGCTAGAAGAGGTTTTTTCAAACGACAGATTCGCGCCCTCTTGCGAGCGGCGGTATACGGGAATCTGTCCATTATGCTTCCAATGATAACCTCGGTCTGGGAGGTAGAAGAGTGCAGAAAGATTATAAAAGAATGCGAAGAGGAACTGATAAAACAAGAGGTGCCGCACGGAAGTAATCTGCCGGTGGGGGTCATTATTGAGACACCGGCAGCGGCGTTGTGTGCGGAAGAACTGGCACAGGTGGCAGACTTTTTCTCAGTGGGTACCAATGACCTGACGCAATATACCTGTGCGGCAGATCGCTTGAACCCAAACCTTTCGGATTATTTTGCGCCGCATCATCCGGCGGTGCTGCGGCAGCTTCGAATGATAGCGGAAGCGGCTCACAAATATGGAATTGACGTCAGTGTATGTGGGGAAATGGCAGCGGATCCGGAAATGACGGCGTTTCTGCTGGAGATAGGGGTGGACGCGTTGTCCGTGTCCCCGGAAGAAATCCTCCCGCTGCGCGGGAGAGTGTTGTCACTCGAAGATGCCGGGTGATTACAGTTCGCACGCCCGCCAGGACCCGTCGCTGGCGGGCGTCGAGACAGTAACGACTCTTCTCAGAGTGACAATAAAGAGCTAGTACATCGTTTGCAAAATAACTGGCCTAATAACGCAGAACTTTTTTCTGAGGGTGCGTGTCAAAAAACGTAGGCGTAG
>CAVKRN010000077.1:0-8716 GCA_963658695.1 bacterium
ACGGCCACTCGGAAAAACGTGCTCCATCCTCGGACCTAGCGGTGCTAAGCTCGCACAGGACGCTCGCAAGCACCGAGGCCTCGCAAGGCCCCTGATCTGGACATTCTCCGCCACCCTGTCGACTGGCAACTGGTCGCTGGCAAGCAACAAACATCTTGACGGACGAAGGAGAATCCGATAAATTCATACAAAATCGG
The DNA here is from genome assembly GCA_963658695.1 of bacterium. Lineage (GTDB taxonomy): Bacteria > Bacillota > Clostridia > Lachnospirales > Lachnospiraceae > CAG-791. The sequence continues at coordinate 198 of CAVKRN010000077.1, forward strand.
TATGAAAACAAGGAGGAGCGTTATGAAGAAAAGAGCACTGATCGCCATTACCGCGGCGGCATTTGTGATGACGTCGATGGCAGGCTGTGGCAGCACATCGGATACAACAGCACAGACATCCTCTGCGGAAGAGAGCACCGCTGCAGCAGCGAATGCCGAAGAGGCACAGGAGGCATCTACGGAAGAACTGGAAGAGATCGATGCTGCCATGAGCTATACGGATGCGGATGGCCTTTTGAAGGATGTGTTGGAGAAGGGAAAGCTGGTCGCCGGCATGGAAGGAGACTGGGCACCCTGGTCGTATCATGACACAGAGTCGGATGAAGTCATTGGCTTTGATGCGGATACGGCAAGAGCCATCGGCGAGAAGCTGGGCGTTGAGGTAGAGATCGTAGAAGCTCCCTGGGAGTCGCTGTTTGCAGGACTGGATGACGGCCGGTATGACATCGTGGTCAACGGTGTAGAGATTACGGACGAGCGCTCGGAAAAATACGATTTCTCGGAGCCCTACGCATACATTCATACGGCGCTTGTAGTCCGCGGTGATAATGAGGACATCAAGAGCTTTGATGATCTGAAGGGGAAGAAGACGGTGAACTCCATCGGTTCTACGTACATGGAACTGGCAGAGAGCTACGGCGCCAGCGCAGCCGGCGTATCGACGCTGAACGATACCATTCAGAACGTCATTGACGGACGTGCGGATGCCACTCTGAATGCGGACGTATCCATTTACGATTATCTCAACCAGCAGCCGGATGCCAACATCAAGATCGTTGCCACCACCGAAGAAGCAAGCCATGTAGCCATTCCGATCCGTAAGGGAGAGGAGACCGCTTCCTTTGAAGAGGCAGTGAATGCGGCCATTCAGGAGCTGAAAGAGGATGGAACGCTGGCAGCGCTGTCGGAGAAATACTTTGGATCGGATGTGACTAAGTAAGCGTTGGGGGAACCGTTCACCCGCCGCTGGCGGCTGTCAGTACAGTAACGATCGGAGAGCTTCGGTAGGAACTGTGTCTGGGCAGAGCGTGTATTGGAATCGATAGTAAGAAGAGGAGTGGATGCAGCATTTGCTGCATCCACTCCTTTTTTACACTTTTTTCATACACATTCTCCTAACTTCCGTCCTTTTCCGGGGGCACCTGCTGCGATATAATGGCGTAATTACTGTCTGGAGATGAGGTGACTTTATGCATGAAATCAAGCTTCTGGCGGGACAGATCCGCCAGTACAAACGATCCACCCTGTTAACACCGCTTGTCACGCTCCTTGAGGTTTTGATGGAGATTCTGATTCCCTTCGTCACAGCCTCATTGATTGATAAGGGCGTGCAGGCCGGCAACATGGAGGAGATTATTCACTACGGCCTTATTATGCTGATCATGGCCTTTGCCAGTTTGCTGTTCGGCATTCTCGGCGGAACCTTTGCGGCGGATGCATCCTCCGGATTTGCGGCCAATCTGCGGGATGCCATGTACGTGCGGATACAGTCCTATTCCTTTTCCAATATTGACAAGTATTCGACAGCCGGTCTTGTTACCCGTATGACCACGGATGTGACCAACCTGCAGAATGCGTTCATGATGATCATCCGCATTGCGGTACGGGCACCGCTTATGATGATTGTCGCTCTGGTCATGTGCGTTGTCATCAGTCCGGAGATCAGCCTGATCTTTCTGGTTGCACTGGTCGTTTTGGGGCTGTTTTTGTTCGTGCTGATCGGCAAAGCGGCCGGTGCCTTTCGTGCCACCTTCCGCAAATACGATGACCTCAATGCCAGCGTGCAGGAGAATGTCTCTGCCATCCGCGTGGTGAAGGCCTTTGTGCGGGAGGATTACGAAAAGACAAAGTTCAACAAGGCCGTAGAAGAGCTCTACCGGCTCTTCATTCGTGCGGAGAAGCTGGTGGTGATGAACTTCCCGGTCATGACGCTGATTGTGGATGCCTGCGTCATCGGTGTGTCCTGGTTCGGCGCGCATCTTATTGTGGGAGGCTCCATGACAACCGGAGAGCTGACCAGCCTGTTCAGCTACATCATGATGGTGCTGTTCAGTCTTATGATGCTGTCGGTGATCTTTGTCATGATTACCATGTCCGCGGCAAGTGCCCACCGCATCTGTGAGGTTCTGGAGGAAACGCCGGACATCACTAACCCGGAGCACCCCGTAATGGAGGTCCCGGACGGGAGCATCACAATGGAGGATGTGGACTTTGCCTACAATCGCCGGGAAGTCAGCTACGATGCCAACGGCAATGAGGTGATTACGGTTCACGATGTGACGGCAGAGAACACAAGCCGCGAAAGCCGGACACTCCATCACATCAATTTGGAGATTCATGCCGGAGAGACCATCGGTATCATCGGCGGAACCGGGTGCGGCAAATCCACGCTGGTCAGCCTGATTTCCCGTCTGTATGACGTGACCTGCGGACGCGTTCTGGTGGGCGGAATCGATGTGCGAAATTATGACCTGGAGGTGCTGCGCAACAGCGTTTCGGTGGTACTGCAGAACAACAATCTTTTCTCCGGCACCATTATGGATAACCTGAAATGGGGAAATCCGGAGGCGACGCTGGAGGATTGCAAGGAGGCCTGCCGCCTGGCCTGTGTGGACGATTATATTGAACGGAAGCCGGACGGATACTATTCGGAAATCACACAGGGAGGAACCAATGTCTCCGGCGGTCAGAAGCAGCGCCTTTGCATCGCAAGAGCGCTCATGAAGAAGCCGAAGATCCTGATTCTGGATGACTCGACCAGTGCCTGCGATACGGCAACCGATGCTAAAATCCGTGCAGCCTTTGCACAGAAAATTCCGGGAACCACGAAGCTGATCATCGCGCAGCGCGTGGCATCGGTGCAGGATGCCGATCGGATTCTGGTGCTGGAGGAGGGAACCATTGGCGGCTTTGGTACCCACGAGGAGCTTCTGGCGTCCAATGAGATTTACCGGGAAATTTATGAATCGCAGACAAAGGGCGGCGGCGATTTTGATGAGCCGCAAGCGGAGGATACCGTATGCCGGGAATGAGAAATGTTGGAAAACCGCGTCCGAAGGTGCAGAACCCCGGCGCATTGTTTATGCGGCTGATGAAGCTGATGCTGAAGAATTATCTGGGGTCCTTCATCGTGGTCATTGCCTGCATTCTGGTGGCGGCCTGGGCAACGCTGCAGGGAACCTTGTTCCAGAAGACGCTGATTGACAGCTTCATTCTGCCGATGCTGGCGAATAAGAGCACGGATTTTACACCGCTTGGCATGGCACTTTTGAAACTGGCAGGAATCTATGCTGTTGGCATTGTGGCCTCCTACACGTATCAGCGGATTATGATCGGGGTGTCACAGGGGACACTGCGGGATCTGCGAAAGGATCTGTTCGCGCATATGGAGTCCCTGCCGATCCGTTATTTTGACCAAAATGCGCATGGCGACATCATGTCGGTGTATACCAATGACATTGATACGCTGCGCCAGCTCATCAGTCAGAGCATTCCGCAGACAGTGAATTCGCTGGTGACACTGGTGATCACCTTTGTCTCCATGCTGGTGCTGTCCTGGCAGCTGACCATCATCAGTGTACTGATGGTTGCCCTTACGCTGTTCGTGTCCGGGAAGCTGGCCGGAAAGTCCGGCACCTATTTTTCCAAGCAGCAGAAGGCCCTTGGTAAGGAGAACGGATTTATTGAAGAAATGATGAATGGACAGAAGGTGGTGAAGGTGTTCTGTCACGAGGAGAAGGCTATTGCGGATTTCCGCGTGCTCAATGAGAGCCTTCGCGATAGTGCCAACCTGGCGAACCGCTATGCATCGATCATGATGCCGGTCAACGGGAACCTTGGCAACATCAGCTACGTGCTCTGCGCGGTAACGGGGGCGTCCCTGGCGCTTTCCGGAGCAGGCACGATCACACTGGGTACGCTGGTGTCCTACCTTACTCTGAATAAGAACTTTTCCCAGCCCATCACGCAGATTGCCCAGCAGATGAATTCCATCATTATGGCATTGGCCGGTGCAGAGCGTGTGTTTAAAATGATGGATGAGGCGCCGGAAACGGATGAGGGCTATGTAGAGCTCGTCCGCGCCAGGGAGAATCCGGATGGAACACTTAAGGAGTGCAAGGAGCGCACCGGTATCTGGGCCTGGAAGCATTACCACAAGGCAGATGGCACCACCACCTATGTGCGTCAGCGCGGCAAGGTGACCATGGAGAATGTGGACTTTGGGTATGATCCGGACAAGCCGGTACTCCATGAAATCAACCTGTTCGCTAAGCCCGGTCAGAAAATTGCCTTCGTCGGCTCCACCGGCGCCGGCAAAACCACCATCACGAATCTGATCAACCGGTTTTACGACATTCAAGGCGGGAAGATCCGCTACGATGATATCAACATTGACAAGATCAAAAAGGCAGACCTTCGCCATTCTCTTGGCATGGTGCTGCAGGATACTCATCTGTTCACCGGATCGGTCATGGACAACATCCGGTACGGGCGGCTGGATGCGTCGGATGAGGAGTGCATCCGGGCGGCCAGACTCGCCAATGCCGATGGATTTATCCGAAGGCTTCCGGATGGCTATGACACGATTTTGCGCAACGACGGCGCGAATCTCTCACAGGGACAGCGCCAGCTTCTGGCCATTGCAAGAGCAGCGGTGGCGGATCCGCCGGCACTGATTCTGGACGAAGCGACCTCTTCCATCGATACCAGAACCGAGAGCCTTGTGCAGCAGGGAATGGATGCGCTGATGAAGGGGAGAACTACCTTTGTTATTGCTCATCGACTCTCGACAGTCCGTAACAGTGACTGCATTATGGTACTGGAGCAGGGACGGATCATCGAGCGCGGCACCCATGAGCAGCTGATCGAGCAGAAGGGCCGGTATTATCAGCTGTATACGGGGAACCAGATCGGAGCGTGATTTGCGCGTTGCCGGCTGGTTACGAATATAGAATATATGAGAAAAACAGGAGAATACTATGGCACTTGATATTGCACAGCAGCTTGTGAAGGAAATGGCAGAAATGCCCAATCATGACGGGAGCAAGGTGCGACGCGGTCAGATTGAAGCTGCGATCGGACTGATTGATGAGGGGAATACGATTCCTTTCATTGCGCGTTACCGCAAGGAGGTGACCGGTTCCCTGGATGATGAGCACCTTCGTTTTCTGGGAGAGCGTCTTACTGCACTGCGCAATCTGGAGGACCGCAAGGCGCAGGTCCTGGCGGCGATTCAGGAGCAGGGCGCGCTAACCCCGGAGCTGACAGCGAAGGTGGAAGCGGCCATGACGCTGGTTGCGGTGGAGGATCTGTACCGGCCGTACAAGCAAAAAAAGAGAACCAGAGCCGGCATTGCCAAGGAGAAGGGACTGGAGCCGTTGGCGGATGCCATCATGGCACAGACCATTCAGAAAGATCTTCTGGAGGAGGCGGCTGCTTATGTCGATCCTTCTGCACAGGATCCGGAGAACAAGGATGCAAAGGGAGCCAAAACACCGGAGGAAGCGCTGCAGGGTGCGCTGGATATCATCGCCGAGCGGATTTCGGACGATGCAGAGCTTCGGACCTGGATCCGGGATATCACCTGGAAAAACGGACTTCTAAACGTGACGCAGAAGAAGGAAGCGGCGGCGAAGAAGGCAGCAAAGGAAGCAGCAGACGGCGAAAAGGCAAGCACTGCAAGGAGTACGCGGCCCGGTGGTACGGCAGCGATCCACGGGACCAAGGAAGACCGGCGCGCTGTGTATGAAATGTACTTTGACTTCGAGGAAAAGGTTTGTGAGCTGCCGGGACACCGGGTGCTCGCCATCAACCGCGGTGAGAAGGAAAACTATCTGACTGTAAAACTTATGGCGCCGCAGGAGGAGATCGTGGCGCACATTGTGCGCTGGCTTTGCCATGAGGAGGAGCCAAAGGCGGCCCCGGCGCCGGCAGGCAAGAAGAACGCCGGCAAGGCCGCAAGGCGGGAAGAGGGCGGACTTCGCAATGTGAGCCTGTTCGGCAGCAGCGTGACCATCGACTTCGGCGCAGCTAAGAGCGCTCCTGCAAAGAAAAACGAAAAAACGCCGCCGAGCCGTTCATCGGTTCAGACGACAGGAAAGAGTAAGAGAAATCCGTTCACGACGCCGGCTCTGGAGGATGCAGCAAAGGATGCGTATGTGCGTCTGATCGCACCTGCCATTGAGCGAGAGATCCGAAACCGCCTCACGGAGGAGGCGGAGGACGGAGCCATTCAGGTGTTCCGTAAGAATCTGGAGCAGCTCCTGATGCAGCCGCCCATCAGCGGAAAGGTTGTCCTTGGCTGGGATCCGGCGTTCCGTACAGGATGCAAGATTGCGGTGGTGGATCCGACCGGAAAGGTGCTGGATACGACCGTGGTATACCCGACAGCGCCGCAGAACAAGGTGGCAGAGGCAAAAGCGGTGATCAAAAAACTGATTGCCAAGGACCATGTGACACTGATCAGTCTTGGCAACGGGACGGCCAGCCGGGAGTCGGAGCAGATCATTGCCGAGATGATTCACGAATTGGCAAAGGAGAATCCGAATGCAGCGCCGGTGCAGTACATTGTGGTCAATGAGGCCGGAGCCTCCGTGTACAGCGCCAGCAAGCTGGCAACGGAGGAATTTCCGAATTTTGACGTAGGACAGCGCTCGGCAACGTCTATGGCGCGGCGCCTCCAGGATCCTTTGGCGGAGCTCGTGAAGATTGATCCCAAGGCAGTCGGCGTGGGACAGTACCAGCACGATATGAATCAGAAGAAGCTCGGAGAAGCCCTTGGCGGCGTGGTGGAGGACTGCGTGAACCATGTCGGTGTGGATCTGAATACGGCATCCTTCTCCCTTCTGTCCTATGTGTCCGGAATTTCGGATACGCTGGCCAAAAATATTGTGGCCTACCGGGAAGCCAATGGCCGGTTTCAGAGTCGACGCGAGCTTTTGAAGGTGTCCAAGCTCGGACCCAAGGCCTTTGAGCAGTGCGCCGGGTTCCTGCGCATTCGTGACGGGAAGGAGCCGCTGGATGCAACGGCAGTACATCCGGAAAATTACGATGCAGTAGAAAAGCTGTTAAAGAGTCTGGAGCTTCCGGATACGACAGAGGGCTTCCGTGAGGTGAAAAGGCGTGTGCCGAAGACTGAGCTGGAGAAGACCGCAAGGGAGCTTGGCATCGGTGAAATTACGCTGTCCGATATCTTAGATGAACTGGAAAAGCCCGCAAGAGATCCAAGAGCAGAGATGCCGGCGCCGATTCTGCGCTCGGATGTGCTGACAATGGAGGATCTGACACCGGGAATGAAGCTCAAGGGAACGGTGCGCAACATTGTGGATTTTGGTGCGTTCGTGGACATCGGCGTGCACCAGGACGGTCTGGTACACATCTCCAGAATCTGCAGCCGCTATATCAAGCATCCGCTGGAGGCAGTCAGTGTGGGCGATGTGGTGGATGTAACGGTCGTAGAGGTGGATGCGGCCAGAAAGAGGATTGCACTGTCCATGGTGGATTAAGACAGAAATGCCGGCTTTTTAAGGAAACGCTGATGAAGCATTCCCTTAAAAAAAGGATGTATATAAGAGGCTCCGCTTTGGCAGGGTGTCATTCCTGCCGAAGCGGAGCTTCATGATAATCAATCTGATGTTCCTTGCAATAGCTTATGATGGCACTGTCCTGGGGAGTGCCTGCGGTAAAAATGGCGTTTAACTGGTCGAGCCTGCAGAAGGTATACAGGGACTTGTTGCCGAATTTCGTGCTGTCCGCCAGCAGAATAATCTCGCGGCTTCGGCTGATGGCGGAGCATTTGATGGTGTACTCCTCTGCGGTTGTGTCAGTGAGCCCTTCCTCCACGGTAACACCGCTGGTGGTAACAAACGCCTTGTCGATGTTGTATTTCTTCAAAGCTTCACTGGTCTCTGTGCCGACAAAGGCCATGGCATTGCGGCTAAGGCGTCCGGGAAGGAGAATCAGCGTCACCTGCTCCAACGGTGCGGCAGCGTTTGCAACCGGCAGGCTGTTGGTGATGACGGTGCAGGGCGTGGATCCGATATAGGAGAGGACATTGGTGCAGGTGGTGCCGGTGTCGATGAAAATAATGTCACCCGGGGAAACGGAGGCGGCTGCCATGCGGCAGATCGCCTCTTTTTCGTGGGAGTAAGCACCGGTTCTTTTGGAATAGCCCTTCAAGGGATAGACCAGCTCCGGCAGCGCTGCGGCGGGGGCTTCTGCAGCCAGTGCCCGGGCTCCGCCGTATACCTTTTCCACCTTTCCGCCGGACGCGATGAGTTCGTTTAAATCCCGTCGTGCGGTGGTGACGGAAATGGAATATTCTCTGCAGATGTCTTCCAGGGTAACAGTCTGGTGCTGCAGGATAAATTCTTCTAATTGCTGTAAACGTTTTGCCTTCATGGTTGGATTTGCCTGTTGGTCATGTGCTGGTTGTGTTCCAGTACATCGATTTTTAAATAACTGGTCTAACTAACTGGCCCTTTTTCCTGATTGCACGTGTCAAAAATCCTCAGCGTAGC
>CAVKRN010000078.1:0-8519 GCA_963658695.1 bacterium
CCCGCTACGCCTACGTTTTTTGACACGCACCCTCAGAAAAAAGTTCTGCGTTATTAGGCCAGTTATTTTGCAAACGATGTACTAGAGGGTGTGAAGGCTGGCAAATTGTGAGACGGAGTCAATGGGAGCTGTGAGGGCGGAGCTTCACGGGGGCTTGGGAATCAATGAAGGAGAAATGCGTATATGAAGAGTAAAAGAGTAATGGAAATGCTGCTGGCGGCTTTACTTGCAGGAAGTCTTGTGGCATGCGCCGGTCAGAGCGGGGGATCCGGCAGCACGCAGGCTGGCGCGTCGACCTCCGGCGAGACGGCGACTGCGGATACCACGGAGTATGTGGAGGTTGACGATGGGACAGGGCTTGCGATGCGGAAATGGATTGGGAGCTTTGCCGAGTGTGCGGGCAGTGAGAACAGCGGCGTGGTTCCGTGGTTCAACATGCTGGACGCAGAGAAAGGGGTCCGTGTTTGTGAGGTAGAAGCCATTGTGGAAGATTTTCCGGAGGGATTTGACCAGTCTTCGATCACCTCGTATGAGGAGCTTGATCGGTACCGGTCCCATTATCAGTTTCCCACCATTCTATTTGCACTGGATCAGGATATGACCGAAGATGCGCTTCGGGAAGTGATCGATCAGTATGATATGGCGACAGCGGATTATACGCTGACACAGTTTACAACCGAAAGCGGACGAATTATGTATCAGATGGATGTCTCGTCAGGAGAATCCCCGGAGACAAGTTCGGAGTATGAATCGGAAGAAACAAAAGCACTCCTGAAGGCTATGCAGGGTGACTGGGAGGAGCAGCGCAAGCAGCTGGACTATGTGGAGTATCAGGCTTCCACCGGCATATCCTTCCAGACGGTGGATTATGACGGCAATACGGTGGACAGTTCTGTATTTAAAAATGCCAAGCTGACGATGGTGAACATCTGGGCGACCACCTGCTCCTTCTGTATCGAGGAAATGCCGGACCTTCAGGAACTGAATGACGAGATGGAGGATGTGCAGGTCATTACGCTTCTGACTGATGTGCGGAGTCTGGATGACGAGGACGGCGTGGAGGAGGCCCATGACATTATGGCGGCACAGGGCGTGACGCTGCCGGTTCTTCTGGATACGGATGAGCTGGATGAGATCTTTCCGGTTGTCGGCACGCCGACCAGTTACCTCGTGGATCAGGACGGCAATGTTCTGGGACGCCCGAAGGTCGGAATGGCCAGCAAGGAACAGTATGTGAAGTGGATTCAGAATGCACAGGACTAACACGGAAGAGTAAGAAGTGGTTATGAAGATAAGAGGAAGTTATGCACATCGGTGAGATTATGACAGCGGATTCCGCAAACGGCATAGGAATCCGGCTTACCATTTTTGTTTCCGGGTGTCTTAATCACTGCCCGGGGTGTTTTCAGCCGCAGACCTGGGACTTTACATACGGAAGAGAGTATACCCCGGAAATGGAGGATCGGATTCTGGAGGAGCTTTCCAAGCCGTTTTATGACGGGCTAACGCTTCTGGGAGGCGATCCCATGGAGCTTTCGAATCAGAAACCGCTGTATGCACTTTTGCAGAGAATTCATGCTGAGCTGCCGACACGGACCATATGGGCTTATACAGGGTATCTGTATGACAGGGACCTTGTTCCTGGCGGAAAGCGGTACCTCGCCGGGATTACGGATCCATATCTGGATTTGATTGATGTACTGGTGGACGGACCGTTTGTGGAAGCATTGAAAAAGGTGACGCTGAACTTCCGGGGGTCCGCCAACCAGAGGATCATTGATCTGAAGGAAACAAGAAAAACAGGGGAAATAGTACTTGATCCGCTGAACAATTGAAAGTATATAGGCCTTGTCGCCGGCGGATGCCGCTGCCGTAATGCGGAAGGATAGTAGAACCGTCGTTGACTTGGGATCCGATACCGCGGATGGCAGGATTTCTGCTATGATAGGACGTATGGTTGGTTTTGAAAAAGGAGGACAAACACCATGGTAGATCAGAATTGTGCATATTGTATGGAAGGCGATCTGGTTGCAGCATTTGGAATTAAAATCTGTGAGCTTGAGAGCTGCAAGGTATATCTGTTCAAAGAGCAGAGCCATCCGGGACGCGTCATCGTGGCCCACAAGAAGCATGTCAGCGAGATTACGGAGCTCACCGCAGAGGAAAGAGCAGCCTATATCGAAGACATCAACAAAGTAGCAGTGGCAATGCATGAGATTTTCCACCCGGATAAGGTGAACTACGGAGCATACGGAGATACCGGCCATCATCTTCACTTCCATCTGGTGCCGAAGTACAAGGACGGCTACGAGTGGGGCGGCGTGTTCGCAATGAATCCGGGAGAGAAGACCCTGACCGAGGAAGCATATCAGGAGATGGTTGAGAAATACCGGGAGGCTCTGGCAAACTAACGCGGCAGAAGCTGTGCGCGGATCATTTCCAGGTGGCAGTCAGCGTAACGGCGGGGATTCTCGTGCGGTAGAGCGTACATTTTTCTCTTTCATTGGTAGTGATGTAGGCGTAGGGACCGACGATGGTCAGATCCTCTGCCTCATAGGGAATGTCAATGGTCCATACACCGATGTACTTTCCTTCTGTGGTGAAGACATTGATGCGCTGCTTACTCTTCCAGTCATAGGCCTTGAAGCCGGCGCTGACTGCATAGATAAATGATCCGTCAGTGGCAATACCCTGGGAGCTGAAGTTCTGAGCATAATACTCATCCACCGGAGTGATGGAGAGGGTTTCCATGTCGTCGTTGAGCACGCAGAAGGAATTGCGGCTGTCATCATTGCGGCCAATCAGGTAGAAGTGATGATCGGCATAGGCAATTGCCCAGATATGGGTCAGCAGGGGGAAATTATATTCCCGAACCTCGTTTAAATTCTCGTCCAGCTCCATCACGCCGCTGGGGTATCCTTTGCAGGTGCCGCCCTCGGCGATGTAGAGATGGCCGTTGTTGGGGTTGTAGCAAATGCCGTTTCCGTGATCGAACGCCAGGTTCCGCACCGCCTTCACTGCTTTGCCGGTGGACAGGTCGTATTTAGTCAGAATGGTCTCGTAATGGGACAGATCACCATTGTTATAAGCACTATCATTGATAGAAGCGGCGGTAACCAGATAGGTTACGCCGTTTTCTTCATATACGCAGGAGCCCTGTGTGCTTTTGAAGGAATATTTCGTATTCTCCGGCTTGCCGGCGTTGACCGTCAGGACCGAGCGGCAGTAGGTGTTGCCGGAATGAAGATTCCGCACGGAGGCGAGATTGTTGTAGAAATTCCCGGTATTGGTATCAATCCATCCGCCGAACTGGTGTCCCGGATTGGTGAAAAGATTGCCGGAGAGCGTTGTTTTTTTATCATAGATGCCATAGGAATCCGCCATGTCTCCCAGTAAGGCTCCGTTCCCTTCATAATGGATGATATACATCTGGGGCTCCCAGAGCGCATAGAGAGTCATGCTGCCGGCATCCTCCGGATAGGTTTCCTGGTCCTCGTATTCGCAGACAGTGCCGGCCGGATTGGTCATCCAGCCGCGGAACACATAGCCGTAGCGTGTGAAGGTGCAGGCAGGGAGCTTGTCTTTGCCGGCCTCCAGCACGGCAGCATCCATTTCGCCGGTTCCGCCGTTGGCGTGAAAGGTCACGGTTTCGGAAACGGCATGGACAGAAAGGGCAGCAGGACGCAGAGAAGAGAAGCTGTTTGCCTGCTCGGGCCGTACTACCGATGGAAAATATGTAAAAATAAGTGCTGCAAGGCCGCCCAGTAAAGCGGAGCGGAAGATGGCGGATCCGGAATGTTTCATATGCTTTGCCTGTGATATACTCTGATGTTGAAGTTAAGGGTGTTTTGGCATGGGCCAAACGCCAACAATTATAACACACGGTGCGGGAAATGCCGCCAATATCGCAAGATGACTGAAATGGTCAACGCTAAATGGGTACTGTACATATCTCCGCAGAACCCGTCACTTGCGGGCGCCTGTACAGTAACTTGGAATGACATAGAAAGGACACTATGAAAGAGATAAAGAATCGGGAATACTGGAAGCCGTCAAACCTGTTGTATCCGGTGCCGGCAGCAATTATTACCTCTTCGGACGGAGAGGGACACGATGACATGATGACTGCGGCCTGGGTGGGGACGGTATGCTCGGACCCGGTGATGGTATCGGTATCGATTCGCCCTTCCCGCCTGACTCACGATTACATCGAGAAGACGGGAGAGTTTGTCATCAATTTGACGACCAGAGAGCTGACCTATGCAACAGACTGGGTGGGCGTGAAGAGCGGCCGGGATGTTGATAAATGGAAGGAAATGAATCTGACAAGACTTCCTTCGAAGCATGTACAGGTACCCGGCATCGCAGAGAGTCCGTTGTGTCTGGAATGCGTGGTACGGCACAAGCTGGAGCTGGGAGCGCATGATATGTATGTGGCGGAGGTTCTTTCCACGGATGTGGATGCCTCTTTGCTGGATGAGAAGGGGCGTCTGGATCTGGAACGCGCGGATCTGATCGCCTATTCCCACGGTGAGTACTACGCGCTTGGGGAGAAGCTGGGAAAATTCGGATATTCGGTACGAAAGTCATGAGTGATTACTGTACAAATGCCTGCCAAGCGACAGCGGGCGAGCGTCTATGCAGTAACCATGAGCGGTAACGTCGCAGCGACAGATGCGGCACATGAGCGGAGGTAGAATGAGCAAGCTGTATTTGGAATGCTATTCCGGCATCAGCGGAGATATGACAGTAGGGGCGCTTTTGGGACTGGGAGCAGATCGCGAGAAGCTGGAGGAAGTTCTTGCCAGCGTGCCGGCCGAAGGCTTTCGTGTGCAGATTTCGCAGGTCCTAAAGAGCGGCATTGAGGCCTGGGATTTCGATGTAATTCTGGATGAAGCGCATGAGAACCATGATCATGACATGGAGTGGCTGTTCGGCGCGCAGGCAGAGGGGGAACACATGCATGGCCATGATGGGCACCACAGCCACGAGGACCACCACGGCCACGGGGAACAGCATGGTCACGAAGCACATCATACACATGATGGCGTGCATCATGAGGACCATCACCATGCGCATCGGAACCTGGAGCAGGTGTATGACATTCTCGATCGGACACAGATGTCCGACGGTGCAAGAGTGCTTGCCAAGCGGATTTTTGACATCGTGGCAGAGGCAGAGGCGGAGGTTCACGGGAAGTCCATTGATGAGGTGCATTTCCATGAAGTAGGCGCCATTGATTCCATTGCAGACATCATTGCCATTGCCGTCTGCTACGATGACCTGCAGGAAAAAGAGAACATCACCGAGGTCATTGTACCGGTTCTGTGCGAAGGAACGGGGACGGTGCGCTGCCAGCACGGAATCCTCCCCATCCCGGTGCCGGCGGTTACAGCGATTGCGCGCAGCCATGGACTGCGGCTTCACATCATGCCGGATGCCGGAGAGTTCGTTACGCCCACCGGAGCGGCTGTGGTTGCGGCACTTCGAACCGGAGATGCGCTTCCGAGTGAATTTGTCATCAAAAAGACCGGCCTTGGCGCAGGGAAACGGGCGTACAAGCGTGCCGGCATTCTCCGGGCAATGCTATTGGAAGGGTAATGGGTATGTTCAAACTTCCGTCCGAATTTGAAAATCGAATGAGAGCGCTTCTGGGGGAGACGGAGTATGAAGCGTTTCGCGCCTCATATGATGAAAAGGAGCGGGCAAGAGGCCTTCGCCTGAATCCGCTGAAGCTTCCGAAAGCCTGGGAGAGTGCCGGAGACGTTGCCCCAACGAGTGCCGCACCGGATAACCCGGCGACGTGCCGGGAACGCTGTTACCCATGGGAAGAGCCGCATGCAGAGGCACCGGCAGTGTTGGATGCATTTCACCTTCGTCCCATCCCGTGGGCTTCCTATGGCTTTTACTATCCGGAGGAGGAGCGCCCCGGCAAGTCGCCGCTCCATGAGGCAGGGCTGTATTATCTGCAGGAGCCCAGTGCCATGGCAGTGGCAACTCTCGCGGCTCCTCGGCCCGGAGAAAAGGTTCTGGACCTGTGCGCGGCTCCCGGCGGCAAGAGCACGATGCTGGCCGGAATGCTGATGGGAGAGGGACTTTTGGTGTCCAACGAGATTCATCCGCAGCGGGCCCGGATTTTGTCCCAGAATGTGGAGCGCATGGGAATCCCGAATGCCATTGTAACCAACGAAACCCCGGAGCATCTGGCAGAGCATTTCGCGTCGTATTTTGACTGCGTTGTTGTGGATGCTCCCTGTTCGGGAGAAGGAATGTTCCGCAAGGAAGAACAGGCTCTGGAGCTGTGGAGTGTGGAGAATGTAAAGGTCTGTGCCGCAAGGCAGCGTCAGATCCTGGACCAGGCGGCTAAGATGGTGGGACGCGGCGGAAGGCTGGTGTATTCCACCTGTACCTTCGCTCCGGAAGAGGATGAGCAAACCATTGCCGATTTCTGCCGGCGCCATCCGGAATTCACCATATGGGATGTGCCCCGGCAGCTCGGGGATCGCATGCAGGATTTGGGCTTTTCTGCCGGGCGGCCGGAATGGAGCGGGAGTGAACATGGCGATGAAAATGGCAACGAAAGCGGACACACTGCCATGCAGGAGATCGCAGGGACGATTCGCTTATGGCCGCACCGACTGGACGGAGAGGGTCATTTTGCGGCTGTCCTTGTGAAAGACGGAACAAGTGCCAGGGAGCCTGCTCCGGTTGTTCGTGCGGAGGACTTTCTGATGTCATTTCCCGGAGAGAAACGCTCGTCCGGCGGCCATAGTAAAGCCAAGGGTGGCAGACGTACAGTGGGCAAAAAAGAGAACGAATCCGCTGCCAGTTCCGGCGAGGAGATGCTGTCGGCGGCGCGTGCCTTCCTTCGGGAGACTATCCGGGATGAGGCACTGCTGCAAATTGCAGAGAAGACAGGTGGCGTTCCGAAGCGCTTTGGGGAAGATCTGTATCTGATGCCCTATGGCCAGCAGATTGCCACCGACGGACTGCGGGTGCTTCGGCCGGGATTATGGCTTGGCACCATGCAAAAGGGACGCTTCGTGCCGTCCCATTCACTGGCCATGAGCCTTCATGCTGAGGATGTTCGCCAGGTGCTGGAGCTGCCGGCAGAAAGCGCCGAGGCGGCGCGTTACCTTCGGGGAGAATCGCTGCCCTGTGATCCGTCCCGGAAGGGATGGGCCCTTGTTACGACGGAAGGAATCTCCCTTGGATGGGGGAAGGCATCGGGAGGGATGCTTCGGAATCATTACCCCAAGGGATTGCGGAGGATGGCATGATTTATCTGGATCACGCAGCGACGTGCCCGATGCGGCAGCAGGCACTGTCGCAGATGACAGAGGCACTGCAGAGTATCTATGGCAATGCAAGTCCGTCGTACCCGGCCGCACAGCAGGCAAGGGCCAGACTGGACGGTGCAAGAACTGTGCTGGCAGAAACCATTGGCGCGGACTGGAAGGAGATATTTTTCACCTCGGGCGGAACGGAGGCGGATAACTGGGCTCTCATCGGAGCTTATGAGGCAAGGCGTCAGCTGCAGTCAGGCGGTCAAAAGGGGCATATCATCACAATGGGGATTGAGCATCATGCCATTTTGCATACCTGTGAATATCTGGAGAGCAGGGGCGTGGGCGTGTCCTATCTCCCGGTGGACCGACAGGGCTTTGTGCAGACAGAAGCGCTTGAAAAAGAGTTGAAGGCCCATCCGGATACGTTTCTGGTGTCGGTGATGCTGGCCAATAACGAAATCGGGACCATTGAGAATGTTGCGGCGATGGCGGAGGTGGTTCGCCGCGCGGAGGCGGAAACAGGGCACCGTATACTGGTTCATACGGATGCGGTACAGGCATATGGGAAGCTTCCGATTGACGTGAAGGCACTGGATGTGGATCTTATGTCCGTGAGTGCGCACAAGCTGGGAGGGCCGAAGGGAATCGGTTTTTTGTATATTCGGAAGGGAACTGTTCTGGGGTCCCTTTTGCATGGCGGCGGACAGGAAAGCGGGAGACGTGCCGGAACAGAAAATGTGCCTGCAACCATTGGCTTTGCCGCGGCGGCGAAGGAAGCTTGCGAGCAGATGCAGGACGAGCAGGAAACGGAAGAGAGACTGCAGCGTTATTTTGTAAGAAGGCTGCAGGAGATGTTCACGTTGGAAATGTCGGATCCGGAACAAATGGCTCAAATGGAGTCGACGGACCGGGCGGGGCAAATACGTGCGGTCTGGAACGGACCGCTTCCGGGGAAGGGGAGACTTGCGGGAAACGTAAATGTCTCTTTCCCGGGATTTGATCAGCGAACTCTTCTGATGAATCTGGACCTTGCAGGCGTTTGCGCTTCCGGAGGAAGTGCATGTACGAGCGGTGCACTGGAGCCGTCCCATGTTCTGATGGCGCTTACAGGTGACCGCAAGGCTGCAGAGGGAGCGCTTCGCTTCACGTTGGGGCCGGAGAATACAGAGGAAGAGATCGACGAAGCGCTTCGCATTCTGAAGGAGACCATGGAGCGAATCCGAAACGGGG
>CAVKRN010000079.1:0-8389 GCA_963658695.1 bacterium
TTATTCGCATAATTTCCGATAAAATCAAGGATAACAACATACTCTTTTCCGTCTGCTTTCCTGAGTCCACGCCCCAGCTGCTGGATAAACACAATTGGAGATTGTGTCGGCCTGAGCATAATCACCTGGTTCACCTCAACAATATCAACACCTTCATTTAAAATTTCCACAGAGAAGATATAATCCAAAGGTTCCCGACCTTCTGTCGCATCGCCTTCGTTCATGGCAAGTCGTTCAAAAGCATCCTGTCTCTCCATCTCAGATGCATTCCCATTAAGCGCAATAGTTCTAAATTTGCGTCCGGCAGTTGGATTCATCTGTTCATTGAACTTCGATGATAATTCTTCGCTTTCCCGGATGCTGCTGCAAAAAATCAGCCCCTTCACCTTATCACCGCTATATCCATAATAGTCTGCTTGATCAATGATGTGCCTGACTCTCTCATCGCTGGTAAGCATTGAAAAAATACGACTGTTTTCTTCCTCCGGATCGCCAATGATTGACAGATCTGTGATTCCAAAATAATGAAATGGACATAGAAGATTTTCCTCCATTGCCTGCTGCAATCGAATTTCATATGCAATCTGATAATTGAACAGCTCATAAACATTTCTGCCTTCAACATGATCATCACGCTTATCCGGCGTAGCGGTCATTCCAAGCCAGAGCCTTGGCGTGAAGTGCTTCATGACCTTTTGATAAGTTTCCGCCGGAACATGATGTGCCTCATCCAACACAATGCAGTCAAACTCATCCTTTTTATACTGAAATAAGTGTTTGTCGCGATTTAGCGTCTGCACTGTAGCAAATACATAATCGGCATCATATTCAAGGCATCCGGCTCCGACCACTCCCATTGAAACAGACTTTGAAAAAACCTTTTCATAGGCCCTCTTGGTCTGCCTGGCTAGCTGCCCTCGGTGAACCAGAAACAGCACTCTCTTAAAGCCAAGTTCCCTCATGGCAAATGCAGAAGCATAGGTTTTCCCAGTTCCGGTGGCAGAAATTAGAAGCGCACGATCCTCTCCTGCTGCAAGTATTTTTTTCAGATTCGTGATAAAGCCCACCTGCATACTGTTGGGTTGTAGCCTATATTTTTCAAGCGAGGCAATTTGTTCCTGCCTCGCAATCTTTCGCTGATGCTGAATAATCCGGTATCTTTCGCAATAGTTTTCATAGAATCCGTCAAAAGGAATTGTGTTGCTGCAATTCCACAATGCATCGAACTCCGTAACAATCGCTTTTGCGATCTCGCCCTGCTCTGTTGAAATCAGTTTGGTATTCCATTCTCTGTTGCTGGTGAGCGCAGCACTTGTGATATTGGAACTGCCAATAATAATACGATAGAGTTCTTCCTTCCTGAAAATATAGCCCTTTGTATGGAAGCCGTCTCCTGCAGCTTCTGCGTCATACATTTTGAGCGTAATATTCGACAACTCATGAAGCTTTTGTAAGGCTCTGGGTTCACTGAAGTTTAAATAATTTGTTGTTAGAATTTTCCCTTTGATATTTTTCTTCTCAAGCTCTTTCAGGGTTTGGAGAAGCGGAGTGATCCCGTTCATTGTAATAAATGCAACGCTAATCTGAAATTGGTCGCATGACAAAAGCTCATCTTCGATGGATGAGAGTACCTTCTTTCCTTCCTTGTGGTTATTCGATACGAATTGCGGTCTGTATACGTTGCTCGAAACAACCGAGCCATCAATGTATGCGGTTTCAAAGCCCAATCGCACTTCGTCAATTATCCCCATTTTCTCTCCCTCTCCTTGGCGCACGTTTCTCGTGATTTGCGCTTGACACTTTCCCTGTATAGATCCCTTTTCTCCATCACTGCAGCCAGGACCAGCATCCCGGCACAAGGCAGGACATTCGCCGCCATGCCAACACGCAGTCCCGCAAACTGCGCAATAAGGCCGATCACCCAGGGCATTAAAATCGCCCCCAGTCCTGCTGTAGGCAACATGATTCCAAGACTGGCAGCCGAGGTCATCTTTCCCGCACAGGATACAATTGTGGAATTCATACCGGCAATGGAGACTGAAAATCCCAGTAGCAACAGTACGGCCGGTGTCTGGCTGTGGGACAGCACCAGTCCAATGTAAAACACTACGCAGCCAGCTGCCATAATACCGATGGCGCGGCATGGATTTTGCGGCGGAAATACAAAGGCCAGCAGTAACCTCACCACCATCGTCGTCCCCCACAATAGTGTGATCGTGTATGAGCTGACCGCCGCAGTCAAAATTCCACTGTCTCTAAAATACATTACCAGCCAGCCGGTCACGCCGTTTTCAGCGGCGTTTTGACAAAACAGCAGTGCTGTCAAAAGCCAGAAGTATCCGCTGCGCAGGAAACTCCAATCCGCAACGGTCTTTGTTTTTTCGGTTGTATTTCCAAGCGGTGCAGCAGCAAACAGCAGCCACAAAACACCACCTAAAACTGCCAACTGCATTATCGGAGCGTCCGCAGCAATGTGCCCTGCCAGAGCCGCTAACATCGGACACAGCAGCGCTCCGCAGGCATAGCAGGCGTGCATTGTGTTCAGGCCCTTGGTGCGGTCAGGCGCGTTATCCCCCACCAACAGCGTGCACGTATTTATGGCACAGCCCTTGGCAAGGCCCACCAGCAACCACCCTAGCGCCAGAAGCGCCGCACTGCCTCGAGGCAGTAGCAACGCGTATCCTAGCGTGTAACCAGCTGTGAGCAGCAGCACCGTAGCCCTAGTTCCTATCCTCCCAGGCAAAAAACCAGTTAAAAAGCCGGCTGCCAAATTGCCGATATTCATAACCGACAGCAGTGTCCCACTCACACTGTAGTTAAATCCGCGGCTTTCCTGCAGCAAACTGACGATGACGCTGCTGCTAATGGCACAGATGCCGCTGACAAAAAACGCCAGATATCCGATCCGACGTGCGTGATCCTTCATGCAAATCACCTCGTTCTTTTACCTATAGTATTTTGCCCGGCATAAGGCTCCTCTGAAAAAGCGGACTTATACTCAGTCTGGTGTGCGCTGTATTTTAAGCCATAAGGACTTTGTGCTCTCCATAACATCTTCATAACTGATATCGACCGCATAAGGATATTTGTTCTGATATGATTTCCATAATATCTGCAGTTGGGCATCATCGCTAATGGCAGATATAATCTTTGTTGCTTCTTCTTTCAGGTTTTCGGTGCCTCTCTTTTTACAGGTCGCATCAAATGCTCTTTTCAGAACATCATTGTCAATATCCTGTTCGTAAATTGAGATCAATACTCTGATATCATAAAAGTCTCGCATTCTGGTATTCAAGAGACCTCTTGCGAGTATTGTCTGAAGCTTTTCCGCAAGAATTGTCTCCAAATTATACGACCACAAGCTAATTGAGCGGTTATCCAGCAGAAGCTTATACCGGTATTTGATAGCTCTTGGCGTAATAATATCTCCTGTGGAAATATCAATCTTCATCGGTGTTATAAGAGTTCCCATTACAGCATTCATCGAGAACCGAATGCCTGGATACTCCATTTCATCCATAATGTTGGAAATGTCTTTGACTTCAAATGTTACTCCATCACCAAGATCAATATCTTTGATTTCATCAACAATCCGCCGAGCGTCCTCTGCTGACAAATTCTGATTCTTGATACTGGTATCAATGTCCATTGTTGATCTGAGTGCAACACCTACCAGTGCTGTGACCAGCATTCCGCCCTTGATAATAAAATTGTCTCTATACTCAGAATTGGCAACTCGTTCAAGGAAACGCTCCATCATATAGATTCTCATGAGCGTTCTGGCATCCGCCTTGTTCTCTTTAGCCACATTCTTGATTCGTCCCTTAATCTGCTCTGATGTCAGCTGCATTTACAATAATACCCCCATATATCTGCGAATCACATTATTGACCCGGAACAACTTGGCATATTCCATAAGTCGATTCAGATCCTTATCTTTTCTGGCAACATAAGCTTTTAATGCTGAATTGAAATCCTGTATTTCAATACAACTCCGACTGCGAATCAGGTCACATATTGTTCGCTCTAAATCATACATCGGGATCATATTTCCATCATTATCCTTCACAACAATCTTTCCTATATTCAGCAATTCACGTTTCACTGTATACACTTTGCAGTTTCCGTCTGCTATAAGTCGGTGAGCGTTGTAACCACTGTATACGGTAAGTGTATGAACAAGCGGCTCTCTGTCTATCAAACCATGATAATAAAAAGCTTCATCATGTGAAAAAACAGCATTCGGACATCTCTTGTGCAGCACGTACAATTCATCAATCCAATCTGTCCCGGTAGAATAAACACCACGACCAACCGGCTCCAACCCATTTTCTCTGACATATTTATAAAATTTAAATTTTGAAATTCCGGATTCTTCTGCTATTTTCGGTGTGAGGTAATCATGATTTTGAACCAACTCTGTCATCTTACTCATTGAACCACCAACCTTTCGTGCTTATATTGTAATCGAAATAAGCACGCTCGTCGATTGTGTTACTCAAAAGAATAGCGAGCAGCTGTTTCGTAAACGTCAGTGCGTCAGATATGAAAAAACGGCAGAGGCTTGACAAAGCAAACCGCTGCCGAGAATTTGTGGTGTCCCTGATGCGATTCGAACGCACGGCCTTTCGCTTAGGAGGCGAACGCTCTATCCTGCTGAGCTACAGAGACATTAAGTTGAAAAGTGGCTTATTTCCGTCGTTTTTGGAACTTCAGCCTGTATTAAGAACGATCCGAAGACCGGTTCTTCTAATGGATTTTGACCTGTTTTCTTAGGAGGCGGACGCTCTATCCAGCTGAGCTACGCAAACGCACATGCCGTATTATACCGCATTTGTCTTCTGGTGGCTACTGATTCTCTCCTGAATTCTCTGCCCGGTCGGTGTACCGGCAAGACCACCGCGACCTGTTTCCCGAAGATCCGATGCCATCAGGTGTCCCACCGATTTCATGGCATCGATCACCTCATCCGGCGGTATGCGACTTGTAATTCCGGCCATTGCCATATCGGCGCAGGCCACGGCATTCATCGCGCCCGTTACGTTTCGCTTCACGCATGGCACTTCCACAAGCCCTGCAACCGGATCGCACACCAGCCCCATAAGACCGGATAATGCCATTGCGGCCGCATCTGCCATCGCAGCCGGTTCTCCGCCCAATAGACATACCGCCGCACCGGCTGCCATCGCCGAAGCAGAGCCGATCTCTGCCTGACATCCCCCCTCGGCGCCGGCAAGACTTGCCCGCTGCGCGATCACTCCGCCGATCCCGGCGGCCACATACAACGCCTCAACCATCTGTGCATCGCTGTAGCTGTTTTTTTCCTGCATGGATAGAAGGACCGCCGGCATGACGCCGCAGGATCCCGCCGTAGGCGCTGCCACAATCCGCTTCATGCAGGCGTTGGACTCTGCCACGCGCAATGCCCGTTCCATCACGTGTGCCGTGAACGATCCGCACAAAAGCTTCCCTTTTTCTGCCCGCAGCCGAATCTTTTCCGCATCCTTTCCTACGAGACCGCTGGCTGAACAAAGCGACGCATCGTATTTGGCATCCGAGTCCCGCATGGCCTGATAAATCGCAGCCATTTTTGCAAAGGATTCCTCCGGTGTGATTCCGGATTCCCGGCAATCCTCCTCCTGCACCACCTTCCAGAACGGAGCTCCCGATTTACCGCATTCCTCAATAATATCCTCTAGTGCCTTAAACATGCTGTCCTCCGTTCTCCGCTACGCCGGGCTGTAATAGGTCACCTTCTCGACACCCTCCAGATGCTCCAGCCAGCGAACCGACTCCCGGGGAATCTCCTGGTCACATTCCAGTACCATCACCGCATGCCCGCCCCGACCGGAGCGATACAACTGCATGGTGGCGATATTGACCGATTTGTGCTGCAGCATAGAGGTCACCTCCGCCACATGCCCCGGCTGATCCTCATTGTGAACCACCAGCGTCGGATAATCTCCGCTAAAATTCGCCTGCAGACCATCCAGTTCCCGAATCACAATGCGTCCGCCTCCGACGGAGACGCCGACAATCTCCAGCTCTCGCCCGGAACGCGAGGTCAGCACCAGCCTTGCTGAATTGGGGTGTGCTTCCTCGCCAAGGTCAATCCCGCTGAAATGGAATTCCATTCCCTGTTCTCTTGCAAGCGAAAAGCTGTCTGCAATCCGGTCATCGTCCACGGAAAGTCCCAGAAGCCCTGCAATCAGTGCACGGTCCGTTCCATGACCACTCCCTGTTGCCAGAAACGATCCGTGAAGTCCGATTTCCGCCTTCTGCACTTCCTCGCCCAGAAGCTTTCGACTGACATTTCCAATCCGAACCGCTCCCGCTGTATGCGAGCTGGAGGGTCCAACCATCACCGGTCCTACCACGTCAAACAGGTTCATGCCGTCTCCTTTACGTGATACATGGTACATTCGTTATTAATAGCCCCGCTATTTTGCAAACAGTGCACCAGATCAAAAAATTCATTAGCCAGCCAGGTGTCACAATGTCAAGCGGCTTCCCCTTTACAGCAGATGCACTTATTCCAGTCCAAACATGGTATTCAGCACCTTTTTTCCGGATTCTGTACTGAAAATATTGTCGCGCACATTGCCGGCGACTTCCTTGGATTCCCCATCCTCAAACAGATTTACCAGAAAATCCGCTTCCACGAGAATCTGATAATCCGCGCCTTCGATGTTGCTGTAGGTGTGGTGATGTCCCACAAGGAACCGTACCCGCTCAATAACCGGCAACGGAAAGCCCAGTGGCTTCATCAGATCTGCCGCTGCATCCGGTCCTTCCTGCTCCTGCAGTTTCCCGTTCTGATAGCCGAACTTCTGCTCCGCCACACGGCAGCCGATGTCATGAACATAGGCCGCTGCCTCCAGCGTAAACTGCGTGTCCGCATCCAGGTTCTCCATCTCGCCAATCAGCTTTGCGAAACTGTGCACCTTTGTGAAATGCTGGATCCTCTTCGGATCGCCGTCATCGAATCGAATCATCGCCAAAAACAGCTCATGCAAAAGCTGTGCATTCTGTGTATCTTCCATCATTTATTTCCTTTCTGAATCCTTATGCAAAAACATACTTCTCCAGCCGGTGGAACGCCTCCTCTACGCGGCTTTTCGGCAGTGCCAGATTCATGCGAATGGTATCCGGTCTCCGGAACGGCCGCCCATCCTGCCAGATAACCCCTACCGAAATGCCGGAACGGATCAGCTCCTCTATATCCTTGCCATGCTCCTCAAGCCAGTCATGGCAATCCAGATAGAGCATGTACGTTCCCTGCGGCTTCGATACCTGTACGCCGGGGAAGTGCTCCTGAATGAACGCACAGGCCCAGTTCACATTCTCCGTCAGGACGCTTCGAAGCTCCTCCAGCCACGCTTCGCCCTCCGGCTCATAAGCGCCGATCAGCGCATGCATGGACAACACATTCATGCTGTTGTAGCAGGACATCTCCGACTGCTTCATCAGACGATCCCGAAGGTACGAATTATAAATAATATGATAGGATCCCACCAGTCCTGCCAGATTGAACGTCTTCGACGGCGCATAGGCAGCGATCACGCGGTTTCTCGCATCCTCCGATACGCTCTGCGTCGGAATATGGTGGTATCCCTCCAGAATCAGATCCGACCAGATTTCATCCGAGAAAACAATGCAGTCGTTCTTCCGGAAAATTTCCATCGCCTTTTCGATTTCTTCTCTCTCCCAGACTCTCCCGCAAGGATTGTGCGGAGAACAAAATACAGCAAAGTGGATGTGGTTCTCGCGGATGACACGGTCCATATCCTCGTAGTCCATCCGCCAGATGCCCTGCTCATCCTTTACCAATGAGGACGTTGTCACCTCCCGGCCGGTATTTTCCATAGTGTGCAGAAATCCGATGTAGGTCGGAGAATGGAAGAACACCTTCTCACCCGGTGTCGTAAAGGCCTGCAGTGCAGAGCTAAGGCACCCAAGGACACCATTCTCATATCCAATGGCTTCCTCTGTCAGTCCCTCTACGCCGTTTCGCTTCGACTGCCAACGAATGATGGCATCATAATACTCTTTACTCGGAAAAAAATATCCAAACATCGGATGCTTGGTCCGCTCTATCACGTGCTCCTGAATAGTGGGAGCGGTAGGAAAATTCATATCCGCGACCCACATGGGAATCCGGTCAAAGCCCTCCTGCACCGGTGCGTTTTCAAACGGGATCATGTCCACTGCTATGGCATCCTTGTCATGACGGTCAACTATCGATGTGAAATCATATTTCATTGGCTTTCTCCGTTCTTTTTACTCTTGGCATACCCATCCATCGTGAGGCACGCAGATTAAATCAGCATTTTTCCAGTACATCGTTTGCAAAATAACTGGCCTAATAACGCAGAACTTTTTTCTGAGG
>CAVKRN010000080.1:0-8375 GCA_963658695.1 bacterium
TGGAGAAAAACGAAGAGGGACGGTATATCATACCGGCGGCCAGTGCAGCGTTTCTGGAGATGTAGAGCTAAAAGCGCAGACTGCGCGGGCTTACATGATTGGTGATATGAAAAAGAAATTGAAAATGGGAATAGTCATTGTATCGGTGTTTGTCCTTCTCGCACTGACGGGCTTTTGTCTGTATCGGTATTTTGTCACGGATCAGATCATGGACGGAGGCGGCGGGATGGAGAACCCGGATGCGATTGAGATACTGGACGACACGGGAGAAAAGCCATGAAAACGGCCCGGCAGCGGATGAAAATCTACTGCCGGGCCGTTTGTCTTAATGCCGTTTTGGAAATGGAGCGCTGGTTATTTAAAAACCGATGTATTAGTTACAACCGCAGTTATAATCAATTCGCCTCATCTGCAAGCGGTTTTACCTTGGTGCGATAGACCTTACGGAAGAAGGTAAGAGAGAGTACGAGTGAAACGCACTCGGCAATCAGGAAGCACCACCACACGTTGTTGACATTCCCGGTCAGGGACAAGAGCCAGGCAACCGGGATCAACACAATCAGCTGACGACCCAGCGAAACGAGCAGGGAATAGAAGCTCTGGCTAAAGGCCTGGAAGATGGATCCCATGATGATTCCGCATGCGGCAAGGGGAAAATGCACCGCGATGATGCGCAGCGCGATGACACCCATGTCCATCATATCGGCAGAGGCATTGAACAGCTGCAAAAGGGTGCCGGGAATGAGCTCCAGAATGATGGTTCCGCAGACCATGATGCAGATCGCAAGGAAAAGCGCGAATTTCAGGGCCTGGTCGATGCGGGACTTTTTGCGTGCGCCATAGTTGTAGGCAAGCACCGGGATCAGGCCGTTGTTGAGACCGAACACCGGCATAAAGAAAAAGCTCTGAAGCTTAAAGTAAACACCAAATACGGCGGCTGCAGTGGTGGAGAAGGCGACCAGAATCAGATTCATGAAATAAGTCATGACCGATCCGATGGACATCATGAGGATGGACGGCACACCAACATAGTAGATCTTCCCGATGACGGATGCGGACGGACGAAGAATCCGGCGCAGACTAAAGTGCAGCTCCTTGTTAAAGCGAAGATTCAGGAACAGTCCAAGGCACGCGGCAACGCACTGACCAAGGACCGTCGCATAAGCGGCACCGGCGACGCCGAGCTTCGGGAATCCAAAGAGACCGAAAATCATGATGGGATCAAAAATGATATTGATGACAGCACCGGTCAGCTGGGATGCCATGGACAAAACTGTAAGGCCGGTGGACTGCAGGAGACGTTCAAAGGTCAGCTGGAAGAACAGGCCGATCGAGAACATGCATACGATTCTAAGGTATGTATCGCCTGCCTCGATGATCTCCGGAACCGAGGTCTGACTCCGGATGAAGGGCTCTGTCACAAAAAGACCGATCAGCAGGAAGATGATGAAATTCAAAATGGTCAGAAACAGGCCGTTTCCGGCAGCAGAATCGGACTGCTCATAGTTCTTCTCACCCAGGGATCTGGAAAGAAGAGCATTGATTCCGACTCCGGTTCCGGAGCCGAATGCAATCATGAGGTTCTGCAAAGGGAAGGCGAACGTGACCGCTGCCAATGCATTCTCACTGATCTGCGCCACAAAGATCGAGTCCACGATGTTGTAAAGCGCCTGTACCAGCATCGAGATCATCATAGGAACGGACATGTTCACGATCAGCTTTTTTACCGGCATTACGCCCATCTTGTTTTCTTTGACAGAGTTTGTTGTCTGAGACATCTGAGATTTCCTTTCATCGGTAATGATTCAATGCCATACAGCAGAAGCTGCCCCTCCATCATATCCCTGCTGTCAAGACCGCGTGAATTAGGGAGACGCTGATTAAAGCGTTTCCCACGCCGGATTTGCGCTGCGAAGCAGCAAATTCCTTTGCAAATCCGCGCGGCCATTCTCATCCCAGGAGCCGTTCGGCCAGAATGGAAAGAAGCGGGATAGTGACGGCAGAGAAAACCGTAGAGGTAACCAGCAGTTCGGATGCATAGGGGGCATCCTGATCGTAGCGGTCTGCGAACATCACGGTGGTGGTGGCAATCGGGCTTGCGATGGCGATAAAAACCGAAAAAGCTACGGTAAAGGAAAGCGGCAAAAGCCACAAAATCACCAGGCTGATCAGCGGAATTACCACAAGCTTCAAGGCGCACATAAGATACGTGCGTCCGTTTCGAAGACTTTTGAGAAGGTCCGATTGCGCCAGGTTCGCGCCGGCAATGATCATGGCAAGGGGCGTTGTCATGTCTGCAATCATGTCAAACGGATCGGATAAGATGGAAGGCAGACGAATCTGCAGCAAAAAACAGACAAGTCCGATCAGGACAGAGATAATGCCGGGGTGAACCAGCTTTTTCAGGCTTGCGGCGGAAAGCCTGCTCTGGGAACGGTCCATAATCATGACGCCGTGTGTCCACAGCAGAATATTGAAGACCGTGTTGAAGGCTGTGACGTAGAAGACGCCCTCTGCGCCGAGGAGGCTGTTGATCAGCGGAATTCCAAAGAAGCCGCAATTGGAGTAGACACAGGCGGCCTTTTCAACCGCAGTGTGTGCCGTCTTCTTCCGGAACAGAATCTCAGTGAACAAGATGGTGATGCCAAAGGTAATGCAGGAGGCGGCAAGTGCCCACAAAAGGCCGTGAAAAAGCTCCGGATTAAAATCCATCTGGTACGACTGAAAGATCAGAATCGGAGACACCAGAAGCAGAAGCAGGTTTGACATTTTGGTGACGGAGTGTGCGTCAATCAGACCGGCTTTATAGACGATGACGCCGCACAGGAGGATGACGAGCATTTCGATAATTTTAATCAGGACGGTGGTGGCCATAAAATGTTCCCTTCTGGAGAACTGTACTGACGCCACCTTGTCGCTTGGCTGGCGTCAGTACAGTTACCGTGTGTATAATAAAAAGACTAACACAGAGATCCTCAAGTGGAAAGGAAGAGTACAAACTATGAAATACGACTATCTGGTGGTAGGAGCCGGTCTCTACGGCAGTGTTTTTGCAAGAGAGGCTTCCCGCGCAGGAAAGAGCGTACTGGTTATCGACAAACGGCCGCATATCGCCGGTAATGTGTATTGCCGGGATGTGGAGGGAATTCACGTTCATGAGTATGGCGCTCACATTTTTCACACCAATGACCGGAAGGTGTGGGAGTATGTGAATCAGTTCGCGGAGTTCAACCGCTTCACCAACTCTCCGGTGGCCAATTACCACGGCGAGCTCTATTCGCTCCCTTTTAATATGTATACCTTCAACAAGATGTGGGGCGTGACAACGCCCATGGAGGCCAAGGCCAGGATCGAAGAGCAGCGCCTGGAGGCGGGAATCCTTGATCCGCAGAATCTCGAGGAGCAGGCGATCAGTCTGGTCGGTACGGATATCTATGAGAAGCTGATCAAGGGCTACACGCAGAAGCAGTGGGGACGGCCCTGCACGGAGCTTCCGGCATTTATCATCAAGCGGCTTCCGGTTCGACTGACCTTTGACAACAATTACTTTAACGCGCTGTTCCAGGGCATTCCCGTGGGCGGTTATACCAAGCTCGTGGAGGCCATGCTGGATGGCATTGAAGTGCGCCTTGGCGTCGATTACCTGCAAAATAAAAACGAGCTGGATGCCATCTGTGACAAGGTGATCTATACCGGCCCCATCGACGCGTATTACGACTACCGGCTGGGAGCACTGGAATACCGGTCGGTTCGCTTTGAAACGCAGGTTCTGGACATTCCGAACTATCAGGGAAACGCGGCCGTCAACTATACGGATGCAGAGACGCCCTGGACGAGAATCATTGAGCATAAGTGGTTCCAATTCGGCAAGGACGATGACGGAAATGATTTGCCTAAAACTGTGATCAGCCGGGAGTATAGCTCTGAGTGGAAAAAGGGCGATGAGCCCTATTATCCGGTAAATGATGAGAAAAACGGAGAACTCTATAAGGCGTATCGGAAGCTGGCCGACAAAGAAGAAAAGGTGATCTTCGGAGGACGCCTGGGTGAGTACAAGTACTATGACATGGATGCGGTCATTGCCTCGGCGCTGGCGATGAGCGAGAAGATGCTGTAGTAACCATTCCCGGCTTGAGGTGGTGGAACAGAGACTCTTTTGGCGTTTGCCGCAATCGCATGAAATCGCAAAAAGCGTGCAAGGGATGAGGGGAAATGGCAGCTTGCTTGTGCTAGTAATGATATTCGGTCAGCTGCATCGAGTTTTCTGAATGTAATGAGAAAGTGTTATATCGCAGTATGCGGCACAGAAAGGACAAATGATGACAACAGAGCAGTTTCAGAATCCGATTTTATCCGGTTTTTATCCGGATCCTTCCATCTGCCGGGTGGGAGAGGATTATTATATGGCAACCTCATCCTTTATTTATTATCCGGGACTTCCGATTTTCCACAGCAAGGACCTGATTCACTGGGAGCAGATCGGACATGCTATTCACCGCCGGAATCAGCTGGATTACAAATCCTGCGAGGCAAGCCTTGGCCTTTGGGCACCGACCATCCGATACCATGAGGGACTTTTCTATATCATCAACACCTTTGTATCGGAGGGACGAGAGGTCTATCGCGACAACTTTATTGTTACGGCCAAGGACCCTGCCGGTCCGTGGTCAGACCCTGTTTTTATCAAGGGAGCCGACGGCATTGATCCGACGCTGTTCTGGGACGAGGACGGGAGAATGTGGTATGCC
Source organism: bacterium (assembly GCA_963658695.1). GTDB lineage: Bacteria > Bacillota > Clostridia > Lachnospirales > Lachnospiraceae > CAG-791. Next base: position 4,749 of record CAVKRN010000080.1, read on the forward strand.
GGCAATTATATTGAGGCATATCCGCAGTACGAGGGACATCATGGCATCTATTTGAACGAGCTGGATCCGGAGACCTTCCAGTTTATCGGAAGTCGGCGGAAAATCTGGGACGGCGCCCGCACTACCAGTAAATGGATTGAGGCACCGCACCTGTACCATATCAATGACTGGTATTATCTGATCGTTGCAGAGGGCGGCACCTTTTCGAACCACTGCGTCATGATGGCAAGAGCCAAAAGCGTAGAGGGTCCCTACGAAATCTGCCCGCGCAATCCCATCGTGACTCACCGCCATCTTCCGCTTGCCCGCGAGATTTCCGTGACCGGTCACGCGGATATTGTTGAGACGCAGAATGGGGAATGGTGGATGGTTCTTCTGGCGGTCCGTCCGTATGTTGACCCGGAGGATCCGGAGGGGGCGTTCCATTTCAATACAGGACGCGAGACCTTCCTGGTACCCTTCCACTGGGAGAAGGACGGATGGCCGCTTCTGGATACCGAGGATGGCATCGTGCACAGCAGCGAGAGGAAGCCGGATCTTCCGGAGTACATCCCGGCAGGACTGAATCCGATGGAGCAGGAGGTTCTGGACAATTTCGACCGCGAGAGTCTGGACCTTCGCTGGAACACCATTCAGTCGCCGCTTTCGGACTTCTATTCTCTGACGCAAAATCCTGGGACACTGCGGCTTCAGCTTTTGAAGGAGACGCTGTGGAAGCAGAATGCTGAGGATCGCTGGCACACCAGCCAGCCGGCATGCATTCTTCGCCGCCAGCAGCATCACACCTTTGATATGGCTGCAAGAGTCACACTCTGCGCCGCGGATTCTGCGGCAGAAGCGGGCATTGTTTTGCTGCAGGATGATCGCTACAGCTATCTCCTTACCACCGGGCACAATAAGGATGGGCAGCCGGTTCTCCGAATGGGCAGGACGCAGGATGGCCGGCATGAGGTGCTGCGCGAGATGGTGCTGCCGCAGGAAGAAAGCGCAGAAGGTGCATGGATCCTTGGCTGCACCTGCCACAATGAGACCTATGATTTCTGGTATGCACCGGCAGCGGGAGATAAAGAGCAGGAGAAGACAGAAGAACAGGTGAAGGAAGCTATGGGCGGGAGCAAGCGGATAGCGGTGGCAGAAAAGCTGCCCGCAAGCCTTCTTAGCTCCAATGTCAACGGCGGCTTCACCGGAGCATATGTCGGCATGTATGCCAGCGGCAATGGACAGGTGTGCGCCGGCTATGCGGATTTTGACTGGTTTATGTACCGGGGCGGGAGAATTTAGTCCGGCTATCCGGCGAGAACGCCACATGAGTAAAAGGAAAGCTGCGCAGCAGTGGTTTTGCGAATGGGGGCTGAACCGTTACGAAGGTGTTCAGCACACGACACAGCAGAGAGGCATAAATGAAATTATCAAAATTGGTATCGGATGGTGCGCTTTTCCAGCAGGGAAAGCCGATTCATGTGTGGGGAACGGCAGAGCCGGGGGAGCAGATTACGGCAGGGCTTTTTGCGGTTGGAGAAGAAGCGGCGCAGAACGTGCCGGCTTCGTTACTACCGGCAGCATCGGATGTGCATGCGCCCCAAGGGAAAATAGCGGAGGCTCCCACCAGAGAAGCCACCGCAAAGGCTGCGCAGGATGGGCGATTTGATCTGTATTTGGCACCGCTCCCGGCCGGAGGTCCCTATGAGCTTTTGGTCTGCGGCGAAGAGGGACGAGAGCTCCGCGTCCATGACATTCTGATCGGTGCGCTTTGGTATGTATCCGGACAGTCCAATATTGATGTGGATGTGGAGCGCTGCTACGACAGCTACCCGGAACTGGTGCGGGACTGCACGGACGACGGCATCCGGAGCTTTCGCGTGAAGGAGAATGCGGATTATCACGGACCGGTGGAGGAACCGGTGGATGGCTTCTGGAGAAAAGCAGAGTACAACTCCATACTGGGCTTTTCTGCGTCTGCCTACTTCTTTGCACGTGCCCTGCGGGAGATGACAGGAGTTCCGGTCGGTATTTTGCAGGCATCGCTTGGCGGCTCCCGGATTACGTCCTGGCTTTCTAAAAAGATGCTGGAGGGTGACGATGCCTACCTGCCTCTTTTGGAGGAAGCGGAGCGCTGCGGAGATGACGCCTTTATGCAGTCAGTAGTGCACAGCAACGAGACGGCGCCGGCGGCCTGGAAGGAAGATCTGGATCAGGATGATGCCGGCCGGAAGGAAGGCTGGCAGGAGCATCCGGAGCGCATTCTGGAAAGTGATACGTCGCTGGAGATGCCGTGTTATTTTCGCGATACGGCGCTTTCGGACTTTACCGGCTGCGTGTGGTTTTCCAGGAGCTTTGAAGTGCCGGAAGAGATGGCCGGAAAGAGCGCGGGCCTGTGGCTGGGGACCATGGTGGATTCAGACATCACGTACGTAAACGGCGTAAAGGTCGGAGAGACCGGGTACCAGTATCCGCCGCGCAAGTACCGGATTCCGGAGCGGGTTCTGCGCGCAGGACGCAACACCATTGTGGTTCGTCTGGTGGTGGAAGGCGGCAAGGGGCGATGGACGCCGGGGAAGGGATATTTTATCTACAATGATCAGGGAATCGTGGATTTGAAGGGAACCTGGAGCTACCGCATCGGAGCGAAGAAGCAGACCATTCCTCCCACGGATTTTGTGAGCTGGAAGGCCACCGGATTGTTCAACGGAACGGCGTATCCTTGCTTTGCACTGCCGGTGGAGGGCATGCTCTGGTACCAGGGAGAGGCCAATACCCATCAGCCCTATGACTATCTGGATCTTATGAAGCGGTATGTTACCGGTTATCGGAAGCTCTGGAGGGATGAGACGCTGCCGTTTTACTTTGTGCAGCTCCCCAATTACGATGTCACCATGGACGGCGATATGGACTGGGCACCTCTGCGCGATAAACAGCGCCTTGCGGCGCTTGAAATTCCCCATGCCGGGATGGCGGTTGCTATGGATCTGGGGGAGGACAATGACCTGCATCCTCACGGCAAAAAGGAAATCGGACGGCGCCTGGCGCTGATGGCGGCACATGATGTATACGGCGCAGATGTGGAATGCACCGGGCCGGTGCCGGTATCGGCAGACGCATCCGCCTGGGAGGAGCATCGCCGGGTTGCTGTTACGCTCACACATGCGGAAGGACTGTATGCCGATTCTTTTGATAAGGGAAGCGTGGTAACAGATGCTAAGCTCGTTGCGGCAGACGGACGTGTGTACCCTGCGGAAGTAATCCTGAAAACGCCGGGAGAAACTGCACATGGCATTGCCAAGGCTTCAGCAGCGTATGCGGCGAATGAGACAGAGACAAAAGGCTGTGCGGTGATTTATTTTACAAGCAGAGAGTTTCCGGCAGGAGAGAAGCCGGCACAGGTGCGCTATGCGTTTTGCAGTACGATGACAGGAGCACTTATCTGGAACGAGGCCGGACTGCCCATGACACCGTTTGTGCTGGATATTCGGTGATGCGAAGCGTACGGTAATTATTTAGGACATTTTGATTTCTAATCGGAAAATTTCGATGCGGCTAAGCGGCGCGAAATAGATATACACGAAAAGAGACGACATCCTATGAAGACTTTATTCAATGACAACTGGACATTTTTGGAGCTCCCGGTCG
>CAVKRN010000081.1:0-7916 GCA_963658695.1 bacterium
CCAGCTCATTTCAATCACGAATTTGCCTGCAAGCAGTCAATTCGTGTTGAAATGACGAAACGGAGGCCCAACAATTCAGCTCACTGTATCTCGCTTTTCCTGCGGAAAATCTCGATACAGTGGGCCAGAGGCGCTGCGCGCCTTGGCCACCAGCTCATTTCAATCACGAATTTGCCTGCAAGCAGTCAATTCGTGTTGAAATGACGAAACGGAGGCCCAACAATTCAGCTCACTGTATCTCGCTTTTCCTGCGGAAAATCTCGATACAGTGGGCCAGAGGCGCTGCGCGCCTTGGCCACCAGCTCATTTCAATCACGAATTTGCCTGCAAGCAGTCAATTCGTGTTGAAATGAGCTGGTGCTGAATTGTTGTAAATTGTTAAAAAAGTGTCACAATTTGTCCTTGCAGGTGTATTTTATGGAGGATATAATGGAAGCGCTTACAGCGGTTTTGCCTTAATAATAGGTAAAATCTTACAGAGTTTTTTCTGATTTTCAGGATAGTAAATGAAGACAACCAACGCATAGGAGGATTAGGGAGATGTCATTCATTGATGGAATCAAGGAACGTGCAAAGAGCGATGTGAAGACGATCGTGCTGCCGGAGTCAGAAGACGAGCGCACCATTCGCGCCGCTGCAGAGATTCTGAGCCAGGGCATTGCTAAGCTTATTCTGCTGGGCAACCCGGACAAGATTTATGCAGATGCGAAGAAGTACGGCGTTCACGTAAATGACGCTGTGATCGTAGATCCGCAGAACTGCGGCGACAAGCTGGAGGAGTACGCAAATCTTCTCTATGAGCTCCGCAAGAACAAGGGCATGACTCCTGAGAAGGCCAAGGAGACACTCCTTGCAGACTACACAACCTTCGGCGTTGTTATGGTGAAAAATAACGAGGCAGACGGCCTGGTTTCCGGTGCCTGCCATTCTACCGCCAACACCCTTCGCCCTGCGCTGCAGATCCTTCGTACAGCACCGGATGCCAAGGAGGTTTCCGGTTTCTTTATCATGGATGTTCCGAACTGCGAGTACGGCCATCACGGCACCTTCATTTTCGCGGATGCCGGCCTGAATCAGGATCCCAATCCGGAGCAGCTGGCAGATATCGCTCATGCTTCTCATAAGAGCTATCTGCAGCTGGTTGCCGACGACCCGAAGGTTGCCTTCATTTCCCACTCCTCCAAGGGATCTGCGAAGCACCCTCTGGTAGACAAGGTGGTTGAGGCTGTTAACATTGCAAAGGCTTCCTATCCGGATATGACCTGCGACGGCGAGCTGCAGGTTGACGCTGCCATCGTTCCTTCGGTTGCAGCCTCAAAGGCACCCGGAAGCGAAGTGGCTGGTCATGCCAACATCCTTGTTTTCCCGAATCTGGACTGCGGCAACAACGCATATAAGCTGGTACAGCGCCTGGCAAAGGCGGATGCATACGGCCCGATGCTGCAGGGCATTGCAAAGCCGGTTAATGATCTGTCCAGAGGATGCTTCTGGCAGGATATCGTTGGCGTTGTAGCTCTGACGGCAGTTCAGGCGCAGGCGCAGGCATGAGAAAGGTTTTGGCAAGGGAGGAACGTTAGTCATGAACATTCTGGTTATTAATTGCGGCAGCTCTTCGTTGAAGTTCCAGGTGATCGATACACTGACAAGCGAGTGCATCGCCAAGGGTATCTGCGAGAGAATCGGTATCGACGGCATCATCACGTATGAGAACCTGCGCGTAAAGAGCGGCAAGATTAAGACAAAGACGGAAATCGAGGATCACAAGAAGGCCATCAGTCTTGTTCTGGATGCGCTGACCGACCGCGGCACCGGCGTCATCAAGACTCTGAGCGAAATCGGCGCTGTCGGACACCGCATCGTGCATGGCGGCGAGAAGTTTACAAAGTCGGTTGTCATTAATGATGAAGTAATTGAAGCAATCCGCAGCGTTTCGGATCTTGCACCGCTTCACAACCCGGCAAACCTGACCGGTATTCTGGCCTGCCAGGCCCTGATGCCGCAGACTCCCATGGTTGCTGTATTCGATACGGCATTCCATCAGACCATGCCGGCAAAGGCGTACATGTATGCAATCCCGTGGAAATATTACGATCAGTACAAGATCCGCCGCTATGGCTTCCACGGCACCTCCCATGCGTATGTTTCCCGTGAGGTTGCCAAGTACCTCGGCAAGAAGCCGGAGGAGCTCAAGACCATCGTTTGCCACCTCGGAAACGGCGCTTCGGTATCCGCAGTTGAGTACGGAAAGTGCATCGATACCTCTATGGGTCTGACTCCTCTGGAAGGCCTGATCATGGGAACACGTTCCGGTGATATCGATCCTGCAGTTGTGGATTACATTGCCGGCAAGGAAGGCATCACCTCTTATGAAGTTGACCAGATCCTGAACAAGGAATCCGGCGTATATGCACTGTCCGGTGACCTTTCTTCTGACTTCCGTGATCTGTGGGATGCGCGTCATGCCGGTGATAAGAAGGCAGAGATCGCCCTCGAGGCATGGGCATATCGCGTTGCCAAGTACGTCGGCGCATACGTGGCTGCCATGAACGGCGTTGATGTCATTTGTTTCACAGCCGGTGTCGGTGAGAATGATTACGAGGCGAGAGCACTGGTATATCATTACCTTACCTATCTTGGAATTGAGTTTGATGAGGAGAAGAATGCAACGACCCGAGGTGTCATTGCAGAGCTTTCCACACCGGAGTCCAAGGTGAAGGTTCTCGTATTCCCGACCAACGAGGAGCTTGCCATTGCACAGGAGACCTACGAGCTGGTAGCAGAGCAGTAATATGCGTAGTAACAGTTCACTCGCCGGGCCCCGTCATTGGTTGGCGACTGCACGGTAACTGTGTGAACGGTGGTTTGTGAATATTTCACAGCAAAGGGTTGACAACGGTGCTGGACATGCATATAATTCGTAATGCATGTTTGAAGACTACTAAGAGTAAGGAGGTGGTACTGATGTCTATTTGCCCTAAGAACAAATCTTCCAGAAGCCACAGAGATAAGAGAAGAGCGAACTGGAAAATGTCGGCTCCGACTCTTGTTAAGTGCAGCAAGTGTGGCGCGCTGATGATGCCTCACAGAGTCTGCAAGAACTGCGGTTCTTACAATAAGAAAGAGATCATTGCGACTGAGGATTGATGTTCAAACATCATGAAGGCCCGGTACAGCGGAAGCTGTGCCGGGCCTTTTGCTGTGGCACAGCAAGTCAAGTGTTACGGACAATGCGGCGGGAAATGGAACAGTGCCATGAGCACCGTCCATCCCCACCGCATTGTCCGAGGCAAGAGCATAGTTGCTGTATAGAAGCACATACAGCGCTTGCAATCCCTTCTCCGGATGACTTGAATGTGTCCATGCTGCGTGGTACTGTACTATGGTGGCGGCGATTGACGACAGGACAAGCTCCGGGCAACCGCGCGCCTGTGTAGCATAGAGATGATTGGAAGGCGAGAAGATATGGCAGAGATCATTCGGGTTGCGGTAGACGCCATGGGGGGCGACAATGCGCCGCAGGAGATTGTAAAGGGCGCAGCGGAGGCAGCGTCTGCAAATGAAGGACTTCAGATTCTCCTTTTGGGAGATGAGAAACGCATTCGGGAGGAACTGGCACATTACAGCTTCCCGGCGGAGCGCATCACCATCGTTCCGACAACAGAGGTCATTGAGATGGCAGAGCCTCCGGTAATTGCCATCCGGACCAAAAAGGACTCCTCCATCGTCCGCGGCATGAAAATGGTACATGACGGTGAGGCCGATGCGTTCGTGACAGCAGGCTCCACCGGGGCAACACTGGTGGGCGGACAGATCATTGTCGGCCGCATCAAAGGCATCGAGCGGCCGCCGCTGGCACCCTTGATGCCGACGGCAAACGGCCCCGTGCTCCTCATTGACTGCGGCGCCAACGTGGATGCAAGAGCATCGCACCTGGTGCAGTTCGCACAGATGGGATCCATCTACATGGAAAACGTGGTGGGCGTGTCGAAGCCGCGCGTTGCACTGTTTAACATCGGCGCGGAGGAAGAAAAGGGAAATGCTCTGGTGAAGGAAACCTATCCGCAGCTCAAAAAGCTCGGTGAGGAAGGTCTCATTCATTTTGTGGGCAATATTGAAGCAAGAGACATCCCGGCCGGAGCTGCGGATGTCGTTGTGTGCGATGCCTTCACGGGCAACGCTATTTTGAAAATGTATGAGGGTGTTGCCTCCGTGCTGCTGGGCGAAATCAAGGGAGCGTTGCTCTCGAGCACAGCCGGGAAGCTGGGCGGACTTTTGATCAAGCCGTCGCTGAAATCGGTTTTAAAGAAGTTCAGCGTCAGCTCCTATGGCGGAGCGCCGCTCCTGGGCCTTCGAGGCCTTGTGGTAAAGACCCACGGCAATGCCAAGGCGGTTGAGGTGCGGCACTCCATCGAGCAGTGCATGGCGTTCCAAAAAGCCGGTATCAATGACCGGTTCAAGGAGAAAATGCATCTGGTGGACCGCACGGTGCCACAGGCAACGCAGCAGTAGAGTAGGTTAATTGTTCGGAGACACGTGCAATCAGGAAAAAGGGCCAGTTAATTAGGCTAGTTATTTAAAAATCGATGTACTAGGCGAGAACACCACGTGAAAAAGGAAAGCTGCGCAGCAGCGGTTTTGCGATAGGGGCTGAAAAGTCACAATAGAATGTGTAAGAACAGGGAGGAATTACCATGGATGAGGATATGAAGAAGCTGCAGGCAATCATTGCGGATGTACTGAATGTGGATCCGAATGAAATCACAGAGGAGACCACCTTTACGGATGACCTTGGAGCAGATTCTCTGGATCTGTATCAGATCCTGATGGGAATTGAGGAGACATACGGCGTCACGGTTCCGCAGGAGCTGACGGAGAATATTACCACCGTAGAAGAGGCACTGCAGCTGATCAAGCAGGCAACCGGAGAGGATGACTGAGACTTTACCGGAAAGGATGTGCAATGACAGAGGTTGTAAGACCGGAGACGGAGGAGCTGGAGACGCGAATCGGATATACCTTCCGTAACCGGTATTTGTTGGAGTGTGCCTTAACACATACATCGTACGCGAACGAACAGAAAATTCGCCGGTATGAGGATTACGAGCGACTGGAATTTCTGGGTGATGCAGTGCTGGAGATGGTTTCCAGCGACTTCTTGTATGAAAAATATCCGAACAAGAAGGAAGGGGAGCTGACTAAGATTCGGGCGTCGCTTGTCTGCGAACCGTCCCTTGCCTTTTGTGCAAGAGATTTGGATCTGGAGCAGTTCATCCGCCTTGGCAGAGGTGAAGAGTCCTGCGGCGGCCGGGGGAAGGATTCCATTACATCGGATGTGATGGAGGCGGTCATCGGTGCGATGTATCTCGACAGCAGAGACGTGGAGGTACCCAGATCGTTCATTCTTCGGTTTATTCTTTCGGATCTGGAAGGGAAGCTTCTTTTTTACGATGCGAAATCCATCCTGCAGGAGCGCTGCCAGAAAAAGGGCAGAGAGATTTCCTATGAGGTGATCGGAGAGGAAGGACCGTGCCACAGCAAGACCTATACGGTGATGGCGTACGTGGACGGAAAGGAAGGCGCGTCGGGGAGCGGTCGTTCGAAGAAGGCGGCAGAGCAGGCGGCGGCGTACCAGGTCCTTTTGAAAATGAAGGGCAGCAAAGACAAGGAAACGAATGTATCTTAAAAGTATAGAAATTCAGGGCTTTAAGTCCTTTGCGAACAAGATTAAGTTAGAGTTTCATAATGGTTTCACCGCCATTGTCGGGCCCAACGGCTCCGGCAAATCCAATGTCGCGGATGCGGTTCGCTGGGTACTGGGTGAGCAGAGAGTCAAGCAGCTGCGAGGCGGCTCCATGCAGGACGTTATTTTCTCCGGAACCGAGCTTCGCAAGCCCCTTTCCTCGGCCTATGTAGCCATCACCTTTGATAATTCCGACCACAAGCTTCCGGTGGATTATCAGGAGGTCACGGTGGCAAGACGCCTGTACCGCAGCGGTGAGAGCGAATATCTCCTGAACAACGTGCAGGTGCGCCTGCGCGATGTGCAGGAGCTGTTTTATGATACCGGTATCGGCAAGGAAGGGTATTCCATCATCGGACAGGGCCAGATCGAGAAGATCCTTTCGGACAAGCCGGAGGACCGCCGGGAGCTGTTCGACGAGGCAGCCGGCATTGTGAAATTCAAACGCCGCAAGGAGACCTCTGTTAAAAAGCTGGAGAATGAGAAGGCCAATCTGGTTCGTGTCAGCGACATTCTCTCCGAGCTGGAGCGACAGGTCGGTCCGCTGGAGAAGCAGTCGGAGAAGGCCCAGATTTACCTGCGCGCCCATGAAGAGCTAAAGGCTCTGGATGTCAACTTGTTCCTGATGCAAAACGGAGAGACCGTTTCTCGTCTGGAAGAGCTCAAAGGCCAGCTTTCCAATGCCAAGGAGGAGCTGGAACAGACGTCTGCAGCCTACGAGGAGTCCAAGGAAAGCTATGCGAGCCTTGGAGCGGAGCTGGAGAATCTGGAAAAGGCGGTGGAGGAAACCAGAAATGACATCGCCCGCAGCAATGTCATCCGCAATCAGCTGGAAACGCAGATCAAGGTCGCAGAGGAATCCGTTCGATCCATGACCGGCAACGCCGAGCATTTTCAGACCAGAAAAGCTTCCGTGGAGGAGGAGATTGCAGAGAAAAATACGGAGCGGGCGGCCATTGCCGGCGAAAAGGGCGACGTTGACGGTGAGATGAACGAGCTCTCGGACAGTCAGCGGGAGGCGTCTGCTGCGCTTGGCGTTGTACAGGAGCAGGAGGCAGCGCTGCGGGATGCTATGGATGAGAAGCGTTCCTTTTTGATGGAGCTTTTGAACAACCGCGGTTCCATTAAGGCACGGATGGCTTCCATGACGACCAAGCATGAGCAGTACGAGCAGCGCAAGGCGGAGCTGACCTCGCGCCTGGTTCGCGCATCCAGCGATGAGGCGGAGCACGACCGGGAACTGGAACGCCTTCGCGGCGTTTTCGAGAAGGTTGCCGGTGAGGCGGCGGACCTTGGTGATCGGCAAAAACAACTGGAAGAAGCCATCGCTGCCTGTAAGGACAAGCTGACGGCGGCGGATGAGCGGCTGCGTGCGACGGAGACGGAGTATCACAAAGAAAAATCAAGACTCGATGCACTGGCCAATCTGACCGAGCGCTATGAGGGCTTCGGCGGAAGCGTCAAGCGCGTGATGGAGCAGAAGGACCGGGAACCGGGATTGATTGGTGTTGTGGCCGATCTGATCAAGACGGAGCCTAAATACGAGACAGCCATTGAGACTGCGCTGGGCGGCAGCATTCAGAACGTCGTTACCAATGATGAGGAAACGGCGAAGCGGATGATCAGCTTGCTGAAGCGGGAACGGGCCGGAAGAGCTACATTCCTGCCGTTAACGGCTATTCGTTCGGTGCAGCCCTTCAATATGATGGGCGCGCTCAAGGAGCCCGGCGTCATCGGACTTGCGGATACGCTGGTTCGCACGGCACCGGAATACCGGGATGTGGCCCGCTCACTGCTGGGACGGATTCTGGTGGTGGACGGCTATGATCACGCGGTGGCAATATCCCGCAAATACCAGCAGAAGATCCGCATGGTGACGCTCGACGGTGAAATGTTCATGCCGGGCGGTGCCATCAGCGGCGGTGCCTTCCGCAACAGCTCCAACCTGCTGGGAAGACGGCGGGAAATGGCAGAGCTGGAAAAGCGCACGAAGGACTGCAAGGCAGCGATGGAGGAGTTGGAAGCATCCATTGCCAAGGCTAAAGAAGAGCGAAATCAGCTGCGGGCCCAGCAGGAGACAGTTCGCGTTCAGCTGCAGGCTAAATTCATTGAGCAGAATACAGCACGCATGAATATCAGCGCGGAGGAGCAGCGCAAGAAGGAATCGGCCGAAGGG
>CAVKRN010000082.1:0-7835 GCA_963658695.1 bacterium
GCTTTATGTCCTGTGGTTTCGCATCCTTCCGAGAAAGAAAAAGAAGAGCGAAGAGGATAAGGAACAGGAAACGGAAAAGAAACCAAAAGAGCAGGATAAAAGTAAGAAAAAAGAGCACATTTCGGTCTCGAAAATCGCAAAGGAGCTCGTCAGGGACGAGACGAAGACGGCGGTTCGTGTTATTCTGGAACGGTCAGGAAAGCTGCTTACGGGGATCCTTCCCGGCAAGTGGAAACTGACGGGAACGGTCGGACTGGGAGATCCGGGCACCACCGGCACACTGATGGAGGCAGAGGCTCTTATTTATCCTGTCGTATGTGACCATGTGTGGATTATGCCATGCATGGAAGGTTATCAATTCGATCTGTCCGGAGAGGCGAAAGGGAGTATTCGCATAGGACGCATCCTGTGGATCCTCGTGAGTCTATGGATGCAGAAGGAAGTGCGGGGGCTTGTGCACCGAATGAGGCACTTTTGAATCAGACTTGGAAAAAGGGCCAGTTAGTTAGGCTAGTTATTTAAAAATCGATGTACTAGACAGATACAATTTACGCTGGCGCGTAGAAAGGAATACCATGGCAGACAATAAGAATGCAGCAGGCAGCAAGCCTTCGGAGAAGGCGCCTGTGAAGGGACGCAGCAACAGCTTTGAGAATGTAATGCACTCCATGATGGAGAGTGCCGGCGGCGTGCTGACCAGCAAAACCGTCATCGGCAGCCCCATTCATGTCGATGATACGCTGTTGATTCCGCTCTCGGATGTGACGGTGGGGGCGGCCGCCGGCTCCAACAACGGGCAGGACAAGAATGCGGGGATGGGCGGCTTTACCGCGAAGATGTCTCCGAGTGCTGTGCTGATCATCAAGAATGGCAACACAAAGGTGGTGAACATCAAGGACCAGAATTCGTTTTCACGTCTGGTGGATCTGGTTCCGGAGGTGGTTGATAAAATTGTGGAGTCCAGAACCGCCAAGACCATGATGAGCGATGAGGAGGCCAAGGAAAAGGCTTTCCCGGAGGAAGAGACGCAGGAGTAGATATGTGGGGGCAGTAACGTCACCAGGCGACAGGGTGGCGGATGGATGTCCGGGTTCGGGGCCTTCCGAGTGAGCCTCGGTGCTTGCGAGCGTCCTGTGCGAGCTTATGCACCGTTAGGCCCGCAGGGGAGCCATTCTTTTCCGAGTGGCCGTCAGGCCATCTCGTAGCTGACGAAGTCAGCGTGGCGTCCCCGAACCGGACACCTCCGCCAGGACCCGTCGCTGGTGGTCGTTTGTACCGTAATGCAACTGCAGCACAAAGAGGAAAACTATGTTCGATACAACAAGACAACGGATCATACGCGTCATCGGGCACAAGAATCCGGATACGGATTCCATTTGTTCGGCGATCTCCTATGCCTATCTGAAAAATCAGATCAGCGACCAGACCCATGAGGCTAGGCGCGCAGGGGAGATCAGCCGGGAGACCCAGTTTGTTCTGGATCACTTTCACACGAGCCTTCCGAAGCTCTCTGTGGATATGAGCCCGACCATCAGCTATATTGACATTCGTCAGGAACCGGGCGTGGAGCAGGAGATGTCCACACGGGATGCCTGGCAGCGGATGAACGAGCGCAACATTGATACGCTTTGTGTCACGGATGACGAGAATAATCTGCTGGGCCTGATTACCGTGCGTGACATTGCAAATGCCAACATGGACCTGTTCCATACCGAGGTTCTGGCGGAGGCGCATACCAGTTACCGCAATTTGCTCTCGGTGCTGAACGGAAAGCTGTTGACAGGAGATCCGGAAGGGGCTGTCACAACGGGGCAGATTCACATCGGTACCAGTCCGGAGGCCATGGAGGAGCTGATCCACAAGGGCGACCTTGTCATGGTGACCAACCGGTATGAAGCGCAGATGTGCGCCATTGATTACGGCGCGGCGTGCCTGGTGGTGTGCGTGGATGCATCGGTTCCGCAGAAGCTCATCGAGCGGGCAGCTGAGGCAGGATGCGCCGTCATCCAGACACCGTACGATACCTATGCGGCGGCAAGGCTTGTGAGTATGGCGGTGCCGGTTCGACATTTTATGAAGAGAAATGAGCTCCTTGGCTTTAATGTCAATACGCCGGTCGAGGAGGCCAGAAAGGTCATGGCAAGTGTACGGCATCGGTATTTTCCGATTCTGGACCGGAACGGCAAGTACTGCGGCGTAATCAGCCGGCGTAATTTGCTGAATATGCATCGCAAGCGCGTGATCCTGGTGGATCACAACGAGCGCTCCCAGGCGGTAGACGGATTGGAGGATGCGGAGATTCTGGAGGTCATCGATCACCACAGGATCGGGACCCTCGAGACGGGGAGCCCTGTTTATTTCCGAAATGAGCCGGTTGGCTGTACGGCAACCATTCTCCATGCCATGTTTCATGAACATAATGTGGAGATCCCCAAGGACATTGCAGGACTCCTCTTGTCGGCCATTCTCTCTGACACCCTGATGTTCCATTCGCCCACCTGCACGTTGGTGGATAAGGCGGCCGCGAAGGAGCTCGCCCAGATCTGCGGTGAGGACATTGATGAATACGGCAAGAAGATGTTCGAAGCCGGCGAGGATCTCACCGGACGGGATGCAGACGATATCCTGCATACCGATTTCAAGGAATTCAATATCGGAGATAAGACTATCTCCGTGGGACAGGGATTCTTTATGAGCGGAAAGGCCTATTCCGAGGCAGGAGAAATGGTGAACGCCTACCTTCCGACTGCACTTTCCGGATCCGGTAATTCCATGATCTTCTATATGCTGACATCGGTCATGAACCAGAGCACCGAGCTATTGTTCGTCGGGAAGGGCGCGGATGAGGTTGTTGCCCGGGCTTTTGGAACAGAGCCGGAAAACGGGCGCGTACTCCTGCCAAATGTTGTCAGCCGCAAGAAGCAGCTGATTCCGCCCCTTCGTGAGGCACTGTTGGCTTAAAGACATTTTTGCCACCCTGTCTCGCTTGGCTGGCGAGTGAACTGTTACAATCGTAGCGAATAATGTGAAGAAAGCAGAAAATCTGCTTGCAATTGGTCGGCGGCTTTGCTAATATACATACGTTGTCGCCTGAATTTTGAAATGTGAGGAGGTGTTAGTATGGCAAAATGTGAAGTTTGTGGCAAAGGTGCACATTTCGGAAACAATGTCAGCCATTCACATAGAAGATCCAACAGAATCTGGAATTCCAATGTCCAGAAGATCAAGGTTAAAGCTGACAGCGGCGTCAAGAGAATGAACGTCTGCACAAAGTGCCTTCGTGCTGGTAAAGTAGAGCACGCATAAGCCTTTGATCTGCTATCTTTGATGTGAGAAGCCTGTCCGAAATGTCGGACAGGCTTTTTTTGTGACTCTGTGTATCTGTTTGGGGGAACGCTGATTAAAGCGTTTTTCACGCCGGATTTGCACTGCGAAGCAGCAAATTCCTTAGTACCTGCGATTTCAAGATGAATCTTTCGCTTGCGGACATATTCGCGTTTGAAATTGGCAGGTGGATGAAATGGATTCATTGCAGGCGGCCAAGGGGGGATGGGAAATGTCTTTTCAAAATTTCAGAACCAAATACATCGGAAACCGCGCATTTTACGAGCATGCGCTTTTGATTGCGGTTCCTATGATTCTCCAGAATCTGATCACAAACTTTGTCAGCATGCTGGACAACATCATGGTCGGTCAGATCGGAACCGCACAGATGAGCGGCGTCTCCATTGCCAATCAGTTTGTCTTTGTATTCAATATGGCGATATTCGGCGGCGTGTCGGGTGCCAGTATTTTCGGAACGCAGTTCTATGGAAAGGGCGATCACGAAGGACAGCGCTATACATTCCGGTTTCGACTGGTGATGACGGTGGTGCTAAGCGTTTTGTTTGCAGTGGTTTTTCTGGGCTTTGACCGGCAACTGATCGCACTGTTTCTGGAGGCAGGGGATGATGATCCGGCGCTTCTTGCCAGTACACTGGCCTATGGACGCGAATATCTGCGCATCATGGTGATCAGTCTCTTTCCGTTTGCCATCGGACAAGCCTATGCCAGCACCATCCGCGAATGCGGAGAAACCAGGATACCGATGCTGGCCGCGTTTGCGGCTGTGGGTGTGAACCTGCTGCTGGATTACGCGCTTATTTTCGGAAAGCTGGGACTGCCGTGTATGGGGGTTGCCGGTGCGGCGATTGCAACGGTGGCCGCTAAGACCATTGAGATGGCATACATGATCTTATGGACACACACGCATCTGGACCGCATTGCCTGTGTGCGCGGCGCGTACCGGAGCCTGTATATTCCGGGCGAACTGGCCGGCCGGATTGTGGTGAAGGGAAGTCCGCTCCTTATGAACGAGCTTTTATGGTCCCTTGGTATGTCTGTTGTCGCACAATCTTACTCGGTGCGGGGAATTGACGTCGTTGCGGCGAGGAATATTGCCAGTGTTCTGGTGAACCTGTTCAATGTGGTCTTTGTGCAGATGGGAGGCTGTACCGGAATCATTGTGGGGACACTTTTGGGGGCGGACCGTATAGAGGAGGCTGTGGATGCCGACCGGAAGATGATCGTCTTCAGTCTTGCGCTGACGGTTCTCATGGCAGCACTGCTGTTGCCGCTCTCGTTCTGGTTTCCAAGTATCTATAATACAGAAGAGGAGATTCGGCAGCTCGCGACCTTCTACCTTCTGGTGCAGGTACCGGCGATGCCAATCTGGTCGTTTACGAATTCCTGCTATTTTACCCTGCGAAGCGGTGGGAAGACGGGAATCACCTTTGTGTTCGATGCGGTCTATACCTGGGTGCTCATGATACCGTTGGCCTTTGTGCTGACCCATTACACGGGGATGGATATTCACTGGATCATGGCTATTGTCACGTACTCGGAGCTGATCAAGGCTATCGTGGGTTATTTCCTGGTGAAGAGCGGAAGCTGGATTCATAATATTGTGAAATCGGATTAGAGGTTGTTAATGTGCACGCGCCAGCCGTGAGGTGGCTGACGCGTGGTGCTGTTATGTGGCATTTGCGATTATTCTTTTTGCTCTCTTGCTGCGCAGTCTGCCGTTTGCTACACTATAGGCAGTTGCATAGCATAGTTCCTTTCTGTGGATGCCGCCCTGTGATTTGCGGCGGTCAAATCTATGTCCTGTCTGATTCACATCGAACGAAGCATATGCAGTTGATACTTGTCACGCCTGCAGGTGCTTCGGAAGAAAGCCGACAGGATAATTGGATATTGGAAACTATCAGGAGGGAATATGGATTACAGCAGATTGCCAGAAGATATTTCGCGTGCTCTTGAGCAGCGGGAAGATCTGAATCAGCGATGGGAGGAGGCTGGAATCAGCAATGATTTCATTTTTTCCTGCGTTATGCGCAATGAACATATTTTTCTTCAGCTGATGCAGCGGATTTTTCCGGAGCTGAAGTTGACAAGAGTGGAAAAGCATTCACCACAGCAGGTTTTTCAGGCACCTTGGGGCAGCAAGGGTGTTCGGTTTGATGTGTACTCGGAAATTGATGGCCGTGTATTTGATGTGGAGATGCAGCTGGAGAGTCGTGGGAATGAGGCAAGAAGAACCCGCTATTATCAAAGTTTGATGGATGAGCAGGAGCTGGGAAGAGGTGCGGATTATGCAGAGCTTCCGGACTCATACGTGGTTATGATCAGTCCCAAGGACCTGTTTCACCAGGGAAGACATATGTACTGCTTCCGAAATTATGAGAGGACAGATCGCGAGCTGGAGCTGGGCGATGGAACGACGAAGGTTTTCCTCAATACACACGGCAGTGGGGAGGATATTCTGCCGGAATTGAAGAACTTCTTGAACTTCATCAATGGGGAAGCACCGGCGGACGCCTTCTGTGAGGAGGTACATCAGCAAGTACAAAAGACAAAGCTGAGTGCTGAGACAAGGAGGAATTTCATGGAATTCGAATATATGCAGATGCTGGCGAGAAAGGATGCCAGGAGCGAAGGGCTCAGAGAAGGTGAAGAGATCGGTCTGCAAAAAGGATTGGAACAAGGTCTGCAGAAGGGATTGGAAAGAGGACGTTTGGAAAGCTATGCGTCGCTTGTCCGGGATGGTATTCTCTCGCTTTCGGACGCAGCAAAGCGGTCGGGACTGAGTGAGGGGCAGCTGAGGGACTGGATGCAGCAGAATGAGATGCTGCATGAATAACGACAAGTGAAGAATCCATAGAGGGGCCTGGTATGGTTCTCGGAGCAGAAAGACTTCCCAAAACAGGAGATACTGGAGCGGATGCACCGGTTATGATGTTGGGATTCGGACTAATTGCAGCGTTGTACGCATGGTTTAGCGGAAAACGTGAGAAGAATGGATTGAAATAATCGAAATAAGGTAAACGGTCACGGCGGAAGAATCTTTTGCGGATTCTTCCGCCGTTGCAAATGAATGCAGCTAAAATCATCCAAGAATTCAACCGCAAATATTTACGGTTGAATTCTTGTGCGCATGTACGCATAATATGACCAGAAAGATTGGAAAGGGAAGGACTACTATGCGTGAAACTAGAACATTGGAATTTAAAGAAACGATTACGAATACTTTTTTGAAAACAGTCAGCGCCTTTTCAAATTACGACGGGGGAACCATTCTTTTCGGTGTAGATGATGATGGAAATGTGAAGGGGTTATCAGATATAAAGCAGGCCTGCCTGGATATCGAAAATAAGATTAATGACAGCATTTCACCGCAACCGAACTATACACTTGAACGGGAGAATAATGATCGGACAATAAGGCTTACGGTAGAAAGTGGTATTCAGAAGCCATATTTATACAAATCCAAAGCGTACAAACGAAATGATACAGCAACGATAGAGACAGATACGTTGGAATTTTCACGGCTTGTTTTGGAGGGGAAGAACATTAGCTTCGACGAATTACCTTGTAAAGATCAGGAGTTATCTTTTGAAATTCTGCATCATAAGCTGGAAGAGAATATTCAGATAGAAACGTTCAATAAGGATACGCTGAAGACATTGAATTTGTATGACAATGCAAATGGATATAATAATGCGGCAGGACTTCTGGCCGATAGAAATCATTTTCCGGGGATCGATATTGTCAAGTTCGGAGAGAATATCAGTATTATTCAAAAAAGAGTAACCTTTGAAGAAAGATCCGTTCTGGATATATATGAAAAAGCACTTGACGTATTTAGAGACTATTACCGGTACGAGATAATACAGGGTATTGAGAGAAAAATGGTTGAAAGGATTCCGGAAGCTGCCTTTCGGGAAGCGCTTGCCAATGCTTTGATCCATAGAGCCTGGGATGTGGACTCACACATCAGAGTTTCCTTGTTTGACGATAGAATCGAAGTGGTATCTCCTGGTGGATTGCCGTCGGGAATAACAGAAGAAGAGTATTTATCGGGGAAGCTTTCGATTTTAAGGAATGGAACGCTGGCCAATGTGTTCTACAGATTGGGATTTGTCGAGATATTCGGAACAGGGATTCCGCGGATAAAACTATTGTACGCGGAGAGTCTGTTAAAACCGGATTTTGAGGTGTCGGCAAATGCAATTAAAATTGTGCTGCCGGTATTTGAAACGAATGCTAATTTAACCGCAGACGAAAAGGTGATTCACAAACTCTTAAGTAAGACAATATTGAAATCAACCGGTGAAATTGTCCCATATGTTCCGTTTGGCAAATCGAAAACAATACAGCTATTGAAAACCATGGAAGCAAAAGGTGTGGTCACCGTGGAAGGACAAGGAAGAGGAACAAAATACAGAATTGTGTGATGTTTACCGTGCCGCGCCGCTTCGCGGCTCTTCCTTGCGGGTATGCGACAGGTCCTGTAT
>CAVKRN010000083.1:0-1173 GCA_963658695.1 bacterium
GTATATGAGCTACCGGGATGTGAAATATACAGTGCACCCAGGCGAATATCTGCTTCTGGCTCCGCTGCAACGGGATCGGACAAAAGAAGAGCTGGGACGCCTTCGAAAGGGATTTCAGAAGTCTAAATGCAGTTTCTACTGGATGCACTTTAACTGTCAGGATGTGGCGGAACGAACCAGCTTGAATGTTGACTATATCAATGATGGACGCAGCAATCTTCTCATTCCGGTTCACGGACAGCTTGCTGTTCCGGAGCGAGCACTTCTGATGATGGTGCAGCTCCAGGACAGCATTCTTTCCGGCTACGACCTGCACTATTTTGATTTGTTTGCGACGCTAATTCTAAGTGAGATTGCCAATCAGCATCAGCTTCGTTACCGAACAGAATTGCAGACGCGCCTGAATGGTTCTCGTCAATTATTCAGTGACATCACCGGCTACATCGAGCATGAGATTGCGAAGCCTCTTCGCGTCTCGGACATTGCTGCAAGATTCGGCTACAATGAGAAATATCTCTCCCGCCTATTCAAACGATACACCGGGCTGGGATTAAAGCAATACATTCAAAAGCAGAAAATCCAGCGTGCAGATTTCCTTCTTGTGGATTCTTCTATTCCGGTTTCAGAGATTGCTGCAAGTCTTGGGTTCTCCAGCTATCACAGCTTCGAGCGCACCTATGTTGCCTGCCGATCCATGACGCCAACGGTCTGCCGTCAACTGTATGCGCGCAAAATCAATAATCATGCCTGATCGGAAATTTCTGATCTCTTTGCCTGTTCATATTCAATGCTAAAAGAAGCGCGGCGTCACGTGCACGCCGCGCTTCTGTCTAAAATATGCCTGTGTTATATCTGTCTTTACGCCCTCTATTACCTCTGTATCCGCTGAAATGAAACTGCTATCAAAAACATTTCACCGTATTGCTGTTTCACACTACTCCCAACTGATGTCATTCCAGCTGTATGTTCCGTCTGCATACAGATTCACATTCTTCAGGTCAGCATTATATGCCATCCAGGTAACCTCAGAATAGAACGGCAGAATATCCACGTTCTCGAACATTTTGAGCTGGAT
The DNA here is from genome assembly GCA_963658695.1 of bacterium. Classification (GTDB taxonomy): domain Bacteria; phylum Bacillota; class Clostridia; order Lachnospirales; family Lachnospiraceae; genus CAG-791. The sequence continues at coordinate 1,076 of CAVKRN010000083.1, forward strand.
ATCGTAGATCTTCTCGGTGCGTTCTTCGGAATTCACTGTTTTGGCAATATCAGCAACCTCTTCACAGTATTCCTCGGTATTGGTCGGCGCATCTGTGT
>CAVKRN010000083.1:1183-3483 GCA_963658695.1 bacterium
GTGTCATAGTAGCAGCGATTCAGAATCAGGATCGGTTCTGCCCAACCAAGCCCCTCTCTTGCAACGTCATAATCGTTAGACTGTACCTGTTCATGTACATAGTTCCAATCAATCGTGTTCAGGTTAATCTTAATGCCATTCTCCTGCATCTGCCCCTGCAGGCCCTCACCAAGAATCGTGGATACGCTTCCGTTTGATGTGTAATAATCCAGCTCCAGAACCTCTCCATCCTTTTCATAATAGCCGTCGCCGTTCTTGGTATAGCCGGCTTCCTCTAACAGCTTGTAGCCTCTCTCCTTATCATTTGCATAGTTTTCCTGGAAATAATCCTTGGCCTCCTGGCTAAAGTTCTGCATTGTATCATAGACCATGGAGTACGCCGGAACAGCCTGACCGTCCGTCAGCTCGCAGGCTGCCTCACGATCCAGCAGGAGTGCGAAAGCCAGTCGCACATTTTTGTCCGCAAACGGTCCGTCCGTAGTGTTTAATTCCAGATAATCGATTTCAGGATACGAGTTGTCAACTACTGCAATTGCATCGTTTCCTTCCAAATCCACCTTATCGTCCATTGTGATTCCCACAAGGAAATCCACCTCACCGTTTTTAAGAGATTCCAATGCTGTATAATCTTCCACATTGAAAGTGCAGTCGATCTCCGCCAGCTTGGCAGCACCCTGATTTTCCACCAGCGGTGAGTGTGTCACATATTTATCATTTCTGACAAGATCCACCTCTGATCCCGACACATAGTTAGAAACAGAGTACATTCCATAGGGATGGCACCCCCACATCAGCTCATCATCCGTCATGGAATCCAGCTCATCCTTGCTGATAATACCCATGAAATCGCCGCACAGAGCATACAACATATCCGAGCGATAGCTCGTCAAATGGAATGTCACCTGGCGTCCTTCTACTTCCATGGATTCAATGTTGTCATAAGAATCCGCATATGGACTTACCTTCTTACCATGTTCAATCGATGCCACCACATCCTCTGCGGTTACCTCCTGACCGGTGGAATAGTACATCCCCTCCGGAACATTAAAGGTCGCCGTCAGTCCATCCTCACTAACCGTCCAATCCGTACAAACACCGTCTACCAGTTCGTTCGCGTTGCTGTCCCACTCGAACAGAGATTCCGACACACACTGCTGCAGGACAGCAGAGCTATCCAGCTGATAAGGATCTATTCCGTACCATTCGTTATCTATCACACGGAATACATTATCATTGCTGTGCGCCTCTGCAGCTGTGCTTCCGGATGTTTCACTTGAACTCCCGGAAGTACTCGCACACCCGGCAAGGCTAACCGCACCTGCGGCTGTTGTCATTGCCATCAACATTGCAATCCATCTTCTCTTCATAACGTCCTCCTCTTCTGAACAAGTAGCGTTTCTATTGCCCATCGTCCTCCAAATCCGGCCGTTTGCACCCCCGAAGAGCAGGGTCCATGATCGGCACCGAATCCATAAGACGTTTGGTATACGGATGCTGCGGCTGATCCAGAATTTTTTTTGTCTCTCCGCATTCCACGAGCTTACCGTGATTCATCACAGCCACCCGATCACTGATATATCGAATAACACTGATATCATGTGTGATGACCAAATATGTCAACTGCAATTCCTTCTGCAGATCCAACAGAAGGTTCAAAATCTGTGCCTGCACAGAGACATCCAGCGCGCTTGTGGGTTCATCGAGAATCATTACCTTCGGCTGAAGTGCCAGCGCCCTCGCAATAGCAATTCGCTGTAACTGTCCGCCCGACAGCTGGTACGGATAGCTCGTCAAATATCTGCGGTCCATTTTCACCATATCCATAACCGCCCCTGTACGTTCTCTGGCCTGATCTTTCTTAATTCCGTGGAGGATCATTGGCCGCATAATGGAGCTTTCCACCGTCTGTCTCGGATTCAGATTGGAAGCAGGATCCTGAAATACTACTGCCACATCTCTTCGAATTTGCTTTATTTCTCTCCTTGATGCATGAGCCAAATCTATCCCGTTGAGGTAGATCTCTCCGCTGGACGGCTTTATCAATCCCAAAAGAACTCTGGCAAGTGTCGTTTTTCCGCTTCCGGACTCTCCTACGAGGCCTAAGATTTCTCCCGTATCAACAAAAAGACTGATGTCATCTACCGCCTTCACCACGTTTTTTTTCGTCCGAAAAATCCCCTTGGTGGAGACAAAATACTTGCTCACATGCTCTAGCTTCAACATTGCCTCTTTATCATCCTGCACATTCGTTGTCACGGAGTTTCACCTCCCTCTGTCAGAAAACAGCTGCACATATGGTC
>CAVKRN010000083.1:3493-7777 GCA_963658695.1 bacterium
GTGTCTCTTTGCCACAGCGTTCCCCTGCATACGGACATCTCCCGGAAAACCTGCAGTTGCTGCGAATTTCCGTTATTCTCGGCACGGTTCCATCAATTGTCTCCAGTCTGCCCTCCCGTTTAGAGTGCTTTGGCAGTGCCTTCATCAGAAGTCTTGTATACGGATGCTGCGGATTACGAAAAACCTCATACACGTTGCCGGTTTCAATCAGCTCTCCTGCATACATCACGCCGATCCGATCCGCAATCTCTGCCACCAAACCGAAATTATGTGTAATCAGAAGAATTGATGTCCCGTTCTCATCCCGGAGCTGTTTCAAAATCCGTAATATATTCGCTTCAATCGTTACATCCAGAGCCGTTGTCGGTTCATCTGCGATCAGGAGTTCCGGACGTCTCGAAATCATCATGGCGATCATCACGCGCTGGCGCATGCCGCCCGACAACTCATGGGGAAAACGATCCAGACAAGCCTCCGGATCCGGGAGCTTTACTTCCTGAAACAATTCCAGTGCCCGTTTCCGTGCACTTGCCTTATCCACACCATCCAGCTGGATTGCCTCCATCACCTGACGGCCTACCGTATATACCGGATTCAGAGAATCCAGTGGATTCTGAAAGATCATTCCTATCCTGCCACCGCGAATTCTCTCAATTTCCTTTGCACGCAGACCATTCAGGTTCTGATCATGGAATAAAATCTGCCCCGATGTCTTCGCATTTCCATCGTTCAGAAGCGACAGGATACTATGTGCGACGGTTGATTTCCCGCATCCCGACTCACCGACCAAGGCAAAAATCTCTCCCTTTCCAATGGACAAATTTACGCCATGCACAGCAGACAGATAACCACCCTTCACTTTATAGTCCACAGACAGCTGTTGCAGCTGGAGCAATGCATCACTCATAATCCATCCTTACCTTGTCTTCATGTGCGGATCCAGAATATCCCGCAGTCCCTCGCCCAGGAAATTAAATCCCAGCGTCGTATATACCAATGCAATTCCGGGGAAAATTGAAAGCCACGGTGCTCTTGTTATGTACTGCATCCCCGTAGAAAGAGCCAGTCCCCAGTCTGCTGAAGGCGGCTGTGATCCCAGCCCCAGAAAGGACAGTGTCGTTGTTGATACGATAGTTCCCGGAAGATTCATGGAAACCATGACAATCAGAGACGGAATAATGTTCGGCAGGATATAACGGAACATCAGCGAAGCGTCACTTTCACCGAACGCTTTCCCTGTTTCCACAAATGCCATGGTTTTCAGGGACATCGTCTTCGCACGAACCGGTCTTGCATAACTGGCCCAGGCTACCATTGAAATTGCCAGAATGGTGTTGGTCAACCCCTTCCCAAGAATTGTTACAACGGCAAGTGCAAGAATGGTTCCGGGAATACACCATGTCAGATCCGTAACAAATGAGAAGAATCGATCAATCCATTTGCCAAAATATCCGCACACCAACCCAACGATGATTCCGAGGAACAACTGCACCACAGCACCAAGTACCGCCACCCACAGAGCAATTCTGGTTCCCTGAATGGTGCGGGAGAAAACATCTCTCCCCAGTTCATCCGTTCCAAACCAGAACTCTGCAGATGGAGCCTTCATTCGTCCGCCGACTCCTTGCGCTGTATAGTCATAGGGCGCAATCTGATCCGCAAATACCGCAATGAAAATCACACTAAGAATTATAAAAAAGCCAACCACAAAGCTCTTATTGGAGAAACACTCTCGGAATGTTCTCGATACTCTGGACGATCGTTCCATCAGTCATTTCCTCCGCTCAAGGATAGCCGAATTCTGGGATCCAACATTCCCGTCACCAGATCACTCGCAATGTTGCAAAATACCGTAAGAATAGCAATGATCAGCAGCACTGCCTGCACCACCGGAATATCCTGTACCACGATCGAATTCAGAAGAAGGGATCCCATTCCCGGCAGTCCGAAGACCTTCTCCGTGATGACCGCTCCTGTTATCATCCATGGAAGTGACATGAACAGAAGTGTTACTACCACAACCAGAGAATTTCGCAGAACGTGGCAATACATAACTGCACGTTTTGAAAGGCCCTTGGCATATGCTGTCACAACATATTTTTCATTCAGCGCCTCCAACACCTCCGCTTTTGTAATACGAATCGTTGAGCCAAGACTGGACAGCGTAACTGTAATAATCGGCAGTACGTAATGTGCCGGTGTCTGATATCCGCTGATTGGCAGCAGCCCCGCCTTTACAGAGAAAATAATGATTAATAGGGTTCCCAACCAAAATGAAGGAATCGCTGTAAAAACCAGGGACAGATTTGAAATGATACCATCTGCAAGACTTCCCTTATGGGTAGCGCAGAAAAGGCCGACCGGAAGAGCAATCACCATTTCCAGAAGCAATGACCAGCCACACAGCCTCAAACTGTAGGGAATACGATCCTTCAACAAATCCCACACCTTCGCCTTATAACGAGTGGATGTTCCGAAGTCCAGATGCATTACCTTAAGCAGCCAGTTTTTGTACTGCACAAGGAGCGGAAGATCATAGCCCAGCTCATGCGCAATCCGCTGCTTTTCCACATCTGAAACCTTATCACTGATGGCCATATCCACCGGATCGCCCGGCATCATGTACAACAGACAAAAGACCAGAAAAGACACTGCCAGAACCAACAGCACTCCCAGAAGAATCCGTTTAATCACATAATCCCGCATACTCCATCCTCTACTTTTCCTTGTGTATGCAAAAGGGAGTCCTTCTGTTTCCAGAAGAACTCCCTCGTCCCATAATTGATATCAAATTGTATACAGAAAAACATTTCCTGCATCCACCAGTATACTATGCCAATGTGAGGTGTCAAGATGCCTGGTGCTTTTCGTTATTCCTTTACGGCGCCTGCCGTCAGTCCCTCCACAATCTGCTTCTGTGCTGCCAGATAGAAAATCATGATCGGAACCATGCTGAGCAAAAATGCTGCAAATGCCTGATTGTATGCAACCGTATACTTGGATTGAAAATTGTACTGGAACAGCGGCAGCGTCCACAGCTTTTGGCTTGCATTAAGCATCAAAAGCGGCAGCTGAAAATCATTCCAGATCCACAAAGTGTCCATGATGATCACGGAGACAATAATTGGCTTCATCATCGGATAGACGATTCGTACAAAGGTGTAAAGGATACCCGCCCCGTCAATATATGCAGCTTCCTCCATCTCATACGGAATACCGTTTTGGATAAAGCTGACCGTCAGAAGAAGTCCTTCCGACAAAGAGTATACCCAGTACAGCAGAATTAACCCGTTTGCATTCATCATATTAAGCGCACTCATCAACTTGATCTGAGGAACCATCAGGATCGTGAATGGAACAAATGCACCGGATACAAACAGAATATAGACCGCTTTATAATAGATCCGGTCCATATTTCGAGCCACGGAATAGGACACCAGCGGCACGATAAATGCAATTCCCAGCAGGGAGAACACTGTGATATACAGAGAATTCTTTATAAAATAGAAGAAATTGGCCTTGTGGATTACCTGATTGAAATTGTCAAGGTACAAGGACGTTGGCAAAGCAAAAAAGTTTTTAGCAGTCTCTGCCGGTGACTTCAAGGCTGTCACAATGGTCAAATACATCGGAAGCAAAACAAGCAAAACACCGAATATAAGGATCACATATGAGATTCCACCAAGAACCTTCCGTTTCCGCCTTCCCTTTCTACTCTGCTCTTGCGCATCAAAATTCCGGCTCTTTGCAATCGCTATAGTATTATCCGTCATGGTCATGCCTCCTTTCTACCGATTTCTTTCTCTTGTAGCCCAGAGCTGAATGATCGCTATCACTGTAATGACAAGGAACGTTATCGTTGATTCCGCTGCCGAATACGCGAATTTAAGCTCTGTAAACGCATGCTTATATATGAGCGTTGCAATGGACATGGTGGAAAAGCCGGGCCCTCCGTCTGTTGTAGCCTTGATATAATCAAATACCATTAAGCCGGAACGCACGTTCATGATAATGATGACAGAAATTGTTGGCATGAGCAGCGGAATGGTTACGTTCCTTACAGTTTGCCAGACTCCGGCGCCGTCTATTTTGGCAGATTCAAGAACATCATTAGAGATGGATTGCAGTCCGGACATTGCAATAACTGTAGGAAGCGCTGTTCCCTGCCAAATATTGATAAAAAGGATGGCCCACATTGCCGTACTGCCGCTGGAAAGAAGCGACTTTGAAAGCGAATCGATGGATAAGAGCTTTCCGACCTCCGGCAAGAGGGTATTGTAGATC
>CAVKRN010000084.1:0-7425 GCA_963658695.1 bacterium
CCCTTATATACCGGTATTCCACGTTTCGTAAACGTTTACGCTGATTCTACATCATTCGGTTCTGTCTGGGAACCATGGTGCATCCATTTGGCTAAGGAAATGCTGATTTAATCAGCGTTCCCCTAATATATGGAATGTCTACAGTGTAATCTCACTTAGTTTTCCATCCCTTGCAAAGGCGGGAAGCACATCCTTCGGAGCCGGAACAACATACTCCTTCCCGCCCTCATAAATCTTTCCGTCTGCCAAAGAGCGCCAGCTGCCGGCCGGGAAGTATACGGTTCTTTCGTCCATCGCTTCATACAGAATCGGTGCGACCAGAAGATCCGGTCCCAGCAGATACTCATCGTCAATCGTCCACGCTCTTGCATCCTCCGGGAATTCATAGAACAACGGCCGCATCACCGGGTCTCCCTTTTCATGCGCTGCGCGCATTATCTCTCTTACATAGGGACGGAGCTTTTCGCGAAGCTCGATGTATTTTTTACAAATCTCATAGATTTCCTCTCCGTAGCTCCACACTTCATTGTCCGCTCCGGAAGGGCATTTTCCGCCTTTTACGCTGCTCATCGGTTCCTGAATGGGCTCGCGGAAACCATGCAGACGCATTACCGGACAAAAGGCCCCGAACTCAAACCATCTCGTAAAGACCTCTTTAAAGGACTCGTCATGGATGTTGCCTCCGTGGAAACCGCCAATATCCGTCGTCCACCAAGGAATTCCGGCAATTCCCATCGAAAGTCCCGCACGAAGCTGATTTCTAAGAGAAGCAAACGAAGAATCAATATCCCCCGACCAGACAAGCGCGCCGTAGCGCTGCGATCCTGCCCATGCGCAGCGCAGAAGATTCACAATGTTGTCCTGACCTTCCTTGGTCATGCCCTCATAGGCCATGCGCGCATATTCTCTTGGATAAATGTTTCCCACTTCAACATCAGCGCCCTTAAAATAGCGATAATGTGAGAACTCATAACCGCCATATCCGGGCTCTCCGTTGAGCTCCGGCTCCGCCTCATCCAGCCAGAAGATGTGAATTCCCTTTTCATAATAATTCTTGCGGATCACATCCCAGACGTAGCTGCGTGTCTCCTTATTGGTAACGTCAATAATGGCTGCGTCCCCCAGCTGCCCAAGCCGTTTCCCGTGTTCGGAACGAATCAGACCACCCGCTTCCTTAAGGTGTGGATAGCTGGCAGAGGCCTTTTCCACCGTGGGCCAAATGGAAACCATCAGATGAATTCCCATCTGCTTTAATTCTTTCACCATACCTTCCGGATCCGGCCAGTAATCCTCGTCAAAGGTCCAATCTCCCTCGTATGGCCAGTGGAAATAATCCACCACAATCACGTCAATCGGAAGATTTCTTCTCTTATACTCTCTTGCAACCTCCAGGATTTCATCCTGCGTCTTATACCGGAGCTTGCACTGCCAGAAGCCAAGTCCGTATTCCGGCATCATGGGAACCTTACCAGACGCTTCTGCATAGGCCTGCTCAATCTCTGCAGGAGTATCGCCTGCGGTAATCCAGTAATCCATCTGCTTTGTGGAAACAGCCTTCCACTCCGTTACATTTTTTCCGAAGGTAACCTGACCAACGCCGGGATTATTCCAAAGGAATCCATATCCATTCGACGACAAAGCAAACGGAACCGACGCCTGCGAATTCCGATGCGCCAACTCCAGAACGCACCCCTTCATATCAAGATACGGCTGCTGATACTGTCCAAGGCCAAAGATTTTCTCACCGTCCACCGGCTCAAAGCGTACCGTAAGCGCATAATTATCCATCATGGCATACGGCTCAAAGGTTCTTGCATAGATTTCCAGTGCAGAATTAAATTCCTTGTGCCCCTCCTCCATCATAGAACGGGTTCTTTGGAACTCCTGCAGCAGTACCTTTCCTTCCTGATTATAGAACGTAATCTTTCCCGATCCGGAAAGCTCGGCACGGATTTTACCGTTTGTCAACACTGCCCCATTTCCATCCAGAACGGCTTCTGAGGACGTCCTTTTCGGATTCGGCAGAAGAGCAGACAAATCCTCATCCTCCAGAAACGAAGCTCGCTGCGTTGCTCTGACGCGAAGAGAATTCTCTCCCCACGGTTCTATTACCAGCAGTTCCTTATCGTATCGTCTGATTATTCTTCCATTCTCAATTGTGATCATATGCCTGCCCCTCTGGCATCTTCTTTATAAAATAGCCGTAACTATCCTGACGCCTCAGAATCCCCTTTACTCACCTTGTAAAGCCCTTGCCATTCATACCTGCAGTGTATATCCGTTTCTGGTAAAGAGCGGAATCTGCTCTAACGGCGTTTGAACGGTTACCTCTTTGCCACCCTCTGTCACTTCTCCGGTCCATACATTCGTCCACTGCGCCCCTTCCGGCAGATAAACACTCTTGCTGGTCTCTCCCGCTTCCATAACCGGTGCCACCAGCACATTCGGGCCGAACATGTAGGCCGACTCATTCTCCCACGCTTTCTTATCCTCCGGGAAATCATAGAAGAGCGGGCGCATCACCGGGTCACCTTTTTCATGAGCATCTGTCATAAGCCCACGAATATAAGGACGCATCTGCTCTCGAAGCTCGATGTACTTTCTGCAGATCTCATAGACCTTCTCTCCATAGGACCAGATCTCGTTGGGTGCTCCGGAAACACAGGTTGCGCCGCCTGTTGTCCCCAGCTGCGGCTGATACGGCATCCGATAGCCATGCAGACGCATCACCGGGCAAAAGGCTCCGTATTCAAACCAGCGGACGAATACCTCATGGTAGCTTTCGTCATAAATATTTGCTCCAAAGAACCCGCCAATGTCTGTTGTCCACCAGGGGATTCCGGCTATTCCCATATTCAGTCCGGCGCAGAACTGATTCCGAAGACTTTCAAAGGTGGAATGAATATCCCCCGACCAGACAAGCGCGCCATACTTCTGAGAGCCAGCCCATGCGCAGCGAAGAAGGTTCACAATGTTCTCCTGGCCAGTCTCCTTCATCCCATCAAAAAAGGTCTTTGCGTACATAACGGGATATACATTGCCAATTTGCGTATTCGGACCCAGATGATAGCGATAGTTTTCGAAATCGTATACGGTATACTCCGGTTCTGCCTCGTCGAGCCAGAAAATCTTCACGCCCTTGTCATGGTAATTCTTTTTGCACTTTTCCCAGACATATTCTCTGGCTTCCGGATTGGTCGGATCAAACTGGATGGTATTGCCCTGGTAGGTATTGTCGATGCGTACGCCCTTTTCTACTCTTGTAAGAAGGCCCTTTGCCATCATCTCATCAAAGTTTTCGGACTTGTAGTCCACCATCGGCCATACAGAAACCATGAGCTCAATGCCCATTTCCTTCAGCTCACGAATCATTGCATCCGGATCCGGCCAATAAGTAGGGTCAAAGCGCCAGTCGCCCTGCTTGGGCCAGTGGAAAAAGTCTACGACGATGACATCAATCGGAATTTCTCTTCTCTTATACTCTCTGGCAACCTCCAAAAGCTCCTCCTGCGTCTGGTAGCGAAGCTTGCACTGCCAGAAGCCCATGCCGTATTCCGGCATCATCGGCACCTTTCCGGTTGCATCTGCATACGCATGCTCGATTTCTGCCGGCGTATCACCGGCTGTAATCCAGTAGTCCAGCTTCTTCGTAGAAAAGGCCTCCCAGCTGGTAATGTTCTTATTGAAATTCACCTTACCGATTGCCGGGTTATTCCACAAAAATCCATACCCGAGAGAACTGATGTAAAACGGAACCGAGGCCTGGGAATTCCGGTGGGCCAGCTCCAGCTCTGCTCCCTTAACATCTAGGAAATCCTGCTGGTATTGCCCCATACCATAAATCTTTTCTCCATCGTTTCCTTCAAATCGCATGGTCAGCTGATAATCGCCGCCGATAATCGGCTTGAATTCTCGTCCTTCCACCTCCAGAGAGCTTGTGGTAGGAGCAAACATATCCTTGCGGTTACGGACATATTCCTCCAGAAGCTTTTCTCCCTTGCTGTTATAAAAGGTAATCTTTCCGATGTTGTTAACAACTGCCTTGATCTTTCCGTTGCAGATGGAAGCGCTGTAGTCCTCAATCGTAATCTCCGCATTGGTTTTCTTCGGATTTCCCTCTAATGCCCACAGTTCCTGCGGCATCTCCGGTTCTTTTGTGGCACGAACGCGCAGCGCATTGTCGCCCCAAGGTTCGATCAATACCCTCTCCGCATCATATCGGTAGGTAAGAGCGCCGTTTTTTTCACCGAAATATCCCAGCAGAAACTCATTGGTTGTACGGAAATCTCCTGCGGATCCGCCTTCCTCAACCGAAACCGTATGTAATTCAGCCATAACTCGTTTCCTCCTGTAATAGTAAATGATGACGTTGGATTTGCGTGTTTGCGAATGGAACAGTTACTCCTTTACCGCGCCGGCTGTCATGCCACCTACAATGTATTTTTGCAAGAAGATGAACAGACAGATTACCGGCAGCACCAGAATAGTTCCATAGGCCATGATGCAGTTCCACTTGGTGCCCCACTTGCTCTGGAATTTATAAATATTCGCAGTCAGCGGACGCATATCGGACTGTACGTTGAATGTCATCGAATATGCCAGATCATTCCAGCCGTTCAGGAACGAAATAACAAGCACCGTGATGATACCCGTCTTAATGGCCGGAAGCATAATCAGAAAGAAGGACTGAACCACATTGCAGCCATCAATTCGTGCTGCATCATCCAGCGACGTCGGCACACTCTTAAAGTAGGGACGAAGCGTGACCACGATAAACGGAACGGACCCGGATGAAATAGCAATCGCAGGTCCCAGATACGTTCCCAGCAGATGCAACTGATTGAAAATCAGATACATAGGGGTCAGCATCAGCGATGCCGGAAGCATCTGCGACACCAGGAAGGTCAGCATAAAAGCCTTGCTGCCCTTTACCTTATATCTCCCCATACCATAGGCGCAGGTAACACCAAAGCCAAGAGACAGGAACATAGACAAAAAAGCAATGCACAAACTGTTCTTGATGGAAGAGACAAATTCGGAATCCGAAAAGTTCAGAATCCAGGGTTCCAGCGTAAAATTGTGCGGATAGTATGTCACAATCTTACCAAAGGATTCCGCATCGGTCTTAAAGGACATGCTCACCAGCCAGTAAATCGGGAACAGGAACACAATGGCCACAAGGACGGCAATCACGCACATCACAACATTTTCTCTCTTTTCCCTGGGCGTCATATTGGAGAGGTCGATCCGATCCGGGTTATTTTTTTCTTTTTTCTTTATATTCTGTTTGGATGCTTCTGCTGCTTTCGTTGTAGTCTTCATTCGTCATCCTCCGATGCTACCATCTTGAGATAGAACAAGCCGATGATAAACAATATGACAAACAATACCATCGCCACTGCCGAACCCTTTGAAAACTCGTACTGCTTAAAGGACAGGTTATAAGCGTAGGTTCCAAGAACATCTGTCGCATTCAGCGGTCCGCCGGATGTCATAATGAACATCAGGTCAAAGGCTTTGAAGGTGTAAATAAAGCCAAGCATCAAAACAGCCATGATGGCCGGCCGCAGGAGCGGAAATGTGACGCGCCAGAACCGTTGCCATTTGTTGGCACCGTCTACCTCTGCCGCCTCCAGAACCTCCTGTGAAATTCCGGTAAGGCCGGATGTCAGAAGCAGCATGTTAAAGGGAATACCCACCCAACAGTTCATCGCGATGACAGCCGCCATCGCCGTTCCCGGTTGCAATAGCCAGTCCACAGGAGAAGAAATAATACCAAGGTTCATAAGCAGTGAATTCACAACACCGCTGGACTTATCGAACATATTTTTACCAAGCAATGCCGTAACCGACATCGGCATCATATACGCAATCAGAATCAACCCGCGGATCGGACCGGCAAATGTAAATCGTTTGGAGAAGAACAGGGCCATAATAAAGCCAATGGAAAACTGAAACAGGAGGCACCAGAACGTGAATACGAAGGTATTCTTCAGCACCAACTGAAAGGTTGCGTTTTGAAAAAGCTCAATGTAGTTCTGTAAACCAACGAAGATATCTGTTTTGGATGCAAAGGTCTTAACATTGACATTTTTCAAACTGAGTATGACGTTATAAACAAGCGGGTAACCAAGAATGACTACCATGTAGATAAATCCAGGAAGGATAAAGGCATATCCTTCTCGGTTCTTTTTCTGCTGCATCGTTAATTTCATGGAGTCCACTTCCTTTCTAAAACTATGGGAAATGCATTGCAAAAGATTTCCCTTTTGCTGCGGCACGCACCAGGCTCGTAACAATTCCCGGTGCGAAGTTCCTGCCTTTCGCAAACAAAAGGGCTGCAGCCGAATCCGGCGCAGCCCCTTGGCATATCATTCATGTCTTTTGGAACAAATGACTGCTCTTCACGGATGTTATTCGCAAACCGTTTCTTGAATTCATTTACAGCTTCGCATCGATGCGATATAGCTGTGGACGTTTCTTAATTCGTTTCCGGAAGAGGTGTCTCTGCCAGAATCGGGTCAATCACCGTCGCAGCCTGAGCCGCTGCATCTGCCGCTGTAGACTGACCAAGGATCGCTGCCTGCTCTGCTGTCCATACTGCCTCGGAGATGGTAGGCCACTGCGGGTGAGGGCCACGAGCTACTGCGAAATTCAAAGAGTCATTGAATACCTTGTATCTCTCATCCTCCGTCCAGAAATCCTTCAGCTCTACGGCATCCTTGCGAACCGGAAGCTTGCCGGCGATTTCGCACCAGTCTGCATTGTTTTCTGCTGTCTGCATATACTTCAGGAACTCTGCGCACTCCGCAACATGCTTGGAGGAGGAGCATACGCCGAAGTTCTCACCACCGATAACCGTTGCCTGGTTGCCGTTATAGGTCGGCATTTCGATGTACTTGTACTCGAAGTTCACGCTGTCCTTCAGATCACCGTCCAGCTGTGCAATGTGCCAGGTTCCGGATTCCAGCATAGCTGCCTTGCCTGCTACAAATGCATTCAACGCATCGCCCTGTCCCCAGTTCACAACCTCGTTGGACATATATCCCTTGGATTCCAGATCTGCCAGGAAGCTAAACGCCTGAATGGATGCATCAGAATCAATATCGCCTACGGTTCCGCCTGCTCCGTACAGCCACGGAACAAACTGGAATGTGCCTTCCTCGTTGGAGATGGCACTCATTGCAAATCCGTAAACACCATTTGCAGCATCCGTTGTCTTTGCGCAAACCTCTTCGAACTCTTCCCAAGTGGTCGGCGGCTCCACACCTGCAGCATTCAGAATATCCATGTTGCAAAGAATTGCCAGGCAGTTGGAGTTGTTCGGAAGGCCGTGCAGTTTTCCTTCGGAATCCATGCAGGAAGAAAGCGGTCCATCATAGAACTGATCCAGATCCTCCCATCCTTCCAGATACTCTGTGATAT
>CAVKRN010000085.1:0-7354 GCA_963658695.1 bacterium
GGCCTTCCTTTGGAAGGCTCACGTCTTGGACTCAAACAATTGCGCTCGATCGGGCCGGCGAATCTGTTTCATTCATGAGAATCCGTCTGCTCGTCACAAAATCGCACTGCCCATTTCCTGACGATCAGCCCCGGCTGATTGCAGTTCATTTCCCAGTCAGTATTCACCGCTGTTTGGCGTCTGTACGGTGACCTACATTCGCAGCAGTTCGGTTCCTACGTCGTACCGCTTTCCGCTTACGGCATCGCTAAGCCAGGTGGCCATGGTAGTGCCGCCGTGATTCGGTACGTAGAAGTAGGGCTGCCGCACCGCAGTATGAATGGTGCCCATCTGGGCCTTTGTGAACAGGGGGTTCACCCAGTTGTTGATGAAAAATACGGTATCCGGCGCCAAATCCCGCAGCCACCGGGTCATGTTCCGGGTCTGCCGGTAATAGGCACTGCGGACGCCGGCATTGGTTTTGTATACCTTGTTGGTCATGTCGTTGTAAAACGCCGAGAGCAGATAATCGTGCGTAGAGGTTGCGTACAGGACATGAAACCGGCCGGGGTGGGTGGTAAGGAGTGCATGATACCAGTCATAGCAGATATTCGGTGTTTCCAGAGCCTGCCACACGGTTGGCGTAGCTCCCCAGAAATCTCTTGCGATGCTGCGCCAGTCGCGATTTAAAAGGAGTGCGCTGTCGGAGAAGAGCGTGATGTCCGGTACGTCCGGATACCAGTCGTCGGCAATTCGTCCGGAGACGGCCGGAACGGCAAAGGCACCGGCGGAGTCACCGGCAATCAGCAGCTGATCCGGGTTTGGGAAGAAGGATTTACAGACCGTCAGCGCAGCCGTCACATTGGCCTCACCGTGGCAGTGAAGGATCTGCGGCTGGCCTTCTTCATCGGTATAAGGAACTTCCCGGTTTCCGACGTGGAAATCACCGGTGGTATAGGGAATGACCAGAAAATTCCAGTCGCGGAAGGGATTGTGTGCCGAATCAGCCTCCGTGATGCCGATATTGATATTCATGATCTGTGTAAAGGGACGCAGATTATTCCAGTAGTAGTTGGGTTCGCCGGCAGCAACCCGGGCTCCGGTTACGGGTCTTGCGGCGGTAAAGTCGTTCCAGGCGACGCCGCCGCCCGATAAGAAAATGACAAGATGGTCGGTGGTTCCCTTTTTGAGATAGCAGTGGAACTCAGAGCCGTCGCCGGAGATGGCATCCGGAAGCGGAATTTGGTACCAGACGTGCGGATCGGGGGCGCCGTTTAGAACCGGCGCCTCCTGACGATGTTCAATGACGGTGCCGATGGAGTTCTCGGCAAGACTGCCTACATTGGCGGCAAGCTTTTCGGCGCGCTGCCGCACCTCCTGGCGGCGCAGCTGCCGCTTTTCCTGCAGGCGTTCTGTCAGGTCATGATGGGACGATGTATCCATAATTTCCTTTCTCGTATCTGTTCAGCATCTTTCAGGAAAGGCTAAACCACTTCCCGGCGGCGCTTTTGAGATCCTTAAGACGGAAAATAACAACCGCTGCACCCAGAATCAGCAAGAGGAACACGCTGACAACGGCCGGAATTGGGAAGGGATTCTTGCCAATGCCGATTGCGATCATCTGCAGGAAGGACAGTACCACGTTCCAGAACAGATACATGATGTAGCTCTCCAGAGGAAGGCGGGATGAGTGACCGATGAAGGTGGTGGCTGCCGCAATCGCTAAAAAGGCAATGGGAAGCACCCAGGAAACGGACCATCCGTGCATGCCGGTTTTGGCATCCAGGATGACGGTCACCAGCATTACGAGATAGATCTGCACGACGATGGTTTTCATAAAGTTGTTGCGGAACCAGGACAGGACCAGAAGGTCAGCCCAGGCCAGAAACGCGGAGAGATTCAAAATGGTAATCCAGGGCTGGGGGCCGATCAGATATTTAATCAGTCCCATGGTCAGCACCAGAATGACCAGTACGAAGGTACAGATGCGGAAAAAGGTAAAATTGCTGACCTTCGGCTTTACCAGAACCGGGAAGGGCTCGCCCTCCGGTTCTCCCTGAAGCTTACCCTGGCAAAGAGGGCAGCAGGCCTTATGGCCGCGGATGGATATTTTGCATTTCGGACAATACTGCATGAGGTATCGGCCTTCCTTTCTATGACATGTTATTAAAGCAAGCATGCGGCTCACGATTCGAAAATGTCCGATGAGGACAGATGATCAATCTACCGGCATGGCGTCGTAGTCGTTGGTAGACAGCTCCACGGACAGACCCATGGCGGTCAGACGCCGGTAAAAGCGAAGCATAACGTCGTGATTGACATAGCCACCGGCAGAACCGATGCAGAGCTTGTCCTTGTAGGTGGCGATGGTTACCTGCGTTGCCGGTGCTGTCATGAAGGCGGCAAAGTGATCAATATAGTCTTCGATTTCCGGTGCCATGCGGATTCGCTCCAGATTGGAAAGCGTTGCAGTTACGCCGCTGTGCGCCCGGGAAAGAAAATAGGTAAGTCCCGGTTCCTTGATGAACAGCGGCAGCACCTTGACGATGTAGTTGCCGACGATCTTCGTATAGGAGTTCATTGTGGCAGCAACCTTGTCCGGAGTCAGCTGATCGCCGAAGGACTGCTTGACCTTGTCGATGATACTCTCTAAGGAACCGTCAAAATCTCTCGCATCGTAGGTGATGTTGATGACACCGAAGAAATTGCGGGCAGTATCCGAAGGGAAAAACTGACGCAGATTTACCGGCACGCTGATGACAACGGGGCGTTTCCGGTCCCGTACCGTCATGCCGTCAATGACGGCCGCGATATAAATGGAGGTCAGAAGAATGCCGACTGTCGTCTTGTACTGATGCGCCATATCCACAAAGGCCTTGGCAGAAATAATACCCTCGACCAGATGGTTGCGCTGATTGTCGTCCATCTCGCCGCGAAGCTGGTAGGCCTTTACGCTGGTCATCTGCTTGAGCTGGGAGCTCTTCATCTTCTGATAATAGTGCGCGAAGGCATCGGTCGTCTTCTCTGAGGAAGAGGAGCTGTCGGAGGCAGCATCGGTCACGTCCACGTGGTGCACCAGAGAAAGGTAACGCGTGATCATCTTGCGGAAGAAGACAAAGGCGCCGGTTCCGTCGGCCAGCACATGGAACATCTCCAGGTTGATCCGGGTTCCATGATAGGTAATCCGATACAGGAGATTGCGAAGTCCCGGAAAATAAAGCGGTGCGAGCGGCGGCTGGTTGTCCTCCGTTACGACAGCGGTCTCATCCAGACCATCCAGATAGTACCAGAACAGGCCCTTTCGGAGCGCACTGTTGAAATGAGGGAATTCATCCACCGTCTCATCCAGCGCCTGCTGGAGCAGTACAGGGTCGACGTCCTCCTTCAGCTCGCAGACAATGCGGAATACACGGGTGTCAAAGCCGTGTGCGGAGCAAGGAACGATGATGGCAGCGTTATCCAGCTTGAACCATTTTCCGGTATTGCTGGAGGCTGCGGTGGTTGTTGCTTTTGATTGATTATATGGCTGTTGGTCATTTTTTGTTTTCATAAGAGCTATAATACCATAGCAAAAGAGAAAACATGCTATCATTTACGCGAGTTTTATACAGAATTAAAAAAGTGTGTATCTGGCAAAGAAACAGGAGATTGGCGTGAAAAAGGTGGATTTTGAACACGGTTCGATTCCGATGAATATTTTACAGACAGCATTCCCTATGCTAGTGGCACAGGTGCTGAATCTTCTGTACAGCATTGTGGACCGGATCTACATCGGGCGAATTCCGGGAACCGGAACACAGGCACTGGGCGCGGTTGGACTGTGTTTTCCTATCATTATTCTGGTGACAGCCTTCACCAATATGTTCGGAACCGGAGGAGCACCGCTGTTCTCCATGGCCTTGGGAAAGGGGGATCGCAGAGAGGCAGAGGAAGTGCAGAATACGGCGTTCCGACTGCTGATTCTGACGGCTATCGTTCTGACACTGGTAGGAGAGCTCCTGGGTGGACCGCTGCTATTGCTGTTCGGCGCAACGGAGGCAGAGCTTCCGGTATCGCTTTCCTATCTTCGCGTGTACATGATTGGAACGGTGTTCATCATGCTGGCGACCGGAATGAACTCATACATCAATGCACAGGGGTTCCCGGTGATCGGCATGGTGTCGGTTACCATTGGTGCGGTGGCGAATCTGGTGCTGGATCCGCTGTTTATTTTTACATTGGGATTTGGCGTAGAAGGGGCTGCAATCGCGACGGTGCTGTCACAGCTGCTCTCCTTCCTGTTCGTGCTGCATTTCCTCTATGGAAAGCGCAATGAAATACGGGTGAGCTTTGCCTGGAGCTTCCCGCATGCGGTAGATATTATCAGCCTGGGGCTTGCACCGTTTGTAATGCAGTTCACCAATTCACTGGTGCAGATTGTCTGCAACAGTATGCTGATGCAGTATGGCGGCACAATGTATGTCTCCATCATGACGATCATCTCATCGGTGCGGTCCATTCTGGAGGTGCCGGTCATGTCCATTGGAGAGGGGGCGTCGCCGGTGATCAGCTACAATTATGGGGCTGGGAAGCCAAAGCGAGTGAAGCGTGCCATGCTGGTGATGCTGGTAACAGCCATGCCATATACCGTGGCGACGTGGCTCTTTGTAACAAAGGCTCCGGGGGTTTTCGTTCGGATTTTCAGTGAGGATGAAACGCTCCTTTCGGAGGCATCACGGGCGTTGCAGCTGTATTTTTATGCGTTTGTCTTTCAATCGCTGCAATTCAGCGGGCAGACCGTGTTTAAGGCTTTGAATAAGAAGAGACGCGCCATTTTCTTCTCTTTGTTCCGGAAGGTAATATTGGTTGTTCCGTTGACGTGTTTTCTGCCGCGGCTGTGGAATTTGGGAACAGATGGCGTATTTATGGCGGAGCCGGTGTCGAATGTCGTGGGCGGCACGGCGTGTTTTGTTACGATGCTGCTGACGATTCTGCCGGAGCTGCGGAGAATGGAATGTGCTGTTCCAAGTGACCGTAGGGACATCTCGTAACTGGCGAAGCCGGCGTGACCTGCTTTGGTTGGACATTCAACGCCGCCCTGTCATTTGACGGGCACATGAACGGTAAGTGCTTGGCTGGCGAGTATACTGTAACACCTGGTCAGCGAACAAACATGGCAGTTATCAAAGGATACACACGCGATACCACTACGTGGTAGAATGTACGAATAGAAAGGCGCTGTTGATGAAGGCGCCGATAAAAATCAGTTATTCAGGAGGATTTTCAATATGAAGATTTATCAGGTTACGGACCCGGAATTTGCACCGTACGGCCGCGTGGTAGCGGGCGTTAACGTGGAGCCGATTGTTGAGGCACTGAAGGAGCATACGCCGCTTCCGGAGGGAACGGATTATGTGGCAGAAGAGCCTGTCCTGCAGAATCTGGAGGCAGCAAAGGCGCTGGCACCGACATTGTTCGGCGGCATTCCGGCACAGTTTGGCTGGTGCAACGGCCACAATACTAAGCTTAACTGCGTAGAGTATCACCGCAGCAGTGAGTTTAACCTCGGCACCGAGGATTTCATTCTGCTCCTGGGGCTCGAGAGCGACATCACCGCAGATGGGAAGCTGGACACAGCAACCATCAAGGCATTCAAGGTGCCGGCAGGTGTGATGGTCGAGGTGTATGCTACATCTCTTCACTATGCTCCCTGTCATACCGATGCTGCCAAGGGCTTTAAAGTTCTGGTCGTACTGCCGCAGGGCACGAATGTAGGAACCTGTGAGACTGCAGGAGAGAGCAGCGAGGATAAGCTTCTGCGTATGACCAACAAGTGGCTGATCGCACATCCGGAATCTGCTGAGGCGAAGGACGGCGCATGGGTTGGCCTGAAAGGCGTCAACATCGACATCGCTGACAGCATCTAAGTGGTGAGGATTTCGATGCTGCTAACGGATTTGTATCTGTTCAGCCGCTTTGCTTTTGGCAATGAGTACAAGGGCAATATGTGAAGTCTGTGCAGAGAAGAGAACGAAAAGCCCCGGAGCGGTAGAAGCTCCGGGGCTTTTTGGAAGAGGAAAATATCGATTCTGCTTGTCGTGTTGTGGCAATGCTGAGAATGTCTTACTCGTGCATTTTGTGCAAAAATAATATATTTCTTTAGTCTTGCTTGGCCCTTTCAAATTCCTTCGCCACCTCACCGAGGAGCTTGCGGATTTCCAGATGCTGCGGACAGACGCGCTCACAGCCGCCGCATCCGATGCAGTCGCTGGCCTTTCTGTCATTGAGGGTCAGGACGTTGTTGTAATAGAAGTCCATGTTCCAGTTGTTGAAGATCCGCTTTTTATTCAGACAGGCGAACAGATCTGGAATCCGCAGGTGCTTCGGACAGTGATTTTCCTCGACGCAATAGTGACAGGCGGTGCAGGGGATCATATCCAACGAACCGAAGACTCGCATAACGCCGGCAACGGCCTCCTGCTCGCGCGAAGTCAGCGGTTCAAAGTTCTCCATGAAAGAAAGGTTATCCTCGAGCTGCTGCATGTTGCTCATACCGGAGAGCACCATGCGCATGCCGGGAAAGCCCGCCGCAAAGCGAATGGCGTAGCTGGCGTTGGAGTAGTGCGTCCCCAGCTCTGCATTCAATTCGTCATAAATCTTCTGCGCATCCTGAGGGAGATTCACAAGACTCCCGCCCTTTACCGGTTCCATTACGATGACCGGCTTTCCGTGTTTTCTCGCTACATCATAAACGGCCCTGGATTCCACCGACGAATCGGCATAATCTAGGTAATTGAACTGAATCTGGACGATCTCCACTTCCGGGAAATCCGTCAGGATCCGGTCCAGCATCTCCGGCTTGTCGTGGAAGGAAAGTCCAACGTGGCGAACTTTCCCCTCTTTTTTCAGTGCAAATGCAGTTTCGTAGGCATGACACTGCTTGTACTTATCGTAATTAGAGGCACTCTGGGCGTGCATCAGGTAGAAGTCAAAATAATCCACCCCGCACCATTCCAGCTGCTTCTCAAAGAAGGGACGGATATCCTCTTCCTTTTCAAAAAAGCCGGATGTCAGCTTGTTCGTCAGTATGTATTCTTCCCTTTTGTGCCGACTTGTGAGAACCTCGCGAAGCGCCCGCTCGGACCGCCCGTCCAGATATCCATGGGCTGTGTCAAAATAGTTGAATCCCTTTTGAAGGAACAGTTCTGTCATCTGCGAGAACTCTTCCAGATCAACCTCCCCATCCTTCATTGGCAAACGCATACAGCCAAAGCCAAATACCTTCTTAACCTCCGGAAATATCTGTTCCATATGTATTCTCCTTTTCCTCTTGCGCAGAAAACCTAGTACATCGTTTGCAAAATAACTGGCCTAATAACGCAGAACTTTTTTCTGA
>CAVKRN010000086.1:0-7234 GCA_963658695.1 bacterium
ACTCAAACAATTGCGCTCGGTCGGGCCGGTGAATCTGTTTCATTCATGAGAATCCGTCTGCTCGTCACAAAATCGCACTGCCCATTTCCTGACGATCAGCTCCGGCTGATTGTAGTTTACTTTCTCGTCAGCATTCATCGCTGGTGGGGGTGTGTACAGTAACGGCTCAGAGGCGATGAGGAAGCGCTTGACTCTGCGGGTTAGCCATAGTAAACTATAGTTAGTTAATCAAGGCTAACCAACACCTGCTACAGAACAATCCGGCAGGGCAGAGATAAAGAGGAGAGCATATGAGCGTCGTAATCATTGGCGGCAACGAATGTATGGAGCGCAGATATAAGGAAGTCTGCCGGCGGCACGGATGTGATGCCAAGGTATTCTGCAAATTTAAGGGAGGAATGAAGGATCGCATCGGATCACCGGATCTGATGATTCTATTTACTCACACCGTTTCCCATAAGATGGTGCAGTACGCATTGAATGAGACGGCAGGCAACACCACGGTCATCCGTTCGCATACCAGTTCCATTTCGTCACTGGATCAGATTCTCGAGGAGCATGCCGGCTAGGGGGTACCATCTATTATAAAATCATAAAATCAGAAAAGATGGGGCTTTTGATGACAAAATAGCCGGGGCAAACGAGGGTTTGCTCCGGTCAATTTTTATTGATGCGGGCATAAGAAGATTGTCTTTACAAAAAAATAACGTAAGCTTACGATAATGCCAGTTCATGACAGACGTAAGGCGCTGCGGTTTACGCGCCGGTCGGGCCAAGGAAGGCTGCACTGCAGCGAATTTGGCAGATGGACACGGAATCGTTATTTTGAAACGGAAACAATGACAGGATGGCGGGGGAGAATCCCCGGAAAGGAAGGTACAATATGTCAGCATTTAACTGGGGCAAGCTTGGTCTTTTTGCAGGCGGCGTTTTGTTCGGAACAGCAGGAATCTCGATTCTCTCCAGCAAGGAGGCCAAGACGGCCTATACTCATTGCACGGCAGCGGTTCTTCGCGGCAAGGATGCAGTGGTAAAGACAGCAACGGTTCTGAAGGAGAACTGCCAGGATATCGCAGCAGACGCTTCGGATATCAATGAGAAGCGTTATGCTGAGCAGGAGGCTGTTGCGATTGAGAACGCAAAGGCACTTCTTGCCGAGCATGAGGCAGCGGCAGCGCCGGCAGCAGAGTAAGACGATTGCGAGGTATATAGCGAATGAAATATCTGATTCGTCACGAATCCGCGCACACCATGCGTATTCACATGGGCGGTTATCGCATGTCGATGGATCAGGCAGACATCCTGGAGTATTACCTGCGGAATCTGGACTTTGTGCAGAACGTAAAGGTATATGAGGAGACTGGGGATGCAATCATCACCTATCGCCGGACGAAGGAGTACAGAGAGCAGCTTCTGGAGGCTCTCTGTGCTTTTTCATATCGGGATCCTGCTGCGATCGCACTTGTTCCGGAGGAAACGGGACGGGCACTCAATCATCAATATCAGGAAAAGCTGGCACTGAACATTGCAGGACGGTACATCCGAAAGCTGTTCCTGCCGCTTCCTATCCAGATGGCATGGACTGCGGTGCGCAGTGTGAAGTTTTTATGGAAGGGACTTACGTGCCTTCTTCGCGGGAAGCTGGAGGTTCCTGTTCTGGATGCTGCGGCCATTTTGTCATCCATGCTCATGGGAGATTTTAACACGGCATCCTCAGTGATGTGGCTTCTGGACATTGGGGACCTTCTGGAAGAGTGGACCCATAAAAAGTCCATTGGAGACCTGGCAAGATCCATGTCGCTGAAGGTGGATAAGGTGTGGCTCAAGGCGTCGGACGGACAGGATGTCTTAGTGAGCGTATCGGACGTGCAGGTTGGCGATCACATCACGGTTCGTACCTCCAATGTGATTCCGCTGGACGGCGTGGTCATAAGCGGCGAGATGAGCGTGAACCAGGCTTCGATGACCGGAGAATCCGTTCCTGTTGTGAAAACGGCGGGTGCTTATGTATACGCCGGAACGGTTGTAGAAGAGGGCGAGTGCATCGTCGAGGTAAGCAAGAGGGCAGGAAGCGGCAAATACGATCAGATCGTTCACATGATCGAGGAGTCGGAGAAGCTAAAGTCCAATACCGAGGCAAGGGCCTACCATCTTGCGGATTCACTGGTTCCGTATTCGCTGGGCCTGACGGCAGTGGTGTATTTTCTGACCCGCAACGTGACAAGGGCCATGGCATCGCTGATGGTAGATTTTTCGTGTGCATTGAAGCTGTCCATGCCGCTTTCGGTGCTCTCGGCGATCCGCGAGGCCGGCACCTACGACATCTCCGTAAAGGGCGGCAAATTCCTGGAGGCGGTTGCACAGGCGGATACCATTGTGTTTGACAAAACAGGAACCCTCACCCATGCAACGCCTACTGTGGTACAGATTGAAACCTTCGACGGAGAGGATGAGAATTACGCGCTGAAGGTTGCAGCCTGTCTGGAAGAGCATTACCCCCATTCCATCGCAAATGCAGTGGTGGGAGAAGCCAAAAGGCGCGGCATCACCCACGAGGAAATGCACACAGAGGTCAAGTACGTTGTGGCCCATGGCATTGCCAGCCGGATTTCCGGTAAGCGCGCCGTGATCGGCAGCTATCATTTTGTGTTTGAAGATGAGCATTGCACTGTGGATCCTTCGGAAGCAGAGCGAATGGAAAACCTCCCGCCCCAGTATTCACACCTGTATATGGCAGTGGACGGGCGACTGAAGGCAGTCATCTGTATATTTGATCCGCTGCGGGAAGAGGCACCGGCGGTGATTGAAGAGCTCCATGCGCTGGGAATCCGCAAGGTATGCATGATGACCGGCGACAACGAGAGAACGGCAGAGGCTGTTGCAAAAGCGCTGCATCTGGATGAATTTCATGCCGAGGTCCTCCCGGAGGATAAAGCGGCTTTTATCCGCAGGGAACATGAGGAAGGGCGGAAGGTCATCATGGTAGGTGACGGCGTCAATGATACACCGGCACTGTCGGAAGCGGATGTCGGCGTTGCTGTCAGCGACGGCGCAGCGATTGCAAGAGAGGTTGCGGATATCACCATCAGCGCTGATTCCCTGACACAGCTCTTGGTACTGCGCCGGCTTTCGGGGGAGCTGATGAAGCGCATCGATAGTAACTACCGCTTTATCATCAGCTTCAATGCAGGCCTAATTGCCCTTGGCATTGCAGGAATCCTGCCGCCGGCGACGTCAGCGCTTTTGCACAATACCTCGACGCTGGTGACCGGACTCAAGAGTATGACCAATTTGCTGCCGGAGAAGTAGACACCGCCGGGCAATGAGCACCGACCGTTCCTGACGGAAGCCCTAAGGCGTCTGTACAGTGACAAATAGACACGGCGATATGTGAGAAGTTCCATCCCGGATTTCCGGGATGGAACTTCTGTGTTATACTCAAGATTCAGAGCAAATGGCTCGAACTCATATGGCAGGAAGACAGTATGCAGCTACGTTCACGCAAGACGATTCGAAGAATCATTATCATAATGGACAATGCAGCCACATCGGCGGCATTTGTTCTGGCGCTTTACCTGCGCATGTGGGCAAAGATGGAGCCATGGAAGATTCGTCTGTACAGCACCGTCTATCTTTTAAATCTCCTGCTGTATCTGTTCTGGAATACCTATCGCCGTGCCAAGAAGCACGAATACGACATCACACAGATGGATCCGGTGGAAAATCTGGTTCGCGTGGCCAGAGAGAGGATCTTTCAGTACGCGGCGCTTATTATCTTACTCGCCGTCATACGAACCTTTGATCAGCTCTCGCGGCGGATGCTGTTGTACTGGGTGTTCTTTGATATTCTATTTACGGCACTTCTGCGACTCCGGTTTCGGGAAGTGCTCCTTCAGGAGCAGACCAAATATGCTACGGGGCGGCTTGCTCTTTTGGTGACAACCAAAGAAAATGAAACCATTGCAAGGGCGCGGCTTTCGATGCTTCTAAAGGAGAAGGATGTTCTGGCGGACGTGTACCTCTTGGATCAGGAAGGTAAATCCGGCGGCCGTTCACTGGAAGAGTGGCTGCTTCATGCGTGGCGGCAGGGAGATGGCGATTGCGACCAGGAGAGCCATGGATTCCAGACGGTGAAGGCATTTTTGTATCTTCCGGATACGCCGCAGGATGAGAGGGACAGAGTCATTTCTTTTTTTCGGAACAAAAAGATTCCTGTCAGCGCCGTGTTGTTTGACAAAGGACGCTGCCTCCCCTATAAAATGGTGTGCAGCAAAGGCGGATATGCGGCTGTGGAATATGATGATTTGTCAAAACGGTGCCGGGTGTTCGGCGTTTCGTATGCCGTGTCGGATGTGGAGACGGCGGCCTTTTCGCTTCTGGACTTACTGGACGGTAAGAACGGTCAATCGGCTGTAAAGCTGCGCGGAGAGTACATTTGCTTCTCCAACGTGCATACGCTGATGATGGCACAGGACGATGAGGAATATCGCGGCATTCTGAACGGATCGGCCTTTACCTTTCCGGACGGATCCCCCATTGCGGATTACCAAAAGCGCAGAGGCTTTCTTGACGCGCAGCGCGTTGCAGGACCGGATCTGATGGACGCTGTCTTTCGGGCGACCATGGATGGGAGCGTTCGTCATTATTTTTACGGATCAACCCAGGAGACCATCGATAAGCTCCGGATCAATCTGGAAAAGAGATACCCCGGCATCCGGATCGCAGGGATGGTGTCACCGCCGTTTCGCAAGGAAACCGAGGAAGAGGATGCGGAAACGGTTCGCAGGATCAACGAATCCGGTGCGGACATCATCTGGATTGGTCTTGGTGCGCCCAAGCAGGAACGCTGGATGGCAGAGCACAAGGGCAGACTTGACGGCGTTATGATGGGCGTGGGCGCCGGCTTTGATTTCTACGCAGAAACCATAAAGCGCGCGCCGCTGTGGTGCCGGAGGATCGGCATGGAGTGGTTCTACCGGCTCTGTCAGGATCCCAGACGCCTGGCAAACCGGTACATTGTTACGAATCTGCAGTATGTCTTTTGTCTGATCCGGGAAAAGCTGCATCTGCAATCCCACCAATAAAACGTACAAAGCACATAGATTAGGAAAAAGGTATGGCAAAAAAGAAAAATAAACCGATTGTGGCCATTGTCGGCCGCCCCAACGTAGGAAAGTCCACCCTGTTCAATGCGATTGCAGGTGAGCGGATTTCGATTGTCGAGGACACGCCGGGGGTAACGAGAGACCGCATTTATGCGGATGCCAGTTGGCTCAACTACAACTTTACGCTGATTGATACCGGCGGTATTGAGCCGGATTCCAAGGATGTCATTCTCTCCCAGATGCGTGACCAGGCGCAGATTGCCATTGATATGGCGGATGTGATTCTGTTCCTGGTGGACATCCAGTCCGGACTTCAGGATGCAGACGCTAAGGTGGCAGATATGCTGCGCCGCTCCCACAAGCCGGTGGTGCTGACCGTCAATAAGGTGGACAAGCCGGTGCAGATGCAGCCCTATGTGTACGAGTTCTATAATCTGGGCATTGGAGAGCCCTTCCCGGTCTCTGCAGCAGGGAAAACCGGCATCGGCGATCTTCTGGAGGAAGTGGTGCGTCATTTCCCGGAGGGAGCGGATACGGACGAAGAGGATGATACGGTTCGGATTGCCATCATCGGCAAGCCGAACGTAGGGAAGTCCTCCATCGTGAACCGGCTGATCGGTGAGAACCGCGTGATTGTATCGGACATCGCAGGAACGACAAGAGATGCGATTGATACACGGGTACGCCACAAGGGGAAGGAATATGTCTTCGTGGATACAGCGGGCATCCGCCGCAAGAATAAAATCTCGGAGGAGCTGGAGCACTACATGATCCTGCGGGCAGTTGCAGCAGTGGAACGCTCGGACATTGCGCTTCTGGTAATTTCCGCAGAAGATGGTGTCACGGAGCAGGATGCTAAGATTGCCGGCATTGCCCATGAGAGAGGAAAGGCGATTATCATTGCTGTGAACAAGTGGGATGCCCTGGTGAAGGACAACTCCACTATGAAAGATTTCACCAATAAGATCCGCCAGACCCTGTCCTTTATTCCCTATGCGGAAATTCTCTATATCTCTGCCAAAACAGGACAGCGCATGAATTCCATCTATGACGAGGTGGATCTGGTATCGGACAGCCAGAATCTGCGGATTCAGACGGGCGTTTTGAATGAAATTCTGACCGAGGCAGCGGTCATGCAGCAGCCTCCCCAGGACAAGGGCAAGATGCTGCGGATTTTCTACGGAACGCAGGCCGGGGTAAAGCCGCCGACCTTTGTACTGTTCGTCAATTACAAGTATTTGATGCATTTCTCCTATCTGCGTTATCTGGAGAATCAGATCCGGAAGACCTTTGGATTTGTCGGAACGCCGATTAAGTTCATCATCCGGGAGCGCAGCGAGGACGGCAAGAATAAGTGAGGATAGGCGCAATGAGCGTGCTTTTGCGGCTTTTATGCCTTTTGATCGGATATGGATTCGGCTGTATTCAATGGGCTTACCTGATCGGGCGGACGAAGGGAATTGATATCCGGAATTTCGGAAGCGGGAACTCCGGCACGACCAATGCCATGCGGGTGATGGGGGAGAAGACGGGGCTGATTGTCTTTTTCCTGGATCTTGGAAAGGGACTGGCGTGTCTTCTTCTGATCGGAGCACTGTTTGGCAATGCCCACGCAGATGCGATTTACCTTCTGAAGATGTGGGCCTTTGCCGGCGTGGTGCTGGGGCATGACTATCCCTTTTATATGAATTTTCGCGGCGGAAAGGGTGTGGCGGTGATGGCCGGTTTTGCCTTTGGCTATCACATTGCAATTCTGCCCTTTGCGATGGCGGCGTTTTTCATTCCGTTTCTGACGACGCACTTTGTATCGCTGGGGTCCCTTTGCGTTTATGCGGTCAGCTGCCTGGCTGTGATCGTGCAAGGGCATCTTGGCGTGTATCACATGGCAAGCCCTGCCATGACCATCGAAAACGACGTGATTATGGTGCTGCTGACTATCATGGCATTCTGGCGGCACCGCAGCAATATTCAGCGGCTTCGAAGCGGGAATGAACGTAAAACGTATCTTGGCCGGCACAAGGAATAAGTTACTGCACAGTCGCCCGTCAGGACCCGTCGCTGTGGGTGTGTACTATTACATCGATTTTTAAATAACTAGCCTAACTAACTGGCCCTTTTTCCTGATTGCA
>CAVKRN010000087.1:0-7072 GCA_963658695.1 bacterium
ATGTGGAATACGCCATTCCCAACTTTATTCCTTACGGACAGCGTATCGATGAAATCTGCATTTCCATGGAAATTTCATCCGAAGCCCCCGGCATCAACGAGAACTGGCCGTCGGATATCTATTTTTACCTGAATGACGTGAACGTGGGGATGTGGACATCGCCCGGGGATTTCGGCGAGGTGAAGGGGATTTTGACGCCCGACTGGTGGTTTCCCAACTGGAACCAGTACGGGCTTTTGAAGATGCTGCAGATCAATAAGAAGGGGACGTTCATTGACGGCGACCGCAAGTCGGACGTGACAGTGGACAATCTGCATCTGACGGACAAGAGCTCTCTTCGCTTCCGCCTGGCCGTGCCGGAGGGCGCGGAGAACACCGGCGGGCTGACGATCTTCGGCAAGTCCTTTGGCAATTACAGCCAGGACATCAATGTTCGGATTGCGTATTCGCCGCTGCGGGCGCGGGGTGACGGCGCGGAGCAGACGTAGTCTACGGCACAGGCGACTGTCAGGCGGTGCGTGACGGAGAAGCTCCGGATCAGAAGATGTGGATACGAAACAGTTACGTTACATAAACAAGCCAAGAGGAGGGGATTATGAGAAGGAATGTACCATGGAACAAGGGTAAAGGCGCGGCGCCGCTTCTGGCGGTTGCTCTGACAGCCGTCTTGACCGGCGGGTGCGGCGCTTCCACCGTCGTAAACGGCGTCGATGTCTCGCAAAGTGATGTGCAGACTGCCATGAAGGGAGCGGACGTCTCTTCCCTTCCTACGGGCCATGTGAAGGGCGGTGCCGCGGTGCACGATCCTTCGATTCTGAAGGCAGACGATGGCACCTACTGGATTTTCGGCTCCCACATGGCGGTGGCCAAATCTGAGGATCTGCGGCAATGGAGCGGCGTGTTCGCCAATGTAAGTCGCCACAACAAACTCTTCTCCAATCTCTTTGCCGATGACTCGGATGCCTTTTCCTGGGTTGGCAAGAATTCCGAGGGTGGGTACAGCGTCTGGGCACCGGACGTAATTTACAATAAAAAAATGCAGAAATACTGTATGTACTTCTGCACCTCTTCCACCTACATCAAATCGTCCCTTTGCTGGGCAACCTCCGACACCATAAACGGTCCCTATGAGTATCAGGGGCGCCTCATCGATTCCGGCTTCACAAGGCTCGATGCCAAAAAGGGCAAGGTCGATATTCTGGACTATTGCGAGGATGAGCTGGACTTTAAGACAAGGTACCTGAATCTGACCGATTACAACAACACAGACTGGCCCAATGCCATCGATCCCACGGTGTTCTACGATGCAAACGGGAAGATGTGGATGGTCTACGGCAGCTGGTCGGGCGGCATTTTTATTCTGGAAATTGATGAGGAAAGCGGGCTTCCGATCCACCCGGAACGGGATGATGAGAATGGCGTGGACGCGTATTTTGGCAAGCGCCTGATCGGCGGCGGACACCAGTCCTGCGAGGGGCCCTGGATCCAGTACGATGCGGCCAGCGGCTACTACTATCTCTTCGTCTCTTATGGAAGTCTGACGGCGAACGGCGGCTACCAGATCCGGCTCTTCCGCTCTCAGAATCCGGACGGACCGTATGAAGACGCCGCGGGGCAGACGCTTGGCTATTCCGATCATGAGAAGTACGGCGTCAAGATGATGGGCAACTACACGTTCCCGACGCTGGATACGACGTACATGGCGCCCGGTCATAACTCCGCCTTCGAGGATACGGACGGGAAGCTCTATCTGGTCTACCACCAGCGCTTCTCGGATCAGGGCGAAACTCATGAGCCGCGGGTGCATCAGCTCTTCCGCACGGCCAGCGGCTGGCTGGTGGCGGCGCCTTTTGAGACGAATGGGGAGACGCTTCCGGATGGTGGCTACGATTTAAGCGAGGTGATTGGTTCGTACTATGTAGTGAATCACGGGACGGACATCTCCGACGCGGTGCCGGAGGATGTGCTGCTCTCCCTCCAACCGGACGGCGGGATCTATGTGGTCGAGGATACTGCCGGTGATGATTCTGCAGCGAGCGTTTCATCCGGTACTGCTGCATCCGGAAGTGATTCGTCGAAGAAAAGCGGCGCATCCGGCGATACCGGCGAGGAGAAGGCGGTGCGGGCAAATTCTGCCACTGCCCTTGGCGAGCGGTGCGGATCCTTTACTCTGACGGAGGATTCACCTTCCATCACGCTGACTCTGGACGATGCGACCTACGAGGGCGTGGTGATCCAGATGACGGATGAGGCCGATAATCCGGTGATGTGCTTTACCGCCTGCGGGGAGAACAATGAGACGGTGTGGGGCGTGCATTATCTGGCACAGTGAAGACTGATGTTTATACTTTTCCCATTGTTTTTTGGGTGCTGGATTAGTACAATGAATTAGAGAAGAGAGCAATCAATTCTCCGCTTCGCTGAAGATGACGAGTGACGGTTCTGACTCGTCGGTAAAATAAAAATTGACCGAGCGAAGATGACGAGTGACGGTTCTGACTCGTCGGTAAAATAAAAATTGACCGAGCGAAGATGACGAGTGACGGTTCTGACTCGTCGGTAAAATAAAAATTGACCGAGCGAAGATGACGAGTGACGGTTCTGACTCGTCGGTAAAATAAAAATTGACCGAGCGAAGATGACGAGTGACGGTTCTGACTCGTCGGTAAAATAAAAATTGACCGAGCGAAGAAGGCAAACGGGATCAACCGAAAGGCTGATCCCGTTTTTTGTAACTTACAGGAGGTGAAAATTTGGATTTTGTTGCTGATGTTTATCAATTAACACCAGAATTTATGAGAGACCACCCAGAAACAAGCTATCCCGAGCTGATGCACAAATTGGGACGTCCCTACAGCTGTCTTCTGGTAGATACGCACTACGATTACTACATTTGTATCCCCTTCCGCTCCCACATCAACCACAAGAACTCATTCCTATTCCGCGGCACACAACGTTCCATGCGTTCCAAATCCGGGCTTGATTACACCAAGATTATCCTGATCAACAAGGACGACTACATAGACAGCAAAAAAGCCGTTGTTGATCAAGACGAATATAACGAAGTTCAAAAAAATCTTGTACAGATTGTTACGGAAGCTGTTACATACATTGAAGACTACATCGGTCATGTTACCGGAACCACCCCCATGCACCCCAAACAATTCACTCGTAAATATCAGTACTCAACGCTTCCGTATTTTCACAGCATCATGAAAATTTAGCCCCCACATCGTCACTTCACCTCTTGTCGCGATCCACAAACTCCAACGCAATCGTGCCTACCGCAATGTACAGCGCAGCAAATCCAATCAGAACGCCCCAGCACAGCAGCACGTTCGAGGCAGTTGCATCGTAGAGTGCGCTTTGCATGGATTGGGCCGACTGGTATTTAATCTGATCCACCATGTTGTTGTCCCTGATCCACTGCAGCATGAGCTTCCCGTCCTCGGACTGATTTCCCAGCCTCACAATCTGGTTCCAGGCAGAGTTTGACGGGAGCGTGTTAAAGCGTGCCAGAGAGCAGATGCTGCGAATCCCCCATTTGGCCACCGTAATATCCGCAAGCTTGGCCGCCTTGCCGTGCAGCGGGAAGGCAACATCCGAGAAGAGCATCTGCAGCATCAGCAAAAACGGTACAATGCTCATCGCCGCCTCCGTGGTGCGAACAATGCAGGACACCATGAGGGCCAGCATATCGGCAGAAAAGGTGATCAGGAACATGGTCACAATGATATCGATTTCCGTCGTTTCAAAAATAAGACTCCCTTCCGGGTAAGCCAGCCCCTTTAGGCGGAAGATTCCGGCGAAAATCAAGACCTGCAGCTCGCAGATGATAGCCTGGTAGATCACCTGGGCCGCCATGTACGCCGTAATGTGGAGTCCCGCCCGGTGCTCCCGCTTCAAAATATCGCGTTCCTTGCACACCATCTGGATGGAGTTGAAAAATCCGTTCCAGATGCACACGCAGGCAAAGGCCAGTGCGCCGATCTTCGCTCCTTCCATGGATTTGAACATGTTCAGGCCGACCACAAAGCTGACCAGCCACGCGATGATGGCGGACATCACGAGCACCTTCCAGTGCCTCTCATACACAAAGAGTCGAAAGAGCTTGCCCAGGTAGATTCCGGTCTGCTGCGTCCTTGTGACGTGGTCGTAATTCTCCTGCCGCTCTAAGCTTTCGATGATCTTGCGCTGACGTTCCTCTTCCTTCTGCGCCCGTCTCTTCTGCATACGCGCCCGGAAGGTTTCGTTCGATTCTGTAGTGCCCGTCGAACCGCCTTCTGCGACCTCTGCACTCATCTCGTATTCTTCTGCCGGTACCTTGTTCTGCGTGGTTTCGTTCGATTCTGTCTGCGTCTTTTGCGCATCCGCTGCCGGCGCAGTCTGACCATTCTTCGGCGCCATTGCAGTCTGCGAGGCCTGACTGTCCTTCGGCGCGGTTGCAGTCTGCGTGGTCTGCGCAGTTTTCAGTGCATTCACTGCCTGTGCAGTCATCTCCTTCGCCGCCCGGAACACATCCGCCGCTCCGCTCTTCTTCCTCTCCTCTGTCAGCGCCTGGTACTTGGCAATATAGGTATCAGCCTCGCCAAGGCCGCCCTCTCCCTTGGCATTCACAGCGCGGATGACCTGTTCCATCGTCCCCACGCCGAAAAACGAGCGGCACTCCTGCACCGGTCCATAGAAGGCCAGACGCCCTGCGCCGGAGGTGCTGTCCTTAGCCAGTACCAGAACCTGGTCGAAAAGGTCTGTGGCACGGTCCGGCTGGTGGGTAATCACCATGACAATTTTCCCCTGATCCGCAATGGCGCGGAGTCGCTCCATAAGGTCTCTTGCCATGACGCCGTCCAGACCCGAATCCGGCTCATCCAGAATGAACAGCGACGGATCCGAAATGTACTCCACGCCGATGGACAGGCGCTTCCTCTGGCCACCGGAGAGCTTGGAAACGTGGGAATCGGCAAACTCCGAAAGCCCGAACCGTTCCAGTGTTTCCTGTACCCGTGTTCTCTTCTCCGGTTCGGAAATGTCCATGGAAAGGCGCATCTGGGCGGCGTTTAACAGCGTCGCCGCCACGGTATCATCGCCGCGCAGAAGGTCTGACTGCGGTACAAAGCCAATGCGGTACTGAAGACGGTCGTAGTTTTTATAGACGTCGACGCCGCCGAGGCTGATTGTGGCCTGCGCCTTTTCGTAGCCGGTGACGGCATTGACGAAGGTGGTCTTGCCCGCACCGGACCCGCCCAGGATCAGAACCATGT
Source organism: bacterium (assembly GCA_963658695.1). Taxonomy (GTDB): domain Bacteria; phylum Bacillota; class Clostridia; order Lachnospirales; family Lachnospiraceae; genus CAG-791. The sequence continues at coordinate 5,262 of CAVKRN010000087.1, forward strand.
TGCCGGGCCCGATGTCCAGCGCAATGTCCTTTAGAAGTGTCACCTTGGTAGTTCCATGGTAGGTGGTGCGTTTATTGATGCGAATGGAAAGCGTGTCGCCCTCCTGCCGCAAGGCGGCCTGATTGTCGTTCATATTCCCCTCCTGTATTCAAGTTTCCTTGGCCTTGAATACTTACACATATACGAAGAACCGGGAACTCCTTCTCTGGAATTCCCGGCTCCCCGTCTCTATCTCTATCTTGCTGCCGGAGAAGGGACTCGAACCCTCACACCCTCACGGATAACAGATTTTGAGTCTGTCGCGTCTACCATTCCGCCACTCCGGCAAAACATCTCTGCACTGCAACGTGCAGAGACTAGTATATCACTGGAAGAGCCGGGATGCAAACTCTGTTTGATCAAAAGTTGCAAAATAATCCTTCAGCGTTTCCGCGCGGCGAATTTCCTTCACCGTACCATCCTCCCTAAGCAGCAGCTCTGCGCTCCAGAGGCGCCCGTTGTAGTTGTAGCCCATGGCAAAGCCGTGTGCGCCGGTGTCATGAATGTAGAGAAGATCGCCCATGGCAATCTCCGGCAGCGGGCGGTCAATGGCGAACTTGTCGTTGTTTTCGCAGAGGGACCCGACCACATCGTAAATGTGATCGCAGGGCGCCTCCTCCTTGCCCAGTACGGTGATGTGATGGTAGGAACCGTACATAGCAGGACGCATCAGGTTGGCCGCGCAGGCGTCTACGCCGATGTATTCCTTGTAGATATGCTTCTCATGGATGGCCCTGGTAACCAGCGCACCGTAGGGCGCCAGCATATAGCGTCCCATCTCCGTATAAATGGCGCAGTCTCCCATGCCGGCCGGCACGAGAATCTCATCGTATACCTGATGCACGCCCTCGCCGATCGCGCGGATGTCGTTGTCCTCCTGGTCCGGGCGATAGGCAACGCCCACGCCGCCGGAAAGGTTCACAAAGGCAAAATGAATGTCCAGTGCCTCATGAATTTCCTTCACCAGCTCAAAAAGCTGCCCGGCCAGCTGCGGATAATACTCATTGGTCACGGTATTGGAGGCAAGGAAGGCATGGATGCCGAAATGCTGCACGCCGTGGGCCTTAAGTCTTGCATAAGCCTCAAAGAGCTGGTCCCTCGTCATGCCGTACTTGGAATCGCCGGGATTGTCCATAATGCCGTTGCTCATCTGGAACACACCGCCCGGATTGAACCGGCAGGACATCGTCTCCGGGAAAGTCTCCCCGAACAGCTTCTCCAGCGTGTCGATGTGGGTAATGTCATCAAGATTAATGATGCCCCCCATGTCTCTGGCCTTTACGTATTCCTCATCCGGCGTCTCATTGGAGGAGAACATGATGTGCTCCCCCTTGCTCCCTACAGCCTCCGACAGAACCAGCTCTGCCATGGAGGAGCAGTCAAAGCCAAAGTCATAATCCTGCATGATCTGCATAATGTACGGATTCGGCGTAGCCTTCACCGCAAAATACTCACGGAACCCCGGGTTCCAGGAAAACGCCTCCTTCACAGCCTGGCAGTTGGCGCGAATTCCCTTTTCGTCATAGATATGAAACGGCGTCGGGTGCTCCTTCGCGATGGCTGTCGCCTGATCATTATTCAAAAACGGTGTCTTTTTCATCCAATGTCCCTCATAAGCAATTGCACTCAGTGATCTGTGTGAATTATCGATGACAAACTCGCATCTGTCAAGCAATCGGTGATGTGCTACCACACCAGTGATAAATACCGACGAGAGAGTGAACTGCAATCAGCCGGGGCTGATCGTCAGGAAATGGGCAGTGCGATTTTGT
>CAVKRN010000088.1:0-6037 GCA_963658695.1 bacterium
GCCAAATAACGCAGAACTTTTTTCTGAGGGTGCGTGTCAAAAAACGTAGGCGTAGCGGGCTACGCTGAGGATTTTTGACACGTGCAATCAGGAAAAAGGGCCAGTTAGTTTGGCTAGTTATTTAAAAATCGATGTACTAGCCAAGCGACGGGTCCTGACTGGCGTTGATACAGTAACGGTGACGGGTCCCTCTCGGAAACGATACAGTAACCACAAACCGCTGCCGCGCAGCACCCCAAAAGGAGGAACAAATGGAGCAGTTTAGTCCTGTTAAAGAAGGAAAGGTTCGTGAGATCTATGACATCGGCGATTCTCTGATTATGGTCGCCACTGACCGCATCTCTGCGTTTGACGTCATCCTCAAGAATCAGGTGACGGACAAGGGCCGTGTCCTGACACAGATGTCCAAGTTCTGGTTTGATTATACAAAGGATGTCCTTCCGAATCACATGGAAAGCGTCGATGTTGCCGATATGCCGGAATATTTCCAGACAGACGCATTCCGCGGCCGCAGCATGAAGTGCCGCAAGCTGACCATGATTCCCGTGGAATGCATCGTTCGCGGCTACATCACCGGCTCCGGCTGGGAGAGCTACAAGAAAAACGGAACCGTCTGCGGCATTGCACTGCCTGCCGGCCTCAAGGAATGCGACAAGCTGCCCGAGCCCATCTACACCCCCAGCACCAAGGCAGAGATCGGTGACCACGACGAGAACATCTCCTTTGAGCAGAGCATTCCGGTTCTGGAGAAGGCCTTCCCCGGACATGGCGAGGAATATGCGGTCAAGATCAAGGACGCAACCATCGCTCTCTACAAGAAATGCGCCGATTATGCGCTGTCCAAGGGCATCATCATCGCTGACACCAAGTTTGAGTTCGGTCTGGACGAAAACGGCGAGCTCATCCTCGGCGACGAAATGCTCACACCGGATTCCAGCCGCTTCTGGCCTCTGGAGGGATATGAATCCGGTCATTCACAGCCGTCCTTTGATAAGCAGTTCGTCCGCGACTGGCTGAAGGCCAACCCGGACAGCAACTATGATCTTCCGCAGGAAGTCATTGATAAAACCATTGCCAAGTATCTGGAGGCGTATCGCCTGCTGACCGGCAAGGAACTGGAGGTATAACTGCTTAGCAGCCTCCGGTGGATCGCACGGATTTTCAAAGGAAGTTGCTGTTTCGCAGCGCAAGTCCGGCGTGGGAGGCGCTGATTAAAGCGTTTCCCTAAACAGACAGACGTCAAAAGGACCGGGAAGAAACGTATCCAACGATTTCTTCCCGGTCGTCTTATATCACGATGTCACATTATCTGGATTTCTTGTCATTCTTTTCTTCGCCGCCGGTGCGGTTTGCTCCCTCTACGTCGCCGGCCAGAATCTTCTTGCTGATCTGATTGCGGAAGCCGGCATCAATAAAGTCGCAGGACTTACAGAAGGGATACTGGTTTCTTCCCTTCGCAACCGCCTTGCGAACCGCCGTGATCTTCGCCCCGCTCCAGCAGTCCTTCAGGGACTCCTTCGTGAGGTCTCCCAGATTGGTCACCTCCAGATTATCACAACAGCAAATGCCCACCTGTCCGTTGGGTGTGATCCAAAGATCCGTAAAGGGAAGAAGACATGACTGCGTGTATTCCTTCGGCGTACTCTGCTTGTTCGGTGCGGATCCCGCCCGGTTGGTCAGAACCTCCTGCAGATAACGCATCTGAATCACAATCTCAATGTCCTTGAATTCGTCCTCATGCCCACGGATATAATCATAGATCTCCTTGATGTTGTCATGGAGCTTGTATTCGTTGGCATAATTGTTGATAATCAGCTGATCCACATAAGGCTGCACCTCGCGAATCTTGTCGAGCGTCAGTATCAGTCCGTTGGTGGACATAAAAATGAAGCTCTTGGGAAGCTTTTCCCTTGCATACTTGTGCAGCTCCACAATTCTCGTATCCAGAAGCGGCTCATTGTTGCCATAGAGTGTTAAATGTCCCTCGTAATCCCACTCGGCCAGCTGATCGATGATGGAATGGTACAGTTCCTCACTGATCTTCATGAAGGGGCGCTTTTCTGCATGGATGTTGGCGGTACAAAAGGCACAGGTGGAATTGCACCGGTTAATGGTTTCGATATTCACGACCTGGGGCTTCGGCGTTTCCTCCTGCTCCATGAACCACTTGATGTACCGGTCCTGAATGGTTCCGCGTGTCATGAACTGCAGCTTCAGATACGCGCTGCTGGCCAGATTGGGTGCAACACGCCTTGCCTCAAAGCCAAATCTTCCCAGAAAACTGCTGATACGAATGCTCATGTATAACTCCTAATCCACCTCGACCGTATTCTCCTGCGTCGCCTCGTGGTATTCCTTCTCCGTGTTGACACTCCAGACATTGGAGCGGTCTGTCCGGCCGGCCACAATGTCCTTTACTGCCTCAAAGCTGGTGCACATGGAATGATCGATGTTATTGTAGCGGTGCTGTCCGTTTCGTCCGACACAGAACAGATTCGGAATGGTATCCAGATACTCACGCAGCGTATCCATTTCGTCGTAGGTGTCAAAGTACGCAGGATATGCCTTTTTCACGCGTTCCACATGGTAATCCAGAACGTTTTCCTTCCCGGTGATCAGGCCCAGCTTCACCATCTCCTCAATGCCAAGCTGTGCAAACGCATCGTTGTCCATGGTCCAGAGGGCATCTCCCTCCGTGCAAAAATACTCCAGCCCCAGCCATACCGTGTGCTCTAAGTCCTTCACCAGATACGGTGACCAGTTGTTGTAAATCTGGAACCGTCCCATGGTGACACTGCGGTCATGCACATACACCCAGTTATCCGGCACAATGTTCCCGATGGTCTTATTCTTGGTCTTATTGGTCAGATTCAGATGATCCACCAGAACGCCAACCGTCATGTAATCCCGGTACGGAAGTCCGGCAGCAATGCGGGCCGGATCCTTGGGGACATCGTTCATACCCTCCACAAGATCACGGATCGGCATGGAGGAAATCACATAATTTCCGTTTTCTGTGATCTCCTTCCCGTCCTTCTCATACACAACGCCCGTGAGCGTATTGTCCTTATCCTTTAGAATCCTGACAACCTTTGCCCCTGTCAGGATGGTGCCGCCCAGCTTTCGGACCTCTTCGGCCGTGACATCCCAAAGCTCACCGGGGCCGAGCTTGGGGTAGCTGAACTCTTCGATCAGAGAGGTCTCCACCTTGCGATTCTTCTTATGGAAGGTCTTGTCCAGTGCGTCCTTTAACACTGCGGAAATTGAAACGCCCTTTACACGCTGCGCGCCCCAGGACGGATCAATCTGCGAAGGGTGCCGTCCCCAGAGGTTCTCGGTGTAATGCTCGAAGAACATGGAGTAGAGCTTCTTGCCGAAACGGTTGATGTAGAAATCCTCCAGCGAATTCTCCTTGCGCGGGCAGATCCTTGCCTTCACGTAGGAGCATCCGACCACCACCGTTGTTCCCAGTCCCATGTTGGCAAAAGTTTCCGGCTTGAGTGAGATCGGATAGTCAAAGAATTTGCTGTTGAAGAAAATCCGGCTGACACGATTGCGGCGCAGCATAACGCGGTCCGTCGCCTCCGGGTCCGGTCCCCCCTGCATCAGAGTAACCTTGCGGTCAAGCTTCTTGTCATCACTGGCAGGTGCTCCCTGTCTTGGCAGCATCTTGTCCCACCAGGCATTCACCTCCGGAACCTTCGAAAAAAAGCGGTGTCCGCCCATATCCATCCGGTTCCCTTTGTACTCCACCGTGCGGGAAATGCCGCCGAACTTCTCCGATTCCTCGAATACAACTACCTCGTAGTTATCCTTGTGCTGCAGCAGCTCATAGGCTGCGGTTAAACCGGCCGGGCCTGCGCCGATGATCAAAACCTTCTCCATTTAAATGGCTCCTTTGTATCAGTCTCGCGAGCTGCATACGCAGCCCTGGTATTGCCGGTTACCGTTCACGCACCCGCCATGCAACAGGCGGCGGATGGATGTCCGCCAAGCTCCCTCGCTGCCGCGCGTCTATGCAGTAACCATTACTGTATCTTACCATACACTGCTTGGGGGTGTACATCGACATTTTCCCCGGTATGGGTTAAACTCAAACCTATGAGTGCACTGATAAAACTGATTCTGTTTTTCATAGTTTCCTTTGGGATGCCGCTGCTGTCCGGTCTTTTACCGGCAAGCCTTCTGCCTGCCGAAAGGCGCAGGATCCCCATCCTTATGATGTCCGGGTATCTCTCGACTTTTGCCCTTTTTGAGTTGGTGGGACTTCCGATCCTGATCTGGACACCTGCCGGAGATTTCCGGCTGCTCACCGCCGTTTTTCTGATTCTCAACCTAATCTGGATCGGTGCGGGCTGCCTTCGCTGCGGCAAAACCGGCGGTGTGCGCCTTCCGGATTTTGCAAAAGGTAAGCTCCCCGATCCGGACGCGCTGGTATGGTGGGTGATATTTGCCGCGCTCCTTCTCTTCCAGCTTTATAAGGCCTACACACTGGCTTCCTTTGACGGGGATGATGCGTATTATACGGCGCAGTCCCTTCAAACCTGGCAGACGAACACGATGTACTACTATGTGCCTTATACCGGTGTCACTACGACGCTCGATGGCCGGCACGCCCTCGCCTTGATGCCCATGTGGATTGCCTATGTTGCGCGTCTTTGCGGTACGCACCCCACCATTGTTACGCACAGCCTGCTTCCGCTGGTACTCCTGCCTGCGGTCGACGCTTTGTTCTATCAGATGGCCGTTGAGCTTTCTGCCAATCAGCCTGCAAAGCGCCGTCAGCAGCTGCTGCCTGCTGCAATGATCATTCTGGTCGTGCTGCAGCTGTTCGGCAACACCTCCATATATACACCGGAAACCTTTCTTCTGATGCGCACCTGGCAGGGGAAATCCATGTTTGCCAATTACATCCTGCCGGCTCTTTTCGTTCTTCTTCTCCGCAAGCTCCGTTCTGCCAAGGAGGATTCCGCCTACTGTTGGTGCATGCTGGTCATCCTCGGGATTGCCTCCGGCTTTTGCACCTCCCTTGCACCGGCACTGCTGACCGGTCTTTTGCTGGTATCCGCGCTGATGATCCGTGTTCTGAAAAGGCAGAAGGGCTTCCTTCTTGCCAGTGCAGCCACCTGCATTCCCAGTGTTCTCTATCTGGTGCTGCTACTGCGGATGATCTATCCCTCACTGGTACCGTTTTTGAAGGGAGGACGACTTCCATGAGCAGCATTCGAACGATTATGTATGAATATGAGGGCGGTCGGCTCCTGGTTCTTTTGTATCTGGTCTGCCTTGCGTACTTATTTTTCCGCGAAAAGAGTAAGGACCGACGGATCCTCTTTGTATATCTGCCGCTGCTGCTCCTAGTTGCCTTTTTCCTTCCGCCGGTTTTCGCGCTCTACAGCAAAATCGACAGTGCCAGGACCTACTACCGTCTCCTTTGGATGCTGCCGGCCTCTATGACCATCATCTACAGCAGCCTGAAGCTCTTTGCCGCCAATCTGCGCATGGGGCTGGTTGTCATCTGCTGTGTGATCGTCTTAAGCGGCGATTATGTGTACACCAATGAGAACATCCTGAAGGCCGAAAACCGTCTGCACCTGCCGCAGATGATCCTGGACATCTCGGATTACCTCATGAATGAGACCGGTGGCGAACAGACCATGGCCGCCATGCCGGTGGGTCTGGTGCAGTTTGTACGTCAGTACAATGCTAAGATCCTGATGCCCTACGGCCGGGAAATGCAGATGGGCTCCTACTACAATGAAGTATACGAAGCCATGGAACAGACCGATCCGGTAGACGCCAAGGCACTCTGCAGTGCTTTGGATCTGTACCACTGTGAATTTCTGGTGATTGAGGCTGCCAAGACGATAGAGGGAGACCTCACAGACTATGGCCTGACGTACCTGGCCGATGTCGATGGCTACAGCATCTGGCACTGCCCCTACGCGCAGGAATACCGCGACGCTGTGGCGGAGTATTACTAAGTACATCGATTTTTAAATAACTAGCCTAACTAACTGGCCCTTTTTCCTGATTG
>CAVKRN010000089.1:0-6022 GCA_963658695.1 bacterium
CCCGCTACGCCTACGTTTTTTGACACGCACCCTCAGAAAAAAGTTCTGCGTTATTAGGCCAGTTATTTTGCAAACGATGTACTAGCCGCTTGGTTCGCGTGAACTATAACGAATTTACCGCGCAGATGACATGTGATAGACGATCGGGAGGATACGCATTATGAAAATTGCAGCACTTACAAAGACATCGCAAAACGAGCTCCTGGAGCTCTTAAAGGGAAGAAATCCTGCCAGCTATACCGGGCAGCAGGAGGCAGTGGATGCCATCATCCGGAATGTGCGGGAGAATGGGGACGAAGCGGTCCTTGGCTATGAGCAGCAGTTCGATCACTGCACGTTGACCCCGGAAACGCTGAAGGTAACGCGCCAGGAAATCGAGGATGCCTACGCCGCGCTGGATCCGGAATTTATTGCGGTGATGAAGCGTGCAGCCGCGAACATTCGGGAGTATCATGAGAAGCAGAAGGTCAGCAGCTGGATTACCACCAAGGAGGACGGAACCATCCTTGGCCAGAAGGTGACTCCCATCGAGATTTCGGGCTGCTATGTCCCGGGTGGAAGGGCCGTGTATCCTTCCAGTGTTCTGATGAATATCATTCCGGCGAAGGTGGCCGGCGTTTCCCGCATCATTATGTGCACACCGCCCGGGGCGGATGGGACGGCACCGGCCGGCTCCCTGGTAGCAGCGGACATTGCGGGGGCAGATGAAATCTACAAGGTCGGCGGCGCACAGGCGATTGCGGCCATGGCCTACGGTACGCAGACCATTCCGAAGGTGGATAAGATCACAGGACCCGGCAACATCTACGTGGCGCTGGCCAAAAAGGCCTGCTTTGGTATTACCGGTATTGATTCGGTGGCAGGTCCCTCGGAGATTCTGGTCATTGCCGACGAGACCGCAAACCCGCGCTACATTGCGGCAGATCTTCTGTCTCAGGCCGAGCACGATCCTCTGGCCTCCGCAATTCTTCTGACCACCTCCAGACCGTTTGCAGAGGCGGTTTCCAGGGAAATCGATGCATTTCTGGAGACGCTGGAGCGGGCGGATATCATCCGGCAGTCACTGGACAACTACGGGTGCGCTTTTGTGGGTGAGACGACAGAGGATATCATTGACGCAGCCAACGCCATTGCATCCGAGCATATGGAGATTGTGACAAAGGATGCATTTGAGCTGATGACCAAAATTAAAAATGCCGGCGCCATCTTCCTGGGAAGCTACTCCTCGGAGCCGCTGGGGGATTACTACGCCGGACCCAATCACATCCTGCCGACCAACGGTACAGCACGGTTTTTCTCGCCGCTGGGAGTCGATCAGTTTGTGAAGAAGACCAGCATCATTTCCTACTCCAAGGAGGCGCTGGAAAAGGTGCATGAGGACATTGAGCTCTTTGCCGGAAACGAGGGACTGACGGCACATGCCAACTCCATTGCCGTGCGCTTTGACGGCAAGGAATAAGAAGGACAAGCTATGGAACCATTACAGGGCCGCGGGGCCAGAATCACAAGGACAACGAAGGAGACGGACATTACCCTGGAGCTTTGCCTGGACGGCAAGGGGAGTGCGCAGGTGGATACCGGCATCGGATTTTTCGATCATATGCTGGACGGTTTTGCGCGGCACGGTCTGTTTGATTTGAAGGCGACGGTGAAGGGCGATCTTGTTGTGGATGGACATCACAGCGTAGAGGACTGCGGCATCGTGCTGGGGCAGGCCATCCGGCAGGCAGTGGGAGATAAAAAAGGCATCCGGCGGTACGGGTACTTTGTCCTCCCGATGGACGAAGCGCTGGTCATGTGTGCGGTGGATTTGTGCGACCGTCCGTATTTTGCATTATCCGGTGCGGAGCGCTTTGAGAAGGTGCCTATGGTCGGCGGATTGGATACGCAGCTGGTGCGGGAATTTTTCTATTCCGTCAGCTACAGTGCCGGCATGAATTTGCATTTTCGGATTCTGGACGGCGTCAACGCTCATCATATTATTGAAGCCATGTTCAAGGCTTTTTCCAAAGCTCTTGATATGGCGACGCAGAAAGACGCGAGAATCGAGGATGTGCTGAGCACAAAGGGATCGTTGTAGGGGGAGAGAAACGTGGAGCAGGAACTGAAGAAATTTGTAGCATGTATCTATCTGAAGGACGGAAAGGCCAATCGGAATCTGAAGGATTCCCGCGTTGTCAGTGACGATCCGGTGGCACTGGCGAAGACCTACGCAGACGGCGGGGTGGACGCTATCCTTATTTTTGACCAGTCGGAAAACGATGAGGAGCATGAGAAGGCGATCGGGATCCTCCGCAGCATTTGCGAACAGGTGAAGGTTCCGATTTACGGAGCCGGGCACGTAAATCGTCTGGAGGATGTGAAAAAGCTTATCTATGCCGGGTGCGCAAAGGCAGCACTGAACTTTTCCAAGGAAAGCAACCTGGAAATGCTCAAGGAAGCGGCGGAGCGCTTTGGCAAGGATAAGATTGCAGCCTGCTACCGCGCAGCCGACGCCATTCACGCCCACAAGGACGAGATCGTCAACTATGTGGACGAGCTGGTGCTGATTGATGAGACCGATGTCCGCAACGCGCTAAAGCTTGAGGAGGTGCCGTCCATTCTGACCCTTCCGGAGATTTCTCTGGATAAAGTGCTGGAGTTTGGCCGGCTAAAGAGCGTCAGCGGCATTTCCGGCAATGCTATCAACGACAACATTGGCCAGATCGCGGATCTTCGCAAGCTCTGCCTGGAAAACGGCATCACCGTTTCCCGTCACCAGGCACAGTTTACCTGGGCGGATTTTAAGAAGGATCCCCAGGGACTGCTTCCGGTGGTGGTTCAGGAGGCCTCCACAGGCGAGGTGCTGATGGTGGCTTACATGAACGAAGAGGCCTACAACAACACTGTTTCCACCGGCCGCATGACTTATTGGTCCAGAAGCCGGCAGTCTCTTTGGATCAAAGGAGAGACCAGCGGCCATTTTCAGTACGTCCGGTCACTGACGGCGGACTGCGACAAGGATACGCTCCTTGCAAAGGTGGATCAGATCGGCGCTGCATGCCATACCGGGAGTCATAGCTGCTTTTTCCAGACCGATCTGGTGCTGAAGGAGGACGACGGCCTCGACCCCATGAAGGTGCTGGAGAGAGACTACAGGACCATCACAGACCGCAGGGACAATCCCAAGGAAGGCTCCTATACGAACTATCTGTTCGACAAGGGCATCGACAAGATGCTTAAGAAGCTGGGCGAGGAGTGTACAGAGGTGGTTATTGCGGCCAAGAACACCGATTCCACCGAGGTGGTGTATGAGGTATCAGATCTTCTGTATCATCTGATGGTCGTGATGGCGGAAAAGAACGTGACCTGGAAAGATATCACTGAGGAACTGGTGCGCAGAGCCAAGAGTGAATAGTTACAATGTGCTTTGCAAATCCGTGCGATCCACCGCCACTCACTTTGCCGGCTGACGAGTAAAGGATAACGACGGTAACGTCCGGAAGGAAGGGAGGAAGGTATGTTTGCGTGCCCGGGGTGCGGCGCAGGCCTACGTTATGACATTGCCGGCAAGCAATTGCACTGCGATTATTGCGACGGCTCCTATTCTGTCACAGACTATCCGTATGAGAAGTCTGCGGCAGGGAAAACCATGTACGATGTGACCGTGTTCACCTGCCCCGCCTGCGGCGGCGAGCTGGAGAGCACCGACAATGAAATTGTTCAGTTCTGTCCGTTCTGCGGCGCGTCCAATGTACTATCCTCCCGCGTGGAGGGGCGCCTTCGCCCGCAGCACATCATTCCCTTTCAAAAGACCAAGGAGGACTGCGTGCAGGCCTTTCAGAAAAAGGCAAAGCGCGCGTTGTTCGCTCCAAAGGAACTGCGAGATCCCTCCTTTCTGGAGGGATTTCGCGGTATTTACCTTCCCTACTGGCAATACGAGGCCGAGCAGGGAACGGAGGGAGACGGCATAACCTTTGAGGGAACCAAGATCAGGAAGGACTACTATGATGTCTATGAGATCACGGTCCCGCTGGCAGCAACGCTAACGGGGCTGCAGTGCGATGCCTCCAGCTCCTTTGATGATGTCATCAGTGAGGAAATTGCACCCTTTGGCGGTGCTAAAAGCCAGGAATCCTTTGAACCGGGGTATCTGGCAGGCTTTTATGCCGATACGGCAGACGTTCCTTCGGAGGTGTACGAGGAACAGATCCGGGACTATGCCGGTGAGCGAACCCGGAAGGAGCTGACCACCATCTATACGAAAAAAGGCTATCACGTGGAGAAGATGCCAAGCCACAAGAAGGCCTTTCACACCTCTATCCGCTCGGCAGAGCGTCTGCTGGTTCCCGTGTGGTTTTTGACGTTCCGGGGAAAGAGCCGCGTAGCCTATTCGGTGGTCAATGGGGAGACCGGCAAAATATCGGCCGACATCCCAGTGGATGTGAAGCGTTACTTTTTGTGCTCTCTGGCACTGGCAGTGCCGTTGTTTATGATGCTGAATCTGCTGCTGTCCGTGACGGCCCCGTCGGCCATGTTAGGATGCGGCTATCTTGCGGCGCTGTGCGGCGCCATTTACTGCTGGAACATGAGCTGCATCATCGACCGGGATCTGCACGCAGAGGACCTTGGATACCAATATCGGCACGGAACAAAACGGGAATACAGCAGCACCTGGAAATACGGGCAGAAGATACTGGAATCCATACGGGGCAGCGCAGGTAAAATTGGCTGGGGAGTTGTTATTGCATTTGCCATCGTAGGCGTGGCCGTTGCAGACGAGATAGATTTCTCACTGGACGATATCTGGGGGGCTTTTGGGTGCTATGGAATGCTGGGCTCTGAGGAGGCAACGTGTTTAGGAGTGTTTGCAGTGATCCTGACGCTGTTTGCGCTGTGGCGAGGCGTTGATGCGGAGGATTGGCGCATGATTCCGGAAGCGCTTTTGTCGGTGCTCGCCATTTGCGTTGTTCTTTTCGTGCGGCATGTGAAGCCGGTGCAGGATTATTACTATTACGGCGGCATGCTGGTCTGCCTGATCCTCATTGCGGCATCTTTGGCTGCACTGATTTTCCGGCACAATGAGCTTTCCACCCATCCTATACCGAATTTCCACGACAGGAAAGGAGGCGGCAGTGATGAAGAGAGGCAGTAGAATTGTTTTGTGCCTTCTGGCAGCGCTTTTTCTTGCATTGCTGCCGGGGAAGGAGCTTCTGGCAGCACAGCATTGGAGCTGGGAAGCCGGTAAAGATGATTTGGTGTATGCCAACGAGGAAACCGGGTACGGCGCCTACATCCGGGACGAGGAGGACCTTTTGTCTGCGGAGGAAGAGGCATCCCTTGCCGAAACGATGAAGGCCGCGACGGCATACGGAAACGTCCTCTTTTTGTCGGCGGACGGGGATGATATGGATCCCGAGGATTATCTGGAGACCTATTATGCGGACTGGCTTTTAGAGAACGGTACCGTATTTTTCGTCGAGATGTCTGTGCGAGAGCTAAGACTGGAGAATTCCGGCACCATCCGGCGGACCATAACCCCTTCCTACAGCAACACCATTACGGACAACGTCTACCGGATGGCGTCGGAAGGAGACTATTACGGGTGTGCGGCAGAAGCATTCACAGAGTGCATCACCTTGCTGGAAGGCGGGCGCATCGCCCGGCCGATGAAATACATCTGCAATCTGCTCCTTGCCGTGATTCTGGCACTTCTCATCAATTATGCGGCTGTCCGGATTACCAACCGGAATCATCGCATGACGAAGCGGGAACAGGAGCAGCAGGTTACCGATTCCCTTGTTCTGGGCGCCGCCAGCAAAAAGCACATCGCGCACCGGAAAAGAAGTGAGGGCTCTTCCTCCGGCGGTGGATTCTCCGGCGGAGGTGGCGGATTTTCCGGCGGAGGCGGTGGCGGAGGCGGCCACTCCGGAGGCGGGCACAGCTTCTGAACGAAATACGGATGTGAAGTGAACTGCAATCAGCCAAGGGCTGATCGTCAGAAAATGGGCAGTGCGATTTTGTGACGAGCAGACGGATTCTC
>CAVKRN010000090.1:0-5999 GCA_963658695.1 bacterium
GTACATCGCTTGCTATAGTGTACAGTAACCGTTATTTGCAAGCATCTGTACTGTACGGAGAATAAAATGCTGACATTTCTTAATTATCTGGGACATGAACTGAAAAATCTTTTTCGCAAGCCGGCGACGGTTGCGTATCCGGCTGCCGAGCGCGTTTATCCGGAGCGATATCGCGGGCATATTGAGAATGATATTTCCAAGTGCATTCTGTGCGGTATGTGTATGCGGGGATGTCCGTCCGGCGCAATTCGTGTGTCACGGGCTGATTATACCTGGGAACTGCAGCCGTTTTCCTGTGTGCAGTGCAGTAACTGCGTCGAAGTCTGTCCGGCAAAGTGCCTTACCATGAAGACGGGATATACGGAGCCGGGGGTGGAGAAAACTTGTATTACGCACCGGTATTCTAAGGAGCAGATCGAAAAAGAAAAGGCAAAACAAAAAGCCATTGCAGAGAAAGCGGCAGCGGCGAAGGCGGCAGCGGCGGCAAAGGCTGCTGCAACAAAGGCAGTCGCAGAGGACGGGAAGCCACAGACTGCGTCAGCAGCGGCAAACGCAGAGACAGTAAAGGCGGCGCAATGAGTAAAACAGGCGGCACCACACAGCCGGATGTGCGCATCGGTATGAATATCATTGTGAAGGGGGCGGTACAGGGAATTGGGTACCGTCCCTTTGTGGCTGCGATGGCAGAAGCATTGGGAATTACCGGATCGGTCTGCAATCAGGGAGGTGTTGTCTCTATTAGGGCAATGGGGACTCAAACGCAGCTGGACGTTTTTACGGATCGGCTCCGGAGGGAGTGCCCGGCGGGCGGGTGTATTCTTTCGGTGGAGCAAGAAGCTTTCGAAACAGCAGCAGATACAGTAGGGGAGGAAAAAAACGAGAAAGAGGCCGGGAACGGCTTTTCCATTGTGGAGAGCCGAACGGAGGATCTATACGAGCTTCCCGCCTTTCCGCCGGATCTTGGTATCTGTCCGGACTGCCTTCGTGAAATGGAGAATTCCCATGACAGGAGGTATCGCTACGGCCTCATCAGCTGTGTTTCCTGCGGACCCAGATGGAGCATTCTGGAGGCATTTCCTTACGACCGGGAACGAATTACAATGAAAAGGTATCCCATGTGCGCTGCCTGCAAGGCGGAGTATACCAAGCAAAGGGACCGGCGGCGTCACGCACAGACTATTTCCTGTCATGACTGCGGCCCGCAAATGGTTTTTATAAAGGCAATGAAGCAAGGAATTGCCGGGGAGTTGCCGGAAGAGAGAGTATTGGGAGAGATTGGCTTTCAGATGGCGATCGATGTGCTGAAAAGCGGCGGCATCCTGGCACTTAAGGGGGTGGGAGGCTATCAGCTGTGCTGCTCACCGTTTTCCGTTAAAGCCTTGCAGCGCCTGCGAAGAATGAAGGGAAGGGAAGAAAAGCCCTTTGCGGTGATGTTCCATGATATGGCATCCATGCGAGAGTATGCGGAGGTGTCGGAGCAGGAGGAAGCGCTTCTTAGCAGCGCAGCGCGGCCGATTGTCCTACTGGTAAGGAAAAAGGTAGAGAACGATCTGCCGCAGGAGGTTTGCAAAGACAGTAGGTATCTTGGCGCATTTCTTCCATCGGTTGGCGTGCAGGCGTTACTAACGCAGCAGGCAGGGCCGATGGTGGTGACGAGTGCCAATCCAAGCGGCTGGCCGATGCCCATCCATTTTCATGAGCTCTTATCGATGGAGTGGTATGGGAGTGAATCACCGGATGGGTATTATCTGCACGGAAGAGAAATTCTGCGTCCGCTGGATGACTCGGTGGCTGCGGTATATGGTGGGCATATGCAGTTGTATCGCCGAAGCCGGGGCTATGTTCCGCTTCCTGTTTTTACCGCCGGGGAAGATATCGGGGAGAAAACGCTTCCCTGTGTTTTGGCGGCCGGGGGCGATCTGAAGGCATCTTTTGCGCTCGGGAAAGGAGACCGCGTGATTCTCTCCCAGTATCTGGGGGACCTCTCTTCGTATGAGGTGCAAAAGAGCTATTGCCGGCAGGAGCGGGAGATGGAGCAGCTTCTTCAAATCAGGCCGGAGGTGGTGGCCTGTGACCTTCATCCGGGGTATCATTCGAGACGGATCGCTCTGGAAATCGCCGGTAAATATGGGATTCCCTGCCAGTTTATCCAGCATCATCAGGCCCATGCCGCTTCAGTAATGGCGGAGCATGGACTGCAAAGTGCCATTGGCGTTGTTTTCGACGGAACCGGATGCGGGAGCGATGATCAGCTTTGGGGCGGTGAATTTCTCTATCTAAGCCGAGGGGATTTTATCCGGTTGGGGAGCGTATCCCCGTGCAGAGTGATCGGCGGGGATGCGCTGAGCAAGCAGGCGGATCTGGCGGCTGCCTGCTATTTGTATTCGCTGCGCGGCACGGTTCCGAAGGATGATATTGCAGCAGCAGCGTGGAAGATCCTTCCGCATGTGTACGACAAAGAGGGCGAAGGTCCGGTGCCTTCTGTCCTTAGCACCAGCATGGGACGAGTGTTTGATGCGGCAGCGTCTATTCTGGATCTGGGGCACCGGAACCGGTATGAGGGAGAGTGCGCTATTCTTTTGGAAAATGCTGCCTGGAGAGGGTGGCAAAGGTTTTCCAAAGAGGATGGATACCGGGAAAACCAAATCGACGTCAAGAGCGGGGCGTTTCGAAGGGCGCTGGCAGGGAGCCTTCTGTTTTGCCGGAATATGACGGAACCTGCATCGGATGGAAGGATCCTTCTGCGTTATGAGGCATTGCTGCAGGGAATTCTGGCCATGCAGGAAGCGGGAAAATCGGCAGAGGAGGCAGCGCTGGCCTTTCATTTGGCGCTTGCCTATGGAACAGCCCATCTGACGAAGGCGTTGGCACAGCGAACCGGTGAGAAAAAGATCTGCCTCAGCGGCGGAACCTTTGCCAATCGGATGCTGTTGATGACATTGGAGCAGCTCCTGGTACAAAGCGGTTTAAAGGTTTATGTGAATGAGCAGGTGCCTGGAAACGACGGAGGAATCGCGTTGGGACAGGCGTATGTGGCGGCGTGGAGGTATCAGGATGAGCTTGAAAAGCGTGGAAGGTCAGGCAAGGAGGTATAGATCATGTGCGTAGCATATCCGGGGACGGTGGTTTCCCTTGGACGAGATGGAAAAAGAGCGCAGGTTGACTTTTCCGGCACGCAGGTTGAGGTTCAGACAGGGCTTCTTCCGCTGAAAGAGGGGGATCGCGTACTGGTGCATGCGGGGTATGTGCTGCAGGTGCTTGAGAAGGAGGATGCCGAGGCGATGGACGATATTTTTAAAGAGCTTTCGGCCATGGAAGGTGCACTTTGATGGATACGATGAAGGACAAGGCAGGAGTGGCAGAAACGGCGGGCCGCGGCGAGATGGACCGGCTCCTGGACAGTCTTCGGACGTATGAGGGGCCGGAATGCACCATCATGGAGGTGTGCGGAACGCATACCGCATCGATTGTGCAAGGCGGCATACCATCGCTCCTTTCGCCGCAGATTCATTTGATTGCAGGGCCCGGATGTCCGGTCTGTGTAACGGTGACGGCGTACATCGACCGCTTGCGCGAACTTGCTCTGGACGGCGATCATATCGTCTACTGCTTTGGCGATTTGATGCGGGTGCGCGGGAAAGAGCAAAGCCTTTTGGACGCGAAGGCACAGGGCGGAGCGGTGCAAATGGTCTATTCGCCGATGGAAATGCTTGACCGGGCAAAGGAGGATGAAAGCCACGTGCATGTGTTTGCGGCGGTTGGATTTGAAACCACTATGCCGCTGTATGCGCTTCTGATTCAGGAGGCTATACAAAGAGGACTTTCCAACGTGCAGCTTCTGACCTCCTTAAAGACTATGCCGCCGGTGATCCGGTGGCTGGGAGCACGCAATACCGACGGCAGGATCACCGGATTTCTGGCACCGGGACATGTGTGCGCTGTGACCGGATGGGGGGAATATGAGAGCCTTGCTAAGGAACTGGGGCTGCCCTTTATTGTGTCCGGCTTTACCCCGCAGGCGCTGCTTGCTGCTATCTACGGCCTTGTGCGGCTGCGCGGGAAGGCACAGGTGCGGAATTTTTATCCACAGGCCGTATCCAAAGAAGGAAACCTTCGTGCCCGGGATCTTACCGCGCAGATTTTTGAAACAAGGAATGCAGCCTGGCGCGGCATGGGTGTCATTGAAGGCTCCGGATGCATATTGCGGAAGGAATACGAAGCATTTGATGCGGGATCGGACGGTCTTTATGAGGACTATGTGCCGGCGGGGTGCTGCTGTCCGCAAATCCTGATGGGCAAGATGGAACCCGCCGCCTGTCCCCTTTTTGGTAAAAAATGCACGCCCGCCCATCCGAATGGGGCCTGTATGGTATCACAGGAAGGAAGCTGTTACACTGCTTATAACGGTTCTGTATAAAAAGGAGGAGCACTATGAGAGAATGGCTGAATGATGCGATTTTTTACGAGATTTATCCGCAGAGCTTCTGCGACACCAATGCAGATGGAATCGGAGATTTTGAGGGAATCATCCGCAAACTGGATTACATTCGTGATCTGGGCTGCAACGCTCTGTGGCTGAATCCCTGCTTTGATTCGCCCTTTGTGGATGCCGGATATGATGTTCGCGATTATTATAAGGCAGCGCCGCGCTACGGCACCAATGAGGATCTTCGCCGATTGTTTGAGGAAGCTCACGAAAAGGGAATGCATGTCATTCTGGATCTGGTGCCGGGACATACCTCTGATGAGTGCAGCTGGTTTGTGGAATCCAAAAAGGCGGCGAAGAATCAATATTCGGATCGCTACGTCTGGACCAACAGCGTTTGGGAAGGCTTTGACGGCGTGGATCAGATTATGGGAACCATTCGAGGCGGAACGCAGCGAGACGGGGCCTGCGCAGCGAACTTTTTCAATGCACAGCCGGCTTTGAACTATGGCTTTGCCAATCCGGATCCGTCCAAATCCTGGCAGCAGTCCATGGACGCAGAGGGGCCGATGGCAACCAGAGAAGCCATGAAGGATGTGATGCGGTTCTGGCTGGGACTGGGGTGCGACGGATTCCGTGTCGACATGGCAGGTTCACTGGTGAAGAGTGATCCGGATCAGAAGGGAACCATCCGTTTGTGGCAGGATTTCCGGGCATTTCTGGATGAGGAGTTCCCGGAAGCAGTCATAATATCGGAGTGGGGGCAACCGGACCGCTCGCTACAGGCTGGCTTCCATATGGATTTTCTGTTGCATTTCGGACCGTCCCATTATCTGGAGCTTTTCCGGGAGGAGCACCCGTATTTTGCCAGAGAGGGACTGGGAGACTGCAGAACGTTTTTTGACATCTATCAGAAAAACCGCGCTCTGACCGACGGAAAGGGACTGATCTGCATACCGTCCGGGAACCATGACATGATCCGTATGGCCAGAACTCTGGATCCGGACGAAATGAAGCTGGCGTTTGCATTCCTGTTGTCAATGCCGGGCGTTCCGTTCATTTACTATGGGGATGAAATCGGAGAACGATATGTGGAGGGACTGGACTCCGTGGAGGGCGGCTATGAAAGAACCGGTTCGCGTTCACCGATGGCTTGGGATAGCTCGCCAAATGCAGGGTTTTCTGCGGCGGCAAAGGAGTGCCTCTACATCCCGCAGGATGCCTCGATTGCAACCATAAATGTTGCATCCGAGGAGGGGGATCCGGATTCCGTGCTGAATGCGGTGAAAGAGCTGATTGCAGTAAGAAGAGCCCATCCGGCCCTTATGAATGCCGGTGATTTTCGCCTTTTGGAGGCGGAAGACCATAGCTATCCGCTGGTCTATGAGAGAGCAAGCGCAGGGCAGAAGATTCTGGTGATACTGAATCCCTCCGGCAAAGAGGCACGGATGCATACCGTCATTCCGGAATCGGCGAGACTGATTTATGCGCAGGGCGGTATGAAGGGAAAGACGGCATTGGAGAAAAACGAAGAGGGACGGTATATCATACCGGCGGCCAGTGCAGCGTTTCT
>CAVKRN010000091.1:0-5677 GCA_963658695.1 bacterium
TTGCCGGAGGTGTTCTTTGGAGTCAATGACAGCGGCGTTTTAACAACGCGGGAGGAGAAGCGCCGGCTCTTTGAAACGATGGGCGTAGAGCTTTTGGTGGAGCTGCCATTTAATAAGGAGACGGCGGCTATGGCACCGGAGCATTTTGTCCGCGAGATTCTCGGGAAGAGACTTCGGACGGCATTTGTAGCAGCGGGGCCGGACCTTTCCTTCGGCGACCGAGGCCTTGGAAATTATGAACTGCTCCGGGAGATGTCTGTATCTTGCGGCTTTGCGACAGAGGAAATCGAAAAGGTGGCGTATGAAGGCAGTCCCATCAGCTCCTCACTTATCCGCGGTTTCATACAAAAAGGTGAGATGGAAAAGGCCGGGGAGTGCCTGGGATCGCCGTACCGGGTCTGGGGACCGGCCATGCATGGGAATGCCATCGGGCGTACCATCGGGATTCCCACCGCGAACCAGATTCCAGCGCCGGATAAACTCCTGCCGCCGTTTGGCGTTTATTATTCGAGCGTCCTTCTGGATGGAAGGGAGTATCCGGCAATGACCAATGTCGGCAGAAAGCCGACCATCTCCGGCAAGGAGAACCTTACCGTTGAGACGCATCTGTATGATTTTGACGAGGACCTCTATGGCAGGGAGATCGTCACAAGCCTTCTGACATTCCGGCGCCCGGAGAGGAAGTTCTCAAATCTTGCACAGCTGGAGGCGACGATGCAGGAAGACCTTGCAGCCGGGCGAGAGTATCACCGGCAGAGAACATAAGACAGATAAGGAGCAGATAAACCGATATGACAAAAGAGAAAAAAAGGCAGCCCGCTCAGCCGGCGGCTGCGCTTTCCCATGATAATCTGATACTGATCGGTATGCCGACCTCCGGAAAGAGCACGGTTGGCATTATCCTGGCCAAGGCGCTTGGGTATGACTTTGTGGATGGCGATCTGGTTATTCAGAAAACGACCGGCAAAAAGCTTTCCAAGCTGATGGAGGAGAGAGGCGTGGACGGATTCCTTGCACTGGAGGAGGAAATTCTGTGCGGGATTTCCTGCCAGCACAGTGTCATCGCTCCGGGCGGAAGTGCGATTTACGGCGAGAAGGCGATGGAACATCTCCGAGAGCTTGGAAAGATTATCTATTTGAAAATTGATCTGGATATGCTGGATGAGCGGCTTCATGATGCTAAAAACCGCGGAGTTGCTCTGCGTGATGGGCAGACCATCGAACAGCTGTATGAGGAGCGTGTGCCTCTTTATGAGAAGTACGCCGACATCATCGTGGATGAGCGAGGACATGCGCTGGAGGACATGGTTGTTCTGATCGTGTCGCAGCTGGCAAAGGAAGCGCAGTAGTATTGGGCAGCGGAATCGGATAGGGAGCAGAGCGATCGATTGAAGAAGCAGCAAAGCAAACAGCAAAGCAATATGCACAGTGGCCGGCAGGCGAAGACGCGAGACAACGTGCGGTACGAAGCACCAAACAAAGTGGCAGGAAACGCACCGGACAACGCGTCAGGTGATGCGCATGGGAATGAGTCGGGTATAAGTCACCTTTGCTGGCTGTGCCTTGCGGTGAATCTTGCGGCGTATATCGGCTTTGCACTGGTAGACGGGCCGGTCTGGTGCCGGGACTCGAACAGCTATGCCACCATGGATTATACAAGAGAGCCGGCTTATTGTACGTTTTTATGGCTGATGCGGAAGGTGTTTGGTGACACCATATTGGTGCATGGCTGGGATTTGACCGATCGGATGGGCGGAAAGGTGGCGGCGCAGGAGCCGCTGTACCTCATGGCGGTCATTGTGTGCCAGGCGGCGGTTATGGCTGTCACGGTCTGGTATCTTGCAAGGATTTGTCACAGGCTGGGCGGCAGGAAACTGGCGCTTTTGGCCAACGGTGTGATGTGGGGCGTGGAGCTTCTGAACCGGTTTGGTGCCAAGCGGGGGTCCGCGTATTTTCAGAGTATAATGACGGAGGGCTTTGGCATCCCGTTTTATATCCTGTTCCTGTTGTTCTTGTTCCAGTATCTGCGCAGCCGGCCGGAGACAGAGGTGACTGGTGACATTTCGTGGAAAAAATACCTTCTGGCCACGGCCGGGATGATGACCCTGTGCACCTCCCATCACAAGCAGCTGGGAATTACGCTGCTGATCTTCACGGTCTGCACGGTGGGATGGGATCTTCTGAATCTGGTGCACCGGAAACGAGCTTCGCAAAAAGGCGCACAGGAGACAGTGCAGGCGGAAGAGTTACTTTCGCAGGAGTCTGAAAAAAAACAGAGTGCGTTTACGCCGCTGGTGATGCTGCGCTGGGACGTGGCAGCACTGGCTGGGGCCGGTGTTCTTATTTTTCTTATAGGTCATCTTTATAATCTTGGATTTCACGGCGTGTGGTCCTTCCATACGGGAAGTGCGGATAAGATCGACAGTACGCTCTTGTATACGGTTACGAAAGAGGATGCCGACTTGTTCGACCGGTACGGGACGGAGAATCTCAAGGGACTCTTCCTGCAAATCGAGGAGCAGATGGAGGATCAGAACCTTCGCTACGTGGATGCGATAGGGCAGGATATGGAAGTGACTGCAAATTCAGAGGATGCACTGACGACTGCAGATGCGGAGGTGGTGGAAGAGGGGAAGGCAGCAGGCAGTGATAAGACCTCCGGTCAGGTTTCCTGGGTGGAGCTGTGTTCACACTACGCGGACAGCTACGACATCATCGGTTTTGAGGTGCTGGATCCTTTGGTGGATGCCTACGTTCGAGAGCATCATCCGGAGCTTACACCCGGCAGCATGGAATTCGCCATCGCGACGGATCAGGTCTGTCAGGAGATCGAGCATGTCCTTGTGCATCAGAACCTGACAAGGCTCTTGCATCTGTGGGTGAACAATGTGCGCAAGGGTTTTGTCAACACGGTGCTGCGGGTCAGTACGGTGTTGAACTGGGCATCGCTGGTGCTGTGGGCGCTGTACATCACGCTTCTGGGCAGACTCGCGTTGCGTGTGAGAAGGGAAAAATGCGAAATACCTTCTGCGCAAGCACGCAGAAGGGACAGAGTGACTGCTACAGAATCCGGAAGGGACAGAGCGTCTGCCACAGAATCCGGAAGGCCCGGCGTGGAAAGCGATGTCACTCTTCTTGCGGGGCTGGTGCTAATCGGAACCACGATAAACTGTATGGTGGTCGGAGCCATTATTTTCCCGCAGACCAGGTATATGATCTACAACATGGGATTGTTCTATGTGTGTCTTCTGGCTATGCTTCAACGCTGCAGCAGGCATCGCCGCAGGGAAAATTGAGCTCTTTTTCATTCAATGGTTTAATTGCAGCAGGGGTTCACAAGGTTTGCGAATGGCGGTCTGAAGGTTACCGGGCGGTAAGGTTTGAGCGGGGGAGTTATGAAGGATGGGAATAGTGCAGGGCGCATTGTCTGGCTGGATGCAGCCAGGGGGATCGGGATTTTGCTGATTGTCGCGGGACACATCATCCCGATGACGCTACCGTTTAGTCACTTCATCTACAGTTTTCATGTACCGCTATTCTTTTTCTTAAGTGGTATGGTACTGCAGAAACGGCATATGGGCAGCGCGGCGGCCGGACAAATGGGAATAACAGGTGCCGTTGAAACGGGTACATCGGCAGATGTGAAGAGACGCCGGGGCTTTCTACGATTTGTTCGTAAAAAGGCAGAGAGTCTTCTGTATCCATATGCAGTGTTTTCCTTTCTAAGCCTTGTCTGTGACCGACTGTTTGATAGTCTGGACCGGTTTGGCAAGGAAATTCCCGGCACGGTGTTTCTGTTGGGAAACGGGCCACTATGGTTTTTGCCGGCGCTGTTTGTTGCAGAAATTCTGTTCTATGTGGTGCATTCCTTCGATCCTCATAAGGACGTTGATAGATGGAAATGCGATCGTTCTGCAACGGATTTTGACAGTTGGAAGCGATATCTTCATGTGGCAGTGGATGCGGGGCTGCTCGCAGTGTCCATCTGGTTTTCCGGCCGATTTTATTTTTCCGTGGCGGATCCGGACGTACTGGGACTATGGTCTATTGGAAACGTCGTAAACCGCGGCATCATCGGCTTTTTGTGGATGGAGTCCGGGTGGCTCCTTAGCACCATACAGGAAACGGACGGCGTGCAGCCGCGGACGAGAACGGCTTTGGCGGTCCTTGCGTTTGCCGGCAGCATCGTCATCTCCAGGCAGAACACCTATGTGGACCTGCATTATTCCCTGCTGGGAAATCCGGTGCTGTATTACCTTGGCGGTTTTCTGGCGGTGTACGCAGTGACGGAGCTTACCCGCCGGCTGCCGGAAGCGGTTCTAAGCGGGCTGGCGTTCTGGGGACGGAATTCACTGATCGTGTTTGCTACGCACGTCAATCTCTGGGTGCTGGTAGAAGTGGAAGGGAGCTTGCAGAGATTTGACGGCGTCCTTCAGTGGGCGATGACCTTTGTGCTCGTGCTGCTGGTGGAAGCGGTGCTGGTCCTGCTGATCAACCGGTTTGCCCCGTGGCTGGTTTCCTTTGCGGCACTTCGGATCGCACTGCGAAAGAAGAGAATGCGGTTCTATATCCCGCTGGCTGGCGGCGCGTCATTTCTGCTGGCGCAGTATGCAAAATATCTGTATATGCAGGCCAGCACATCCGGGGAGCAGAGCCTTACCTTCATAAAATGCTTAACACAATCCATTTCCATTCCAGCGAACGTGTGCCTTCTCCTGGCAATTGTCATGCCGGTGCTCGCCGGACGCAGACTTGCATATGGAACCAAAGATGAGAGGACAGGTGCAGATCATTCCGGCGCTGACGCAGCCAGTGGAACGTCCTTGAAACAGAAACAGATACCTTTGCCGGAGCGCTGCGCTGACTGGCTGAGTGGGAGTAATGGTCGATGCGGAGCGGCGTTCGGAGTAATGGTCGATGCGGAGCGGCGTTCCGGCTTCTGATCGGAAACGCGGTATGGTTTGTGGCGATCTATAAAACCGTGGAACTGTTCTGGAGCGGATACGGATGCATCCTGACTGGTACAGTAATTGTACTTTTGCTGACGGGAGTACAGAACCGGAGGCAATACACGGATTCGGAATGATTGGGAAATAACATGCAGATTGATCTTACCAAATACTACCAGACAATTTTAGCTATTCGGCAGCGTTTCCCGTATGCCGAGCTGCCGGAAGAGATACAGTTGGTCTTTGAAAAGGAGCTACGGCTGCGATTGTCGTGGAATACCAATTCTCTGGAGGGGAATACGCTGACATTGGAGGAAACGGTAGATGCATTAGAATACGACGAGGTTCGCAGCGGGCACACCTATTCCGAATACACAGAGGCCAAGACTGCCTATGAGGCCAACTGCATGCTGCATTTCCGAGAGCAGCAAGAGCTTCCTCTGGACCGGATTTGTCAGATCAACGGCACCATCATGAGAACAGGTGGGGAATTTCGTAGTCATCAGGTCTATGTGGGGAGCATTGCAGAGGTTGCCTGGATGCCGCCGCGACCGGAAGAAATTCCGGGTCAGATGGAAGCATGGTGTCAAAAGGCTGCAGAGATATTTCAAAACATGTCAGATAGAGCGGGGACAGAGGCTTTACGAAATATGTCAGCTGCAGCAAGCCATACAGAAATTTGCGAGGGCAAACGAAAGGCAGTACAGGCAGATCCTGCGATGATAATA
>CAVKRN010000092.1:0-5018 GCA_963658695.1 bacterium
GAAAGTGCATCCTCTTTTGTCTTCCATCCTTCTGAATGAACCAGTACATCCAAGACCAGTTCCGGAAACTCCTTGATGACAGAATCTCGCCTTACCACCGCGCCACAACAGTCCGATGCCGAAAAACTTGCGTGGAGCAGGGTGAACTTCCGACTGCTGCTAAACACATAGCTCTCCAGAACAAAGATGTTCCACTGCACCGGAAGAGACGGATAGTGCAGGAACAGCTTGAAATCCTTCAACGGCATATACTCGCCCTCAAACAATGCATCCAACACAGCATCGGTCGCCGCAACGTCGAATGGCATCTGCTGCCTTGAAACAAACTCCTCCGCAGAGATTCGCGTCATCACCTGCATGACCGAGTCCCAATAGATGATTCCACCAGAAGTAATCGTTTTGGCAAAATCACTGAGTTCCTGCAATGTCATATGATCATGCGAACGGCAGAATTCTGTAAATACCTCTCCCGTGGACAATGTGTGACCGGCTTCGCTGATGATCGGTCCATTAAAAGAGAAACGTCCTTTCAACCGCTTTTCCAGGCAATTCCTCAGGCCATAGGTCGTGAACTGTTCCGTATTGATGGCGATGGCAGGATATCTCTCCTGTATCAAGGCACGCAGCTCCCCATCCGTAAGGTACCTCCGCTGCTGCAGCTCTCCGCAGATCAGCTCTTCCACGTCTCGCAGTTCTGCTGCTGTTATCGGCAGATTCTCAGCACAGAAATAGGTCTCTGTTGCTACGTTCACAATATCCTCTGCCTGGATAAGGCTTCGTTTGATCACCTCTAATGGAAGGTACCATAGCTCCTTATGAATCGCCTCGTAAGTCACCGGCACCGGTGAATGACGTACCAAGCGCTGCACATCTCTGTCCGGATTCGGTGCTCGCAACGGCAGACAGCAGTACTGCGTTGTTCCCCTATAGGCTCTTTTCGATGCCGATAAAATCTGCTCTGCCAAAACCTCTGCCGTATAAATCCTGCCTTCGCCCGGTATCTGGCATAGAGCTCGGAATAATAGATACACGTAGCCCCCTTGTTAAAGGTTTCATTCACCTCTGCAAGGATCATCTCCATCAAATTCTCATTCCCCTCGCCGTGATGTAAAAAAATATGATCGTCCTGCCAGGTTCCTATCTTTCGTAGAACCCGAACAATCTCCTCCATGCTATGCTCTGGCTTTGTACCATAGCACTCCTCATAGAACAGCTCGAATCGTTTCCGGTCAATGGTACTCCCCGGTCGAAATCCATCTGCGAAATAATCTCCCAGAATCACCGCGTATCGTTCCGTTTCTGTCGCAGGTGTCTCCTGCACCGTTTCCTCCGACTTCGCCACAGTCATACTTTCTTCCTGCAGCTCCTCTCTTCGCTCCGGTTCTACGACCGGCTCAGGCATTACTACTGTTTTCCGAAACGACCGATAATTCATGAATGCATAAGCAGCTACACTGTGCTTTTTGAATTCCACGAATTCTGGATCTTCATTCAAGTGCTTCCAAATCCGGTCCAACATCTCTACATCCGTCACATCGTAGATGGATCCCTCCAGAAGCCCATCATTTGCCGCATATTTCCCCACCTTTGTCACTGCCCATCGGCACATCACTGCTGTTCCGCTCTCGGTTCCCTGTTCCTTCATCCAGGCGACAAAGGACGCTTTTCCATCCTGGGGCTCCTTAGGCTCGTCGGTCTGCTTTTGCGGTTCACTCTCTGGAATGTCCTTCGCCGGTACTTCTGGCTCAGTAGTCGTTTCCAGGCGAATGTTCGTTGTATCCGTTTTCGTCCACCAGGCAGCGCGTCCTCTTGTCGTTTGCCCGCCCTCTGATTTGTAGGCAACCCGAACACCCGCCTTCCGTAACACGCCAATGATCTCCCGGATCTCCATCCCCCCAATGATCCACAGACATCCCCCGCGGTAACGCCGATCAATATATTCCGCTCCCCTGTCCTTGAGGAAATCCAGAACCGGATCCTTGCCTCGCACGTAATCTTCCAAGGGTGCTGTCGTTGGTTGTGAGAGCTTCGAATTCGCATTCTCAGGAAGCGGTTTTTGCAGTGTTCGTGGCTTTCGCTCCTTCACATACCTCTGAAGAAACTGCGCTGCCTCCGTCATTTTCTGCAGCTCCCTCTGACTGAACTCTCCCTTCATTCGTGGCGAGCTCAGTGCCGTTCGAATCCGTACAACATCATCAATATCGGTAATGTCATACAAAGAGCCAGAAATGATCCTCCGCTTCTGTGCAAAGGCTTCGATATTGGCAAACGCCAGATAGTAATCCGACAAAAGGGTAGACGATACACGGCCGGACAGCCATTCCATGAATTGTTCCTGGTTGGTCTTCTCCACATTCTCCCCCTTGGCCTTCGCCAGAATCACCTCGTACCGTTCCCTGTCGGCTCGGTACACCTCCATCATCTCGATGAACAGTTTGGTATTATGTCGCTCAGCGTCTGGCACACATCGCATCAATCTCTCGATTTTTCCAAGCTGTCCAGATATACCTTTTTCGTTCCGATAGACGCTGTCAATGACTTGTCCCTGCTTCACCGCCCTTGCACGCAGCTCTTCAGAAAGCTCACGAACCGCGTCTGCTCTTGCAATTTCTCCTGCCTCCACCTGCCGGCAAGTGTCTATGAGCAAAGCCGTCTCATATTGATCCCACAGCATCTGACGCACTGCAATGTCCCCCTGCTCACATCACCAGACATCCTCAACCTTGATATCCTGCAGATTCGGCTCCTCCGGGCGGAACTCCATCATTTCTCCCGCATCACACTGCAGAACATCTGCAATCCGCAGCAGTACAGAGAGGTTGACCTCCTGATTCTTGCGCAGCTTGGTAAAGGTTGCGGATGCGAGTCCTGCCTGTTTGCGCAGCTGTGCAGGCGTGATCTCATTCTCTGCACACAGCACCCAAAGCTTCTTATAACTGACCTGCATCACGCTAACCTCCAATCATGATTTTCCTCTAAAGCTATAATTGAACTTAGTATATGATAGGATCCAGAATTACACCATCTCTTCTTTCAATTTTGCACTGTCCTCTCTTTGTGTGATTCATCTTTATGATTCTTTTATCGAGAAAATGATCTTCGTATGTACAGCCATCCACACGCTCTCCGATATTCACGTTTTCAATTCTGACGATGTCAACGATCACGTGCATCAAGCCAGCAGGCAAACTACAGCAAGTGTCAAAAGCGCCACGATTCCCAGGAGCATCCAGAGCATACATCGAAGCTTTTTCTGCTGCCGGATTCCCCGGTCATACTCCGATTTTCTGCAGTCCTGACAAATCGTAGCGCTCACAATGCGGTCTTGGAACACGGTGTGCTGCCTGCTCTCTGCTTCCTCAAGCTTTCTTTGCAGCAGGTAGGCTTCTCGTCTCGATCGCTCTTCTGTTTCGCGTAGTTTCTTATTTTCGTCTCGCAGCTTCGCGGCGTCTTGCATCGACTTTTCTGCGTTCTCGCTCTGCTTC
Organism: bacterium; assembly: GCA_963658695.1. Classification (GTDB taxonomy): domain Bacteria; phylum Bacillota; class Clostridia; order Lachnospirales; family Lachnospiraceae; genus CAG-791. Next base: position 3,486 of record CAVKRN010000092.1, read on the forward strand.
AGTAATCTCTCGTTCTCGTCTTGCAGCCTCAAGAGCTGATGCTCTTTCTCTTCGAGCATGGTAATCAGCTTCGATGTCTGCGGCATTTCGTTCAAATTCATGTGTCAGTTCCTCCTTCGAGACGTGCAGATGAAATGTACGGCTGATTTTGCTGTCTCGAACGCGATGGCCTTCCTGATCAACAAACGTGATGTGGCTGCGACGATCCGTCCAGTTCACCTGCCAGCCATAGTTCTCCATATTCCTGATGAATTCTGTCCGATTTCTCGACTGTCTGACAGCTGTCTGAACGCAAACTGCACATTCTGCGATATAACTCTTTCTCCCGGATTCCAATAACTTCCACAGATTCCGGTTTCCCGTCGTGACATCTCCGGATGCCATCGGTGTTCCGTCCGCATGATACCCTTTCTGCATCATGCTCAATCCGTTGCTTGCACACAGCTCATCGCAGATTGATTTCATCGTTTTCAAATCTTGTTTCTTAGTATGGAGCTTATGACCATCCGTATACGCCGTAGAGTTGATAATGAAGTGATTATGAATGTGCTCCTTGTCGATATGTGTAACCACCAGCACCTGATGCTCCGGCCACAGCTTCTCTGCCAAAGCGATGCCGACATCATGCGCCTGCACTGCCGAAACCTCGCCCGGCGGAAACGAGACAATGTAATGCGCTGCCAGTCTGCCGGAATTCTTTCCATACTCATCCCGCACGCGCGCATACTCCTGCAGTACACGGTCGGGATCGTATTGATACCCATATGCAAAATCGTGGAAATCCCCAACGCCGTCCACAAGCGTCTCGTCAGTCTTCTCATCTCTGAGGACATACTTGACAAGATTCCTCAATCCCCCCTCTGTTTTCGGCGGCTTTGCAGCTGCTTTAAAGACTGCCATATGTCATCCACCTCCATTCCGTAGCGATCGATTTCCGCCCGCAGCTTCTCAATTGTCTGTATCTGTTGGATGTTTCCTGTTGCATTCGCAACACGCGCCATCTGATTGAGATTTGTCCCGATACGCCGTAGCTGCAGCTTGGCATCCCTCGTCTCCTCCAACAGGTCTTCTATAACTGCCCGCTCCTCCACATTCAACGCAATTCGATGAAAAAGAGTCTTCTCACCATATTCCTGACATGTCATGCCAAGCGACCTGACTTCGTTTTTCAGCCGCTGGTACTCCTCCTCAGTGAGCCTCGTTTTCCATTCTCGTCCTCTTGTCCGATGTGCCATATGCCATCCCCCTTTCGTTTTCTCTGTCCAGCCACATCAAGGTTTTCCGAAGGAAAATTGAGATGTGGGTGCTAAACAGAACTTCTATTAAAAATATGTCGAATCATACACGCTGATAAAACGCCTGCCGCGATAGACAGCGCAGCTTTTCCGGGTTCCAAGGGCAGCGCCCTGGCAAGATTGCGTGATGGGGCACCATCAGGCGAATCTTGCCTTCAAAAAAATCTTCAAAAATCCCAATATTTTTTTATTTCCTCAAAAAATCCGACATATTCTTACTGACCGATGACGAAAAACC
>CAVKRN010000093.1:0-4923 GCA_963658695.1 bacterium
TATTGCTTGTTGGAACGAAAGAGTTCCTGAAAAATGTATTCGGTTTTGAAGGCACGGATGTGCAAAGCTTCTCCAGATTTTCTGGAGAAGCTCTTTTTTGTTTTCGAAGGGAAATCGAGGTGCGGACTGAACAATAACTATATAAATCATATTGAATTACTGGGAATACTGGGCTATGATGTAGGGAGATTAAAACCGCAGAACGGAGAAATGTTATGGCACAGAATATATTATTTCGAGAATACGAAGCGCAGGATTACATTGATATTGCCGAGCAGGCGGCCGCCTGGACAAAGGCATATGAGGTCAATGCGCCGGATGGAAAGTACTGGGTGCAGAGTCCGGATTCGGAGGAAGACTTTTCGGACTACCCTATGCTGATTGAGAAAGCGCTGTACGGAGGATCTGCCGGAATCGGTTTGTTCTATCTGCGCCTGTATCAGGTGACGGGGAAGGAAGAGTACCTTGCGGATGCAAAGGCAGCGGCGGACCACATCATTGCAACGGACGAGGGTGTTAGCTTTTATCACAACATCCTGCATGCACAGAATCAGGAGGCGGATAAGCTGATTCATGTCAAGAATATGCCCGGCTGGAAGATCGGCTTCTACAATGGTCCAACGGGCGGCGCTTACCTGGCACTAAAGCTCTATGAGGTGACGAGAGAGGAGACGTACAAGGCCTATGTGATGAAAGCGGCGAATGATTTGCTTGCCGCGGCCACGAAGGATGCAGAAGGGCTCCATTGGAGTGAACAGAATGATTTCTGCGGAGACGCCGGTTTTATTCCGATTCTGGTATCCACATGGAAGGTCAGCGGTGACGGCAAGTATCTGGAGGCAGCGAAGGAATTCGGAGACTTCCTCCTTAGCAAAAGTCAGCCGGCGCCACATGGCGGACGCTATTGGAATGTCGTCGACCTCACCATCATCGATTTTCCGAAGGATGTTTTCTGGGTCAACATGGCACACGGAACATCCGGCATAGGGTTTGCCTATACCATCCTTTATAAAGCAACCGGTGATCGGCGTTATCTGGATGCTGCCATCGATGCAGCTAAATATATAGAAGGAATTGCGGTCGGAGATGAGGATGCGGTACTGATTCCCTATCTGGACAGTTTAGAGCGCGGTCCATCCACCGAATTCTATTATCTTAGCCAGTGCCATGGACCGGCAGGAACCTCGCTTTTATTCCAGGCTCTGTATCAGATTACAGGGGATCAGGAATACCTGACCTGGACCAAGCGAATGTCCCGCGGTATCATCCGGGCCGGCGCGCCGGAGAGCTTCTCTCGTGGTTACTGGCCCAGCCAGTCACTGTGCTGCGGAACGCCTGGCATTCTGGAACATTTTGTATCCGTCTATCGGATATCCGGAGATGAGGAATTCCTGGAGTATGCAAAGCGTGCCGCCAGAGTCGTAATCGGACAATCCTTCGTGGCGGATAAGCCCGGGGATATTTATAAGCAAAAGCTGCAGCGGAGCTGGTACGGCAGTTGGTGGCGCACCATGCCGCAGAACGTACACAGCTACACCGGCCTCTACATCGGTACAACCGGCAATGCCTGGACACTGCTCTCGCTGGCGGAGGTCCTGGAACACGAGAAATGGATCCCGACGATCGAATACAACTATTTTGACTGAAAAAGTCAACGAACAATTCCTGGAGGTTTGCATCATGGCTAAGAGAACAATCTATCATTCCATCGCGGAACTGACGGGCGAGACGCCCCTTGTGGAGCTTACCAATTACGAAAAGGCACATGACCTTCCCGCATCCGTTCTGGCTAAGCTGGAGTATTTTAACCCGTCCGGATCGGTCAAGGACAGGGCAGCGCTGGCGATGATTCTGGATGCACAGGAGAAAGGAAAAATAAAACCCGGCGATACCATTATGGACTTTAGCAGCGGCAATACCGGCATCGCGCTGGCAGCCTATGCCAATGCTCTTGGCTATCGTTTTGCTGTGGTACTGCAGCCTGGCGTATCGAAGGAGCGCACGCAGATTTTGAAAGCGTACGGAGCAATCTTTCTGGAATTTAAGGATATTCCGGGAGTACCGGAGCTGATTGCCAAAAAGGGGCTCCAGTTTGATCCGTTTTATGATCTTCTGCAGGCATATGCTGACGAGAGGGGATGGTACTACATCAATCAGGGACGGAATCCTGCCAATCCCAACGCGCACATTGCGACCACCGGACCGGAAATCTGGGAGGCTACGCAGGGAAAGGTGGATTACCTGGTGGCACTGGTCGGAACCGGCGGAACCTTAATCGGTGTGGGCAGTTACCTTCGCAAGCAGAATCCAAGCATCCGCATCATCGGTGTGCAGCCGGCACCGGAATCCCTCAAGGACAGTCGTTATCCGGAGCGGAATACACTGGATGGCGTGCTGGTATTTGACGGTGTGCCGGAGGGGAAGAGAATTCGGTATTTTGATGAGTTTGATTTCCAATACGATGAGGTTATCGAGGTCAATGCAGACGATGCATATGCGGTGGGACGGGAACTGGTGAAAACAGACGGTATTTTCCTTGGCCAGTCCTCGGCAGCCGCGGTCAAGGTTGCCGCAGACGTTGCAAGACGTCCGGAAGCGGCAGGCAAGAATATTGTTGCCATTTGTGCGGATAATGCGTTTAAATATTTATCGACGAACATCTACAGGGAAGATTGAGATAGAAACGGAGAGAACGCAGTGGCAGCAAAACGCGCATCCTGGACCCTTCCGGCAAATGTACTGGACGAGGAAGGCTATATCATTGATCAGGGCCATATGGGAGAGATTCCGTTTGGCTGGTTTTCGACGAAAGAGAAGGGATGCGGCTGGATCGCCGCCTACAACGTGCTGAAGCTAAGCGGCCGGCAGGAGCCGGCACAGAAGATTTGCCGGGAAGTGCAGCGATATGGACTTCCCGGCAAGGTTTTAGGGCAGGAGCTGGTGTGGCTTTTGGTGTACCTTCGGAAAAAGGGATTCCATATCCGCCTTTCCATGCCCGGTTACCGCGGGTGCGAGGCACTTCTGCAGCAATACCCCATAGGGATTTTAATGTACGTGCATAAGAAAGGGGCACACTACGCCGCCTATCACGCCGTCGATGCCAAAACGGTGCACCTGTACAACGCGGTTTATCAGAAGCGGAATCACATCGTACCGCTTCGCACATTTCTAAAGGACCACACCATCCTGCATGGCTGTGTGATCATCGGATGCCGGTGACACATGAAGTCGATGACATCAAATGGAAATGACATCCGATACTAAGGATCATCGCTGATGCTGTTGAATCCATTCCAGAAGCTGATCTTCGCAAAGACCGGAACGACTTGCCGCCTCGGAAATGGACAGAATTCCATCTTGAACCAAGGAGGCAAAATCTTTTATGCGTTTTTCTTGAGCCTCTTTCCGGGCCTCCTTGAATCCTTCTTTCCGGCCCTCCTCAAGCCCTTCTTTCCGGCCCTCCTCAAGCCCCTCTTTTCGACCTTCCTCAAGTCCTTCTTTCCGCCCTGCCGCCTGCGCATCTTTCTTTGCCAGCATCTGCATGTACTCGAATTCCATAAAGTTCCTCCTTGTCTCAGCGTCCTGCTTGGCTTCCTGCACGCGCTGATCATATTGATTCTGTTGTAAATTGTCTATCACCATTTAAAGAGATTGTATAGTGTTACACAGCGCGGATCAGGCTGACGGCGCACAGAACCAGCGAGACGGCCAGAAGGACATTAATGACCTTCGTATGTCGGTCAAAAAAGCCGCGCAGCACATCCCCGGTAAAGAGCCACACAAGATTGCACATCGGGCCGGTAAAGGGCAGGAACAGACCCACCAGCAGAAGACTCCAGAGGGACCTCGAATACGGCAGTACATAGGCCGAAAGCTCCGTGAGGCAGCTCATCATGATCTTCACATTGGTGAACTGCACCAAGAGCCCCGTGTAGAAATTGCAGGAGCGCTCTGCATCCTCTTCGTGGGACTTCTGCGGCAGCAGCATTTTCACAGCAAGAAAAATAAGATAGCCTGCGCCAGCATAGGCGAGCCATTTCACAGAGTCGCCCAGAACACCGCCGATGAAATAGCACACGAAAACGGACGCCAGGACAATGATACAATATCCGGTGAACAGGCCTCGCCATTGACGGAGAGCTACCTTTTTGCCGTACCGCAGGGACGCGTTCAGAGAACAAAGATTGGCAGGACCGGGGGTAATACCGCCGATGAAGCAGTAGAACAGGAAGGATGGGATCAGCGAAGCTGGCATAGGAACCTCCTTGGATGTTGTGTGGTTGGAAGGTAAAATGTTGCTCTATTATATATGGGGGATTTCGAACTTGACAATAACGGGAGAGAGAAGTAAATTTAATCTATCACAAAGGAAAGCAATTTTGAACGTTTTCAAAATTGTATGATCATTTGCTTTTGGGAGGGCAAATCCAATGAAAAAACTTCACAAGAACGAAAAGGGTTTCACGCTTGCCGAGCTGCTCATCGTTGTAGCAATCATCGGTGTGCTGGTTGCAATTTCTATTCCGATCTTCACGAGCCAGCTTGAGAAAGCAAGAGAGGCAACCGACGCTGCAAATCTTCGTGCAAAGTATGCAGAAGTTATGACCTGCGCACTTACTGGCGAAGCAGATACAGTAAATGACATTAAAGTCACACGGGGAACAGATGGTAAGATTGTTGTTGTAGGTGTTGTTGATAAAGCTCAGCAGAAGCAGGCTGGGTGGCAGAATACTAACATTGAAGATATCGGCGGCGTAGCTATTGATAAAATTTCTGCAACGCAGCTGAGTGGTTGGACTATTACTTATACAGAGGACACCGGTGTTGTAGCATTTACAGAGAAGTGATGCGAACCTTAGTGCCAAACATCATTGCAAAGATGTTATAGAAATATAGAAGGATCTTGATGACAGTCATCACTGC
>CAVKRN010000094.1:0-4720 GCA_963658695.1 bacterium
GGAACGTTCTGCATCCGTGGCAGAGGAATCTGCGATACCTTGCTCGGTGTTGTTCTGGTTGGGGGCGTTCCAATCGAGCATGTTTTGATCGAACACCTCTTGGCTCAGCGTGTTCCAGTCTTCATCATAGTAGATCTCATCGGGGAGAGCTCCTCCGGCAAGCCAGAGCTCCGCGACATTTTGGGCTTCGGTGATGGCGTGTGTTCTGGCGGCGGAGCGGGTGCTGAGGGTATGGGCTCTTAAATACAGCTGAATGCATACCACGGAGGACAGCGATAAAAAGACCGTGGCCAGAATCAGCTCGAACAGAAAGAGGTTCGCTTGGGATATATGGGGGATGGATGTTTTATTGTGTCTGGGCATAGAAAACGCCTCGTGATCGAATCAATCGGTTTTGTAACTGTTCGGAAGAAGCAACTTTGCATAAAAAGCGCAAGAAATGCTTGCTGTAACGAGCACATGAACAAAAGGAGGGCAGCACCGCCGGAGAATCGCTTTCATCAGTGTTTCCCTAAGGGGACGCCGGGCAGTCACGAAGGTATAACTGCTGCGTGGTATCACCCAGTGTCATTGTGATCGATAGAATATTGGTCTTCGGGTTCTTCTCAATGGACATGGCATCCATACTGGCAATGGCGGTGCCGGAATCGGCGGCAAAGGAGTCACCGGTCCCCTTGCGGATCATCAGTTCCCGAAGCTCACCGTCATAGCAGTACAGATAAGTTTCATAAAAATCGTCGCCCAGGTATTGCTGCAGGACGATGGCATCGCACCCATCCAGCACATCCACCCGCAGTGCACCTTGATCCTGCCCTTGCCGGAGCTTCTGGCGAATATAGGCACTGGCGGTCCGGACGTTGCTGCTGTGGTTCATGGAGGAGAGGATCTCCCCGTATACGCCGGTCCCCATGCAGATCAAAAGCTCTCCGGTCAGAACGAGGGAGGCAAACAATAATAACAAAAACAGCATCGAGGAAGCGTGGTGATTACGCGGGTTTCGCCGGCGGGATTCGGGGGAAGGGGTATGATCACTTGAGATCATTGCTGACCTCCTTTCCGGGAAAATAAGTTGTTGACTGAATCAGTCACAGGTAGAATATAGACCATTGGCCGCATATTGGAGGCAATGGGCTGATAATCCACATAAAATAAACTCTCGTCGTAAACCAGCCCGTAATGGTCCTTCATGTATTGAAGGTCGGGAGGATACATTCCCTCCAGTGCGTAGCAGCTGGTGATGGCGTGGTCAATGGCCAGCTGCAGGGAGGCTTCCTGCTGCACGGCAGAGCGATCGCGGAGATTGTCTGCCATGGCGGTGAACAGAATTATCCACAACACCAAAAGGAAGAGGCTTGCCGTTATTTTTAAATGAAAACGAGACCGGCGCCGCATGATGATCACCCGATGCTGGACATGATGCCCATGAGAGGAAGGATCACGGACAGAAGGATCAGCCCAATAATGACAGCCAGAACGGATACAATGGCAGGCTCGATGCGAGAGAGTGCAGCGTCAATGCGCTGCTGCGAGTCTTCCTGGTAGTGTCTTGCAATGTGTCCGATAACGGTATCCAGATTTCCGGTCACAGAGGCGGTGCGGAGCATGCTGGAGTAGAATCCGGAAAAAATACCGGCTTCTGCCAGTGCATCCGCAAGAATATTGCCGTTCTCCAGTAATTGTCTGCACTGGTCAATGCGGGCCTCGATCGCAGGATTGTCCGCCAGCTGACGGCAAAGGGTCAACGATTCGTAAGGGGAGGCGCCGCTTACGAGCATCAGCTGCAGACCGGTTGCAAAGCGGCTGATGGCGATTTCTCCGGAGAGAGCACTGGTCAAAGAGCCCTTTTGCATCAGCCTGCGGATGGAGCGGCTCCCTCTTGGTGAGTGTTCGACATAGAAAAAGGCCGCGGACAGTCCCAGGAAGAGAAGAATGAAGAATACGTAGTAGCGGCTCAAAAGAGTGCTGATGTCCATCAGGAAGGCAGGGATGCCGCTGACCGAAGCCTCAAGCTGCTGGAATACCTGCTGAAAAATAGGGAGCACCCGTGACAAAAGGACAATGATCAGAACAAACATCATGACGGTCATGATCATCGGATAATAGAAGGCATCCTGGAGGGAAGCGTGCAATGCATCCTCGGAGGCATAAAAGCCTGCCAGCATGGCACAGACTTCATCCGAGTGACCGGACAGTTCTCCGATGGACAGGAGCTGCACCGCGTAGGAAGGAAAGCATTCACTTTTCTTCATTGCTTCGGACAGAGCAAATCCCTGCTGTACCGAAGTGTTAACGCTCTGCAATGCATCGGTAAGATCGGCGTTGTCCTTGTCGCGCAGTATGATGGAAAGTCCCTCCTCCGGCGTAATGCCGGAACTAAGGAGAAGGGAGAGCTGCTCGAAAACGTGCGAAAGCTGCTCGGCATTCAGCGGCCGGGAGGTGCGATTTTTATGGGAGATGATTATAGGTTTCTTTGTCATGAATGGAGCCTTTGACACCTGCCGGTTTTATCGTGAGTCTGCCTACAAGGAGAAAAGAGCACGCAGAAATTCGGCGGGTGCTGAATAGTTGCACATATGCAAATGCGTTAGTAACGATAACAGGTGCGGTAATAGTTGGGATTGGAGATGTATTTTTGGACCTTACGAGCTCCTTCCGTGGAGGCCAGCGTGGGGTCCATCATGGACCAGTCGGTGCCGTCGAACTGAATGATGCCGTTGATCCAGCCGACATCACTGATGTACGTGCTGATCCAGGCGTGGTAGGTGGTGCCGGCATAGCCAATCTCCATGCGCGTCGGGATTTTCTGCGATCGCAGCATGGCGGCCATAAGCGCCGCATAATCCAGACAAATTCCCTTTTGACGGGCAAGGACCGTGTCTGCGTCCGGAATATAGCTGCTTTCTGCCTGCTCCGCCTCATCCCAGTCGTAGGTCAGGGTACTTACTACATAATTATAGATCAGTGAGACAACATCCAGATCTGTATCTGCCGGAGCGGCAAGGTCTTTGGCAGTCGCGACTGCCTTATAGTCTGCAGTAAACCATACATACTGGTTCGGATACAGGAAGGGAAGGTAGTCATCGGAGAGCTCTGCTGATACGCTGGTCTGATATTCGGTAGCGTAGACCGTGCCCTCCACGTTCGTGTACACACCGATGTCATAATCCCCGTTTCCATCCGAAAACGGGAAAAACTGCAGCGATCCGTCTGTCGGAAGATTATAGGTACAGGTAATCCCGTCCTGCGTCGTAACCTGGAGCTTCACCTTGGCGGAATCGCCGGAATAGGCGGCGGCAAAATATCCGTCCTGCGCATTAGAAAAATCCAGTGTCAGATCCTGTGTTCCCTCGACTTCGGAACCGGAAGCTGTCGGCACAAGAACCTGCGGCGTATTATCCCGGGTACCCTCCATAGAGGAGGTGCCTGTCCCGGCAGCGGACACAAGACCGTGAAGAGATGGAAGATTCTGCGCGCAGCCGCTCATAATAATAGAAGGAAGAAGGCAAAATATCGCCGCTCCGGCCATCTTCTTACTGCCCCGGACAAGGTGTCTTGCGCTGCCGGAGATTCGATGAAATCTGCACATGGGTACATTATAAGATACCTCGGGAAAAGTTCCAAATCGGCTTTCCATCATGAATTGTTCGCAAGCAGAAGGCAAAAAAATATTGACGCGCACGGAGGGAAACCATATAATGTTTAGGCGTGTGACGGCGATAGTATGCCTGTCAGGATAGATACTGTGAAGGGCTAGCAGACTCCCCGGTTTTGCGAACCTACGAAGCGCCGGTGCGAATCACACGATAGATACAACTGTTAGTGAACAATTGGAGGCATTTCTTATGAAAACCTACGTACCGAGCGCTAATACCATTGAGAAGAAATGGTATGTTGTTGACGCTACCGATAAGACTCTCGGACGCCTTGCATCCGAGGTTGCGAATGTTCTTCGTGGCAAGAATAAACCCATCTACACTCCTTTCCTGGATTGCGGCGATTATGTAATCGTTGTCAATGCAGAGAAGATCAAGGTTACCGGCAAGAAGATGGAGCAGAAGATCTACTTCCGTCATTCCAAGTATATCGGCGGATCCACCTACACCACACTCCGCGAGATGCTGGAGAAGAAGCCCGCTTTTGTTGTTGAGCATGCCGTTCGCGGAATGCTTCCCAGTGGAAAGCTCGGCGATCAGATGTATACCAAGCTTCACGTATACGTTGGACCCGATCACGACCATGCCGCTCAGAAACCTGAGGTTCTGGATATCTGATTAGGAGGAAATTAAGATGGCTAAAGCAGCAGTTTACTATGGCACCGGCAGAAGAAAGTCTTCTGTAGCCAGAGTTTTCATGACACCTGGTAAGGGTGAGATCACCGTTAATAAGAGAAGCCTGGATGAGTACTTTGGTCTCGAGACCCTCAAGACCATTGCCAAGCAGCCTCTTACTGCTACCAACACAGCAGATCAGTATGACATCATGATCACCGTAAAGGGTGGCGGCACCACTGGTCAGGCTGGCGCAATCCGTCAGGGCATCGCAAGAGCTCTGCTGGAGGCAGACGCAGATTTCCGTCCTGTACTGAAGAAGGCTGGATATCTTACTCGTGATCCTCGTATGAAGGAGAGAAAGAAGTACGGTCTCAAAGCAGCAAGACGCGCTCCGCAGTTCTCCAAGAGATAATTGGACGCGATTTTACAATCGAAAACCTCGAAAAACC
>CAVKRN010000095.1:0-2512 GCA_963658695.1 bacterium
CTACGCTGAGGATTTTTGACACGTGCAATCAGGAAAAAGGGCCAGTTAGTTTGGCTAGTTATTTAAAAATCGATGTACTAGGTAAACGCCAGCCAACGTCGGATCCTGATGGAGCTGTCCACTCCTACCGATTGTCCGGCATTTGAACCGCACGGCCGCTCTTACTCCAGTCCGCCGCCTTCCATGGCACTGCGGGCATTCTGCGTATACATTCGGTAAAAGCCTTTTCTGGGCTCACGCGGAACAATGCTGTCCGTCCGGCTCCGCTCCTGCAAGACCTTGGCCGCTTCCTCTGCCGAGCAGGGAACTCCCGCAATGCCTGTTACATTCAACGTGCGGTTTTTCACGGAATAGGAGATCAGATCCCCCTCCCGGATAAAGGCAATCGGTCCACCGGAAGCAGCTTCCGGCGACACGTGACCGATGGCAGCGCCTCTTGTTGCACCGGAAAACCGTCCGTCCGTAATCAATGCCACGCTGCCGTTGATGCGATCATCGCAGCAAATGGCCTCGGTGGTTGCCACCATTTCCGGCATGCCACAGCCTCTGGGTCCCTCATAGCGAACAATGATGACCTCTCCCGGCTCGATCAGGCGCTTGGCTACAGCATCATAGGCGTCCTCTTCGCAGTCAAAGACTCTGGCCTTTGCATTGACCACTTCTCTTTGATTCTCGGCGCAGGCTGCGTATTTAATGACCGCTCCGTCCGGGGCAAGATTTCCCTTCAGTATGGCTACAGATCCGGTTTCCTTCACCTTTTCCACAGGGAAAATAACCTGCTCCCGCTCCAGTCCGTAGTTGTGAAGGTATCCCAGATTTCGCTGGAACCAGTTGTCCTTGTGCAGATCCTCCAGATTGTCGCCCAGCGTTTTGCCGGTAACCGTCATCACATCCAGATCCAGATAATCCCGCAGCAGCCACTCTACCATGGGTACGCCGCCGGCGAACCAGAAGGCCTCCGTAATCTGCGTCCCGGACGGATAGATGTTCCCGATGTGCGGGATCTGGTGGTTGATCTCATCGAAAAGCTCAATCGGCAGCTCTACGCCGGCTTCTCTTGCGATGGAGGGCAGATGAAGCGTTGCATTGGTAGATCCTCCGATGGCCGAGTGTACCACAATGGCATTTCGGAAGGCAGCCTCGGTCAGTATTTTATCCGGTGTTAACTCCTGCTGCGCCAGCTCCATAATCTGGCGTCCAGCCTGTCTGGAATACTGCAGCAGATCCCGCATAGTCGCAGGAACCAGAGCTGCGCCGGGCAGTGTCAGCCCCAACGCCTCTGCAAGGCACTGCATCGTGGATGCGGTCCCCAGGAAGGAGCAGGCACCCACCGACGGACATCCGGTCAGCTTGTAGTCACGCACCTCCTGCGGTGTAATCGCACCGTCTCGCTTCTCCCGAAGGGAGATATCCCCTGCCAAGACGGAGGTTGTCATATCCGGTCCCGGCCGCATAGATCCACCCGGCATGAAAATGGCCGGAATATTCAACCGCGCAATCGCCTTCAGATGTGCCGGGATCGACTTGTCACAGCTGGAGGACAACACCATGCCGTCCCACTGGACAGCGCTCCCGTGAATCTCCACCATGTTGGCAATTGCCTCGCGGGAGGCCAGCACATAGTTCATCCCGTCGCCGCCCTGCGTGCAGCCATCGCAGATATCCGTTGCATAGTATCTGGCAGGCTTGCCGCCTTTTTCGTAAATTCCATAAGTTGCCTGCTCCACCATCTGATTCAGATGATAGCTTCCCGGATGCGAATCCCCGTATACACTCTCCACCATGATCTGTGGCTTCAGAATGTCCTGATCGTCCCAGCCGGTTCCCATCTCCAGCGCATCAAACTGTGACCAGAACTTGCGCTCCGCAGCACTTCTTTGCTTCATACACACCTCCATCAGATACTGGTATATAAAGTTTCAGGGAATAACGGCATCTGCCCTTACTCCCTGAATCATTCTACATTCAACTCTCAGTTCATTGTACTGCTTTTTCTTACTTTTTCCAGCCTTCCGGGAGGTAGGAAATGGTATTTTCAATCATGTCATTGACCAGCTCGCGGGTCGTCTCTACATTGCTGCACTTAACCTTGTAATTCGGATCGTGCAGGAATGCCTCCACCACCAACTCACGGTCGCAGGTCAGTGCTGCCTTCAGCGTTCTCTCGTGGTTTTCTACGTGCGGAATCACCAGATCATAAACATCTCTCTTAATGGCACCGGCTGCAATGGGATGAATGCTGTCTCTCTCGAAAATAGCATTGGTCTCAACCACCGCATCCGCCGGCAGATTCGGAATCTGCAGCGCTGTGTTCGGGATGTTGACATTCGAAACGAAGCGGTTCAATCCGCACAGTGCCTTAATGAGCAGGATTCCCTCTTCGCCGGTCGCCTCCAGCTTGATCTCATCCTTGCCTTCCACCAGATCCTGTGAACGCTGCAGACGCTTCTGCAGATCATCCTTTCTCCACTGCACGGTGGTAAGGCCGTACTTCCAGCTGCGAACCGTATCC
>CAVKRN010000095.1:2522-4695 GCA_963658695.1 bacterium
GTGTCACCGGGCATGAATTCTGCAAGATGGCGATCACCGGCTGCCGCAATCCAGCCATACTGGTTGAACAGATCCATTTTTACCCGATGTGCGCATGCGAAGGAGGAGTTCATCCAGCTGTTGTCCTTATTGTCAAAGCCCTCCTCGAAATGCTGATCAATGAATTCACGATAAATCGGGAACAGATCCACTCCCTTGTAAGAAGCCTCGGTAAACCAGGTGAAATGATTGATACCAACCACGTTCACCAGGATGTCATGCCAATCTTCTACCGTATCGCCTGTCTGCTGCTCATAGATTCCCTTCAGCATCTTCTGCGTGCCGAACACCTCATGGCAGCAGCCGAAGGCCTTGATCTCGGGGTATACGTAGTACAGGGTCTTCACGCACAGAGACATAGGATTTGTGTAGTTGATGACCCATGCCTTCGGCGCATAGTCGCGAATCGCCTGCGCAATCTCCACATACATCGGAATAGTGCGCAGCGCGCGGATGATTCCGCCAGGGCCTGCGGTATCGCCAACGGACTGCCAGCAGTTCAGTCTCTCCGGCAGATGTACATCCGATGCCATTTCATCGAAGGTTCCGGGCAGGATCGAAATCACCACGAAATCACAGCCCGTCAATACCTCTTTCAGGGACGGATACACTTCAAAAGTCCAATTGCCCTTGGCATCCTCCCGGCTCATCAGGTGATTGCCGATGGTCTTGTTCGCCTCTGCTGCTGCCGGATCAATGTCATACAGACGAATCTCACCGGAGATTTCATCGTCCTGCGCCAGATCCGTCATAAAGGTCCACGCCCAGCCGCGGGATCCTCCGCCAATGTAGGCAATCTTTACATCCGTTACCTTTTTGCTTGCGTACTTCATCGCTTGTCTCCTTTTCCCTTGTAGTGGTGCTGTTGTATCTGTGTTGTTCCTCAGTCTGATTCGTGAATCGCTTAATCTCCTTGAGGTTACAGTTCGCTCTCTAGCCAAGCGACAGGGTGGCGGAGAATGTCCGGATCAGGGGCCTTGCGAGGCCTCGGTGCTTGCGAGCGTATTCTGCGAGCTTAGCACCGCTAGGTCCGAGGATGGAGCGGGAGCGTCCCCTGATCGGACAACTCCGTCAGGACCCGTCGCTGGCTAGCGTCTATACTGTTACTTCTTGATTGTTATTTTATATGCATCCAGCATCTAACTCTATAAAAATCAGCGCATCATTGTTAAAATCTATCTGATCGGCCAGATTCAACTCGAGATCGTAACCATTCAGTACCATCTCGATGTAGCATTCTCCCCCGGAAAGGAGCAACGCATGGATACCGGAACCATTCTGCTCAAAAAAGATATCAACGGCCTCTTTGTCGAGGAGATCGTTCGCCATAACAGCTACTCCATGCCAACGCGCCATTATCACAGCGACATCGAGCTATACTTCCTGCTCGATGGTGATCGATACTACTTTATTGACCAGAATACATGGCACGTCCATGCACACTCCGGTATTCTGATCGGGCCCAACCAGATTCACAAAACCAGTATGTTCAACGAGAATCCGGAGCACCATCGCTTTCTGCTCCAGTTCAGCACTCGTCCCTACGATGCCATCTTCCGGAGTCTTGGTTATCCGCCGTTTGATTCCTTCGCACAATTTTATCAGGAGCCCGTTTCCTTTGATGATTCGGACTGGGATCACGTGGTAGCCATCCTCGCGCTGCTGCAGAGCGAGTTTGCGGCAAACGCCAGGCGATCCACCTTATTCCTCTTAGCCATGCAGCTACTGGATTTGTTCTGCACGGCCGCCCGCAAGCAGCAAACGCCATATGCCGCCATCGATTCCGCCCAATCCCAGGACGTATCCTCTGCCTCCGAGCTCCATCAGAAAATTGACGAGCTGGCCCAATATCTCCAGCGCCATTGCTCCGAGAAAATTGTTCTGGATGATCTGGCCGCAGAGTTTTATTTTAGCCGATCCCGCATGACCGCAGCCTTCAAGCAGATTACCGGCTTTACCATTGTGGAATACATCACTTTCATGCGCATCCGGAGAGCCAAGGAGCTCCTCCTGCACACGGATCATTCCATCACTGAAATCGCAGAGGAGACCGGTTTTGGAAATGTCACCTATTTTGAACGCGTATTCCGCATCACCGTCGGCCAGACACCGCTTCAGTATCGTAAAAGAAGAG
>CAVKRN010000096.1:0-4651 GCA_963658695.1 bacterium
GCAAGTAAACTGCTCCCCGTCACTCCGGGGATGTACGAACGGTAATGCAGGGTCGCCGGATTGTTACGACAGTAATAGTATAGAATCTTCTGAAATGAGGGCAAGCGCATTTTGCCGATCCAATCGGCGCTTTTGCTATCTTTGGTACTTTTGATGGAGAATTTGTAATATGCGGAATACAACCATAGGCATTCTGGCGCATGTGGATGCCGGCAAAACAACCTTATCCGAGAGCCTTCTGCAGAAGGCCGGTGTTCTTAGAACCTGCGGCCGGGTCGATCATGGGGATGCCTTTCTGGATACAGATCCTATGGAAAAAAAGCGCGGCATTACCATTTATTCCAAGCTCGCGCGGTTTGAGACAAGCGGCCGGCCCTTCACCATTTTGGACACCCCGGGTCATGCGGACTTTTCGCCCGAAACCGAGCGGGCCCTGCGGGTACTGGATGCGGCGGTTTTGGTGGTTAGTGCGGCGGACCTTGCGGCGCAAAACGGAGCGGACCCGCAGGTTCGGCTTTTGTGGAAGCTGCTGCGGCACTATGAAATCCCCACCATTTTGTTTGTGAACAAGCTGGATCAGTTTGAGACACGAGTGGGAGACCAAACGGAAGGCGCTAAGACGCAATGGATCAAGAATTCGGGCAGCATAGCAGGCCGTGGATACGGAGAGCGATTTGAAGCATTCCTGGGGCTTTTGCAGAAGGATTTCGGAACGCAGCTAGTACCCTTTGACGAGCGGCAGCTCTGCGATGCTAATGCGGAGTCCGTGGCGGTTTGCGAGGATGCGTTGATGGAACAGCTTCTGGAGGGCGGGGCGGTCACGGATGCGGATGTGACAGCACTCCTCCTTGCAGGAAAGCTGGTTCCGGTGTACGGAGGCAGTGCACTGAAGGGAGAAGGCGTAGAGGCCCTTCTGGAAGGTCTTGGACGTTACGTTTGCCCTAGGGAATGCCAAGGGAGTGCGAAGGAAAAAGACAATGTAGCAGAACCGGCCAAAACGCTCTCTAAGGAACAATTTGGCGCCTTGGTGTACAAGGTAACTAGGGAAAACGGCACGCGCCTTACCTGGATGAAGATCACCGGCGGAACGCTATCCATTCGGGATGTGGTGCAGGAAACGGTGCGCAGTGCTCCGATCTTGCCGGGGAGTCCTGCGGGAGGTTCGCCAGCCGGGACGCCGACAAACGGATCCGGAACGGACGCCGGCAAAGAGGGCGATGCGGCCGGTTGGGATGAGACGGAAGACGAGTCTGAAAATGTAACAGAGGATACCGCTGCTGCGGAGAAAATCAGTGAGCTTCGATTATACTCCGGGGATCATTACCGGCAGGTTACCAGTGTGTCTGCGGGGGAGATTGTGGCAGCCGCCGGGCTTTCTTATACACTGGCCGGGGATGGTCTTGGAACGCAGAAGGGGCAAAAAGAGGAGCTTTTGACGCCGATTCTCTCCTGCGCAGTAACCGCTACCGACCGGTTTGGCAAGCCGGTGGATGAATTTACGCTGATGAAGGTGCTGCGGGAGCTGGAAGAGCAGGAGCCTATGCTGCAGGCAGCCAGAGATGAGAACGGGGATTTGACGGTCCGCATTATGGGACCCATTCAGATTGAAATCCTGCAGAATACCCTGCGGGACAAATACGACCTACGCGCCAGCTTTGGCCAGAGGAGTATTATTTATCAGGAAACCATTGCTTCTCCGGTGGAGGGTGTGGGGCATTTTGAACCGCTGCGCCATTATGCGGAGGTGCACCTTGTGCTGGAGCCGGGAGAACGAGGAAGCGGTATTGTCATTGAGAACCGCTGCCTTCCGAACATGCTGGAGAAGAACTGGCAGAATCTGATTCTCTCGCAGCTATCCTCCAAGCGCTTCAAAGGCGTCCTGACGGGCTCCGGGCTGACGGATGTGCGCATTGCGCTTCTGGGAGGCAAGGCCAGTCAAAAGCACACCAGCGGCGGTGATTTTCGAAAGGCAGCCTATGCGGCGGTTCGTCAGGGGCTTATGATGGCGGAGAATATTCTGTTGGAGCCGGTGCTGGGAATCACATTGGAGCTGCCTGCAGGGTGCGTCGGACGGGCGATGACGGATATTAGTCAGATGCACGGTGTTTGTCAGCCGGCCGAGTTTTTCGAGGAGACAGCGGTTCTGACCGGAACAGTTCCGGCATCGGAGCTTGGAGACTATGCGGTGACGGTGGCGGGATATACCGGCGGCCGGGGACACCTTACCGCGGCGTTTAAGGGGTATGCCCCCTGTCACAATGCCGAAGCGGTGATTGCGGATAAAAATTATGATCCGGATGCAGATCGAAGGAATCCTTCCTGGTCGGTGTTCTGCTCTCATGGAGCAGGAACCGTGGTTACCTGGGAGCATGTGCGGGAGCACATGCATGTGGATACCGGCTGGCGGGCCGAGGCAGGAGAAGACGACCGGCCGGATCGGCAAGCCGGTGGAATGGATCCGGAAAGCGGAGCGCTTTCGGGGAGCCAGACGGGCACCTTGCGGGAATCGAATTCCGGGGAGGCGGGCACAGGTTTTTCTCAGGGGAAGCGCCGTGGCAAGGAAGATGCCCGGGATTTTAAAGAGCGTCAGAAAGCGCTTCTTGCCGAAGAGGAGGAGCTTCGCCATATTTTTGAAAAAACGTATGGGCCGGTGACACAGTCCCTGATTCATCCGGACAATGCGCGAAAAAGAGTATATGGGCTGGTACTGCCGTCAGAGGAAGAGGGTGCATCGTCTGATGCAAGCGGCAAAGCAAACGGTGACGGTAAGGGGGCAACACCTGCGCAGAAGGCTGCCGTTGGCCGCAAGGAGCCACCTGCGGTACGTGGCAATTCGCAGGGAAAAAATGCCCGAAAGGGGAATCCGGAACAGCAGCAGGAATTTCTGCTGGTGGATGGGTATAATATTATTTTCGCATGGGCAGATCTAAAGGATCTGGCGGATACAGATATCAAGTCGGCAAGAGACCGATTGCTGGATATTCTGTCGGATTACGCCGGCTATACGGGCAAAAATGTGATTGTTGTCTTTGATGCCTACCGGGTGCCGGGCGGAAAAGGGGAATATTATCGGTATCATAATCTGGATGTGGTCTTCACCAAGGAGGCAGAGACGGCGGATTTATACATTGAGAAAACCGCCCACCGCCTTTACCCGAAGAATAAGGTCAGCGTTGCGACGGGAGATTATGTGGAGCAGATCATTATCTTCGGTGCAGGGGCGGTGCGGCTCTCGCCCAGAGGGCTTCTGGAGGAAATTCTGTTCGCAGGAAGAGAGCTGAAGGATAAATACGGAGTAGAATGAACGGAACATTCCGCGAGGAAATAAAAGCTATGAAGAGATCAGAACAGACGAAGAAAGAAAATGTGAAATCATACAGGGCGCCCCGGAAGGAACGGGCAGCAAGCGACCCGTACCGCAGGAAATCGAAGGAGGCCGGGGAGAACAATTTTCCTGCTTCGGCGAAAAAGAAGTCGGCATGTCCCTACAGCCGCCAGTGCGGCGGGTGCACGCAGATTGACGTGCCGATGGAGGAGCAGCTGAGGGATAAGGAGCTTCTGGTGCAGTCGTGTGTGGGCAGGTTCGGACCGGTTGAGTCGGTGATCCGAATGAAAAATCCCTACCGTTACCGCAACAAGGTGACCAGCATGTTCGGACTGGACCGCAAGGGACATCCTGTGTGCGGCGTGTACCGGGCCAGATCCCGGGAAATTGTTCCGGTGAAGGACTGTCTCATCGAAAACCGGCAGGCAGACCGGATTGTGCAGACAGTGTATGAGCTTCTTCCATCCTTTAAGCTGCGGGTGTATGATCCGGCGACCGGGTACGGCACGCTGCGTGCCGTACAGATTCGCACGGCCCACGTGACCGGAGAGATTCTGGTGACCATTGTAACGGCAGGCCCCATGTTCCCTTCCCGGAATCACTTTGCGAAGGCGTTGCAGGAGCGGCATCCGGAAATCACGTCGATTGTGCAGAACATCAAGGACAATGACAGCTCGATGGTACTCGGAGACCGGGAGAGGGTTCTGTTGGGAAAGGGATATATTGAGGATGAGCTGTGCGGAAAGCGGTTTCGAATTTCCTCGCGATCATTTTATCAGGTGAATTCCCTGCAGACACAGAAGCTCTATCGCATTGCCATTGATGCGGCAGGCCTTTCCGGCAAGGAGCGTGTGCTGGATGCCTATTGCGGTATTGGCACCATTGGAATCTGTGCAGCAGATCAGGCCAGGGAGGTGCTGTCGGCGGAACTGAATGAGGATGCGGCCCGGGATGCGCGTGACAATGCCAGGAGAAATCATGCGGATAACGTCACCGTGTACCAGGAGGATGCCGGCCGCTTTATGCAGGAGATGGCAGCGCAGGGGGAGAGGGCGGACGTTCTCTTCATGGACCCGCCCAGAAGCGGTGCTTCCGAAGACTTCCTGCAGGCGGCGCTTACGCTGGCACCGAAGAAGATTGTGTACGTTTCCTGCAATCCGGAAACACTTGGGAGAGATCTGGAGATCCTCACCAGGGGCGGCTACCAGATGAAAAAGGCAACGCCGGTGGACATGTTCCCGTTTACGAAGGAAGTGGAGACGGTATGCCTATTAGTGCGGAGAAATGGTCTACATGTCGACATTGACGTAGATGTGGAGGAAATGC
>CAVKRN010000097.1:0-4429 GCA_963658695.1 bacterium
ATTTGGCCAGTTATTTTGCAAACGATGTACTAGCCTGTCTCCGCGAGATAGTTCCAGACCTCGTACCCCTGCCGCTTTGCCGAGTCGTATACCGGCATCATATTTTTCTCAAGTATACGGCAAAAGGCTTCTTTTGAATTTCCCTTCCGGTACAGCTCCTGCCCAGCCCAGATCGAATGCAGATTATCCCGGTAGCACGACTCGAATCTTTTGTGAAGCTCCGGCTTCTCATAGATCAAGTGGTACATCAAGTATTGGTTGTCTGCAAAAGCCGTAAAAAACGGATCCCATTTCGGCAGGCGATTGCTCTTCGAAGAATTCAGGCCGGAATCCATTGGCATAAGGTTCCACAGCTCATCGTTCATGACAAACGACCACGGAATAAAATGATCCACATCATACCTCTTTGAAGCAATCAACTGCCCGGTAAAAACATCGCGTACCGGCGCAACATCAAGAATCCCTTCCCAAAGCGTTCGAACACGACCGAGCTTGCGCATCTTTTCATCCATCGGCGCCAGCTTATAGATCAGCCCCGGCACCTCCGGGTTATTATTCTGAAGCCATTTCACCTTTTCGTACTGAATCCACCCAAGAATGCTAACCGTATTGTCCTGAATCATCGCCATCCAGTCGGTATGGAAATGCACTTCCTTTTTCAGCCGGCTGCCATCTCCAAACGTATATGGCAGTCGTACCAGCGTACGATCAAAGCGTCGAATGTACTCCGTCAATCTTGCCGCGCTTTCCCACGGAACCGCCTCATTTCCTTTTGCAAAGAATCCCGTCAAAGCGCGTCCGGGCACCATCTTCGTAAGCTGTTCCTTAGCGCTTTTCAATTCGCCGTCATACTCTCGAATTGCATTTTGAATTTCAACCTTGGATGCATTTGCCGGTAAATTGCTGAGCTCCGCCAGCTTCAGGACCGCACGTTCCAATCCATCTCTCACCACGCCATCCGCTCGCACCCCGCTAAGATGAATGTGGAACTCCCGAACGGAATACCAGGCATTACAAATCATTTCATTGATGATCGCATTAAAGGTGGTGTCCTGTATGCCCCGCGAGATCAGCTGCACGATGGCTTCCAGCCAGTAAAACTTGTAGCAGTAAGAAGGATCCTTCATCATCAGCGAAAAGCCTTCGATATCCAGTGTATTATGATATTTAAGATCTATCGACAGCGGATATCCCGCCTCCTCCGAAGCTGTTTCATTCATCTCTCATTTCCTTATTCTCAAGCCGCAATTCCGAGACAGTCCTTACCGCAACACACTGTCTCCGTCATTCATTGCTGTTTCCTCAGCAGCAGATTCAGCCATTGTTCGTCCGCTCGTCCCGGTCGTGCATCCGCGGTGATCCAACACTCTGCAATTCTCAATCCCGGTATGTCCGGTAAAAATAGCCGAAAGGACTCTTCTGTAAAATCCGTAAAGTACCTTCCATTCCGCCAACCTTCAAATGTGCCATATTTAAAGGACGCATAGATTACGCCTTCACGACAAAGCGCTACGGTCATTTTCTGCATCACCGTTTTTAACTCCGCTTTCGATAAATGCAAAATTGACGCGCATGCCCAGATTCCATCATACGCGTCGGTCTCTGTCAGATCCTGAAAAAACATTTGTTTCACAAGGATCCCGGTTCGCTCGGTAGCCATTCTGACCATCTCCTCAGAGCCATCCACGGCGTCCACCTGATAGCCCTTCTTTAAAAAGAATTCCGAATCCCGCCCGGAGCCGCAACCAAAATCAAGGATACGCCCTCCCACTTTGATTAAGCCCAGGAATCGCTCCTGCGTCTCATGCATATCCGTATCCACAGTGTCCTCTATGAATCGGCCCGCATTCTGATCATAATATTCCAGCGTTTTATTCGATTCTGTATCCATCACCGTTTGCCCATGTCTGTGCCGCCAATTCTCTTGCGTCTATTCTATCGTACCTCTTCAGCAACTATCTCGATTTTGATACTCGAAAGTGCCCGATGGCACTTTCTCCTTGCATTCGGAAAACTTCGATATGGCTAGTACATCGATTTTTAAATAACTAGTACATTCTATCAAAATGGTACAGCTGAGCCAAACGGAACGCCGCAAATAATAATTGCTTCCCAGCCTTCCCACAGCGTGATGCAAGTACATCAATTTCATGAGTCCCTTTCGATTTCCATTCTCGAATGATGTATAATTTTGTATATCTGTTTAGCCAGATGTAAATAGCGCAATAGAGATTATTCGGCGTAGATGATTGAAGTGAGGATGTTGTGCAATGAAAGAGGAAGACGTTCAAAAGAGAAAACATCACAGCCTGCGCATTTTCCTGACAGTAGCAGTAATTGCCTTCATTGCGTTCTGTAGCTATAGCTACTACTGGGCGCAGGAAGAACGTAAAACCTTCCACCGGACAAAGGAGCTATCGTATGCAATGATCGAAACTGAGTTCTATTCGCTGAAGGTTCCTGCAGAATGGCTGCGCTACGTGACAGTCGAGATTACACCGGTGAATGAGGTTTATGGTGGACGGGAAGATAATGGTCAGGAACAAATTCTTGATGAAAATTATCAGGTGCAGCTGAGCTATAAGACCGGCAGTGGAACGTATCCGATAGCCGACATTGCCATGTACAAGTACCTGAATGATTGTCTGGAGCAGCTAGACAATTGGAAATATTGGGGAGATCTGACCACCGGAAGGGCAAAAATTGTCAAAGAATCCCGCTACAGCTTTGAAACCATGGATTTTAACTGGGTTAACCTTATCGTTAATTACGCCGCGGAGTCCACGGGTCTTACCGCAGAGGAGCTCGCTGTATGGCACTCCGTACAGGACACGCTTTCTGCAGATATGCTACAGTGCAAATCAGACGGAGACGAACGGTACGCGAAATTTTCAGAGAATTCAACCGGCAATCCCCACGGAACGGCACGTACCTGGGATGAATCATTTAAGAGCGGTCAGGAAACAAGCAGAAAACTTGCAGAACTGGAAAGAAAGCTTGCAGAAGAAAAGGAAAAAAAAGAAAAAGAGGCGCAGTCGTCCGGCTCCCCAAAAACAGCTTCTGCAACACAAAGCTCTTCTGTGAAAACCTGTATCTATCCGGGCTGCAGGAACCGGAGTGTCAGTAACAAAAAAGGATATTGCAACAAGCATTATCGTCAGCTGTATGAGACGCGGGATGACTTCTATGATGAAGATCCTGAAAGTTATTATCAGGACAACAAATCCATGTACAAGTCAAGGAGCGAAGCCTATGACGACTGGGAGGACGAATACGAGGAAGATTGATGTCCTTGCTCCCATAACTTGTCCCACCACTGCTCTGCAGTGGTGGGACATTTCTGTCTGAAATGGATGCTCAGAACGTAAAACAACCTACTTGTTCACAATTCCATTGATCAGCTCCTGAATCATATCTACCGGAGCATCCAGTTCTGCTGCAATCTGGTCTGCAGAATAATGCAATTTGGTATAATATACCTGCGTCATTCCTTCCAGTCTTCCTTCCTGCCTTCCTTCCTGCCTTCCTTCTTCTCTTCCCTTGTTTTCAATCTTATCTAATACAGTGCACATACTGGTACCTCCCTTTCCTGACAGTTCCCGAATAACTTCTTCGAATCGTGTGTCACCCGTCAGAACTGACATTAATTTCAGTATCTCATCCACATGTCTAAGCTGCTCGTCACTCGGCTTATAATCATCGTTCATGCGTTTCTGAACAAAATAATCCGCAACGTGCTTGAAATCGCTGTGGAACATCTGCACCTGCTCCGGTGTCAGAAATGCGATTTCAAAGAGATTCTTCATCTCATAATCGCTGACGTAGGGTCTGAATTTCTCCGGAACATCCAGCACTCCCAGTAGATTCCGTTCGTAGTTCCAATGCTTTGTGCCAAAGTATAGCACCATTGTAATCACGGGATACGTCCGCTTTGCATCTTTGTCCAGAATCTGCGCCCGGTACGATTGCCCGTCGTATCCGATCTGACGCAGCGGCATAAATCTCTCTGCTTCCGTCTGATGCTCAAAGCCAAGCAGCGAGATCTTCGTATTCCCACTCTTCAAAACCTTGGATACATCCCGCTCCTGCTGATGGATCATCCCATCAGCCTTGTACTGGCTCCGATCCTTCACCGTCTCCAAATCGTCCGGCGATATCACCTGCTCTCCGTGAAAGAGCAACACATTGACGATATCTGCGAATACATCGTTATAGTCCGCTAGGATCTTCTCTGTAATATCTTTTTCTGCCATTCTGTAACCTCCCGATTCTCTGGCATTCCCCACGTTCATTGTATCAAAATAAGAACGATAGACTAAAGAAAATTATTCCAATGCCATTGATTTCGAAGAGGCACGGGCACAGCTGGAAAAGAAGGGGCTCAAAAACGATCAAAACATGGTAAAAGAAGCCTAGGGGCTCAAGGGGG
>CAVKRN010000098.1:0-4421 GCA_963658695.1 bacterium
ACTTTGCACCATCCGTACCGGTGACATGAAGCCTTGCATGGGCTGTTTCGTGAATCATCGTCTTTAGCGTCTGCAGTTCACCCATGCCCTCGCGGACTCTGACTTCGCGTTCAGAGGGAGAGTAGTATCCAAAGGCGGAAGAATGATCGATGGGACCAATGACGACAGAAACGGGACAGGCCTCCCGAATTGCTGCCTGGAGATCCGGATAATCATCAACAGAACCATTCAGTTTGGGGGCGATTTCCGGGAGAGGTTTCCCACTGGTCTGGGAGATATCAAAGGTATAGGCTACCTTGAACCCCATCTGAGAAACCTCTGTGCGATTCACAACCGGAGTTCCATCCGGATGAAGAACAGGGGAGCCGTTGTTATCGACGACAGTAGTCTCGACCCTTTTCCGATAAGGAAGGGGAGAGAAGATTTGAATCCCCTTCTCTCCCTTATTAACGGTCCGTCCGAGCGCTTTCCATGCGGTGTAGGATGCAACCCGGGTAGCTTTTCCGTCAGTTTGAAGCGCAATCAGAATGGAATTGTTCAAGCTGTATCGATGAAAATGAGACATGGTGTTCAGCAGTGTTTTGTACGCATCAGACTGCAGATAGGTATGAATTCCCTCCGTTAGCTGCCGGGAGAGATCGGCGGCTTTCGCTGTCATAGGACATCACCTCCATCAGGCTCATCGCTGGCACACAGAGACGTATCCTCGATGTGAATATCCTCAATGAGCATATCCTCGACATCATCCTCAGCAGGATGACGCATCTGTGCATAGGTGAGATACCACAGGACAATCGAATCGACGGTATCAAGATAGGAGCTCATCGGATCCTCCTTTCTGGTCTTGAGACCTGGCGATCGGCGGTAACGTCCTGACATAGACGCTGTTCCGTGGCAATGGAAAGCTGCATAGTTTGGCAGTCATACCGGTAGACATGATCGGAGAGACGATCATCCGGCTTGAGCGCCTGTTGGTTGACATCACGCACGATGGATTCCAGATCCTCGGGTTTTACGGCGTTGGGGGAAACGAGGAGAACCTCGTGCACAGAGCTGGGAATGATCAGAAGGTCACCGCCGATGGTTTTGGAGGCCTTCTGCATGATGTTTTTATTGAGAATGAGGGCAGCACCAGTCGCCTGCTGCGCTGAGGTCAGCACATACAGCGTGGTGTCGTTCTTCTCTGGCGGCAAGAATCCGAGCGCACTGTAAACGGTATTAAAATAAATCTGATCCAGATGTTGATTGATCGATGCCGCGGAAAACAGCTCTCCTTGTGTGCAGCGGTAATATTGCATGTCTTCCCTCGTCACGTAGTTACCATCAATGACGGTGACTTCAAGCAGATCCGTGCCGGGTACCGGTACATGAGGACAAGTGCTGGCAAGAGACGGATGCGTCTTCTCTGTGATCAGAGCGGGAAGAACCGTACTTAAAAAGGCTGCGGTCTCTCCTGGAGTGGCTGATTTGGGGGTAATAGAACTATTGTTTATCATGGGATTTCCTTTCTACCGTTTCCGGCATGGATTGAGCGAATGTTTGTGCTTTGTCATGGTTGATATAGCTGTGCAGGGCTTTATGAATGCGCTGAAAGTGCTTGTCACGAAACCATTGGAGCTTTTGGATGCTGCTGAAACCGGTTGGGGTGATGACGATGACGCGCTTATGTTCAACGAGTCTGGTGAAATCCGATGGAGAGAAAATATCTTTGTCCTGCCAGCTGACCGTGCTCGTCATTTTCTGTGAGGATTGGGTGCTGAGTTTTCGTTCCATATACTTGCCAGTCCAGGATACGCAGGTATCTGCGGATTTTTTATCCGACACCTCGAGAATGCAGCGGCAGCGAGTGTTATCCAGGATGATGCGCGAACCGGCACCATTGCCGGAGCCGTATACGGCATCGATCTGTGCCTGCCCCTGAAAGGCGAGGATGACGCTGAAGCGGTAGCCCCGACAGATAGAGAGCGTTTTCTCCAGTCCTGGAATACCGGATGGCCCGCCGATGGCATAGGCCTCATCGACGAGGAGTACAACAGGCCGAACATCTTTGGGCGGCAGCTTTAATGTGAGGTACTGCATCTCCTGACTGATGATCATGCGGAAAATAGGCGCCATCTGTGTCTCCGTCAGCATGTGATCCGGAACGGAGAGAAAGACGTTCTTCCTGCGGACGGCATCCGGACCGATTTGATTGGGATTGTCGCGGAGGAGATACGCCACACTATCCAGCGAAAAACAGCTCAGTTTTGACGTCAGCGTGGAGCAGATATCCTCGAAGCCCTCTGAGGTCTTTCCACGGAATTTCCCGAGGAAGAATTGTGTTACCGAACCGTAATCGGAGTCGGCAAGCTCTGTTTCAATTTCCTTCGGAATGTCGCGGGTGAGGATTTTCAGAATGGTGTCGACGAGACTTTCCCCATGGTCATAGCCATAGGAGAGACAGCCGCACATCATGGCTGTTGCGTTTTCGGAGAAATAAGGCTGCTTCTTATCTTCGGGGATAAAGCATCGAGCAATGCCGGTAAAGACTTCGATCTTCAGATCGTTGGACGGATGCTTTTCCTGATGCAGTCGCCAGTAGGCATCCCAACCGACAGTATATGCACGCTTTTGAGGGGCCGGATCGATCAGGAAAAATGTGGAAGGATCGTTATCCTCCGGTACCGTGCAGGCGCTGGAGGCACCGCCGACAAGCTCATGAATTTCGCCTTTTAGATCGCAGATCATGGCGGTCCAGGCCTGATCCGGTTTATCGAGAAGATCCTGCTGGAGCTGCAACACACTGCAGCCGATGGGGCCGGAGGTTTTGCCGGAGCCGGTTCCGCCCCAGATCAAGGCAGACATGCAGTCAGCTTGTGGCCCGCCTTCCGGGATACAGAAATACCTGTTACCGACTTTTCCGAGAATCAATCCTTCCGGTTTCTTGAACAGCCATTTATCCGGCGTGGGAGGATGTTTAGCCCTGCGATGCTGTGAGGTTTCGTGATAACGAGTAAGGGCGCTATGCCGCTCATATTCCAGAGCGGCATAGAGTCCACCAATCAACACAAATGGCCCAAAATCCTGAATTAACGTTAGAATTTCCTGCAGTTTCATATATATCGCATATACCGCCTTGCAAATTTGAGAGTGGCTCTTTCTTCATCTGCCTGTGCGATGAGCACATACTCGCGCTTGATGTACGTCTCTGCCAGCATCATAGCGACTGGATCGTTTAGATCACGATGAAGCCAGATAGTAAATACATGATGGAAAGTCAGAATATCCATATCAATCTGCGAAATTGCCGATGTGGGATCCGCTTGTGCAGGTTCCCAATCGCGAGTCGACTGATATATATGAAAAAGATATGCCTGAGTATCGGCGAGAGTGTCTAAGCTTTTGATGATCGATTCCATTTCCACGGTGAGATTTTCTGATGTTGTGTCCTGTTTCATAACGGTTTCCTTCCCTTTAAAACTATTACTTTGCAAACCTGCCGTCGGCGCTTTCGCCCTCCGCCTGTTCAATGAGATCATATTCGCGATCAATATATTTCCTTGCCAGCGCTCGAGCGAGCGGCTCGTTCATATCGCAGCGATGCCAGACAGAAAACAGCTGATGATAGATCAGAATATCCATATTGATCTGCGAAATAGCCGAGGTGGGATCCGCTATTGCGGTTTCCCATTCACCAATTGCCTGATATGTCTGAAAAAGGCGTGCCTGATCATCGGCAAGAATTTCCAGTTTTCTATTGAGATATTCTTTTTCCTTCACAAGATTTTCCCATGCGGTGTTCTGTTCCATAGTATTTTCCTTTCTTTTTGAGAATGATGAATGTTGCCTCCGATAACGGAGGCTGTTTGCTATCCGTCAATGAAAATATGTCGGATTTTTTTAGAAAATAAAAAATTATGTGGCTGTGTTGATTCTTTTTGAAAGCAATCGAACAGGCAAATTTAAATGGCGAGCATCTACTTGACCAGAGAATACAGATCTGTCATGGAATTTAGATACCACATTAACCTGTCATAGATTTCCTGCGTTGCAGATACCCTGTCGCGTGAGAGCGAACGCTGGCGGTCAACATATCGCTTTTTCAGCAGCTGGATGAAAGGGGTATCCTGATCGGAGCGAAACCAACCGGAAACCAGATAATGGTAGGCCAGGATATCCAGATCAATCTGCAAAACATTTGCTCTTGTTTGATCATTGGTGGGAGTTTCCTGCTGGTTGAGAACCTGCTCCTGTTCTGTCGTACGAGTTTCACTTGCGTTTGAGTTCATAGTTTTTTCCTTTCTTTTTGAAAATGATGGATGTTATCGGTGACCGCGAAGGGTTTTCGTCATCGGTCAGTAAGAATATGTCGGATTTTTTGAGGAAATAAAAAATATTGGGATTTTTGAAGATTTTTTTTGAAGGCAAGATTCGCCTGATGG
>CAVKRN010000099.1:0-4217 GCA_963658695.1 bacterium
TGTAGCTGTTGAAGAGCAGAGCATCTGGCGTAAAGTGTCGATATGTTAAAAATGCTCTTGCAATGCGTGGATGCTTACATACACATATAGGTCAAAACCCATCGACCGCATTCCATAACCCCCTGTAAAATCAACAAACGATGATTTTACAGGGGGTTGTCTAGCTACAGCTGTTTAATTTTCGGATCATCCGATAAGTCATCCCATGATGACCCGGACTTCACATTCACTCTTGCCTATGCCGAGCGGAATGGTATTTCCCTCTACCGGTGTGCCGTCCACCAGCATCTGTTTCACTCCCTTTTCCACATGCTCCGGATTGGTGACGTGAATGTGATAGGTTACTCCCCGGAATTTGCGAGTCAGATCAAAATCGCCAAAGTCCTTCGGGATGCAAGGGTCAATGGATAGTCCTTTATGAGTCGGCATAACACCGAGAATATACTGCGAAATATTGGCGAACGTCCATGCGGCTGTTCCCGTCAGCCAGCTATTCTTCCCTTCACCAAAATATTTAGCCTCCTTGCCTGCAACCATCTGACAGTATACGTACGGCTCTGTTCGGTGAATCTCAGAAATATCTTCGGTATAGGCGGGGCATGTCTTCCGGTAAATATCAAAAGCGCGGTCGCCGTGTCCGCATACAGTCTCTGCGATGGATACCCATGGATTGTTGTGACAGAAAATGCCGCCGTTCTCCTTGTATCCCGGCGGATAGGAGCTGATTTCTCCCAGCTCCAGGTGATAACGCTTGTAGGCTGGCCAGAGGATGCAGATGCCATACTGCGTATCAAGAAGCTTTTCAACTGATTTCAGCGCTTTATCGGCCAGCCCTTCCTTTACGCCGCACCCCGCCAGAACGCAGAAGCCTTGCGGTTCAATGTAGATCTGTCCATCCTCGCATTCCTTTGAGCCGACCTTATTGCCGTTTGCATCGTACGCGCGGACAAACCACTCGCCGTCCCAGCCGGCGGTTGTAACTGCTTTATACACGCGCTTTACAGCCTCTCGAGCACGAGCGGCCTCTGCGGCATCGCCGCGAAGTTCGGCAAGCTGAGCATATTCCTCGCCATACTTCACGAACATGCCGCCGATGAATACCGATTCTGCAACCGGCCCTTCGGATGGGCCGAAGGTCTGGAAGGATTCCCCTGGATGCTCGGAGAAACAGTTCAGATTCAGACAGTCGTTCCAGTCTGCGCGTCCAATCAAAGGCAGATCGTGGGGACCTAGGTGCTCCATGGTGAAATTCAGCGATCGCTGCAGGTGACCCATCAGCGTTGTTGCCGCAGACATATCATTGTCATAGGGAACTATTTCATCTAGGATGGAATAATCGCCGGTTTCTCGTGTATAGGCGCTGACGGCGGCAATCAGCCACAGCGGATCGTCATTGAAACCGGAGCCGATTCCGGCGTTTCCTTTCTTGGTAAGCGGCTGATATTGATGATAGGCTGAGCCATTCTGGAACTGTGTGGAAGCAATATCGATGATCCGCTCGCGTGCACGCTCCGGGATCAGATGTACGAAACCGAATAGATCCTGACAGGAATCCCGGAAGCCCATGCCTCGCCCGATTCCGGACTCGTAATAAGAAGCAGAGCGACTCATATTGAACGTAACCATGCATTGATACTGGTTCCAGATGTTCACCATGCGGTTTACTTTATCGTTGCTGGTTTTTACCGTATAATGGGTTAGAAGATCTGCCCAGTATTCACGCAGCTTCGTATATTCAAACTCCACGGAGGCATCGGTTTTGTATTTATCAAGGAGCTGGAATGCGCGGGTCTTATTGATGACTCCGTCGCGGGCGGTGGTGCCCTCTGCCCACTTCTCGCTCTCCGGATTCTCGATGTACGCCAGAATGAAAACGAACGATCTTCTTTCGCCGGGATCCAGCGTTACATTCAGTTGGTGCGAAGCGATAGGCGACCAACCGCTGGCTACGGAATTGCGGCATCTGCCATCCTGCACCGCCTGCGGACAGTCTGGCCCGTTATAGAAGCCCATGAATTCGCTGCGAATGGTGTCGAAACCATCTACTTTCTGGTTTACTGAATAAACCGCGTAATGGTTGCGGCGCTCACGGTACTCCGTTTTATGGAAAATAGCGGAACCGACCACTTCTACCTCGCCGGTAGATAGATTTCTCTGGAAGTTCTCGCAGTCATCGGAGGCGTTCCAGAGGCACCATTCCACATAGGAAAAAAGCTGCAGGTTTCTGGTTTCATTACTGTGATTTGTCAGTTGAAGCTGTTGGATTTCACAGGTGTCTTCCAATGGGACAAAGCATAAAAGATTAGCTTCAATATCATCCTTGGAAGACACAAAACGGGAATACCCCAGCCCGTGTCGGCACTCGTAAGAGTCCAATGCAGTCTTGGTCGGCTGCCAGGCCGGATTCCAGATTTGATCACCGTCTTTGATGTAGAAATATTTGCCGTTACTATCATAAGGAACGTTGTTGTAACGATACCGTGTCAGGCGAAGGAGCTTTGCATCCTTGTAGAAGGAATATCCTCCGTCTGTATTGGAAATCAGACTGAAAAAGTCCTTGTTTCCAAGATAATTAATCCACGGAAGCGGCGTTTTTGGTGTTGTAATGACGTACTCCATGGCAGTATCGTCGAAATGGCCGAATTTCATAACTCCCTCCTTTGATTGGTGAGTCCGCTTCGCTGCGGAAATGACGGATAGAAAACGTTTAAGTAATATACCACATATTTTATGCTCATTATAGGCTCTATGTCGTCATATGTGCAATACGGATGACGGCGCATGCGACACTTTTCTTTATTTTACCTAATAAAACCGAATTCTGACTTGAGGTTTATGCCAATTTGCTTTAATCTGAAGCCGAAAACGTTTTAGAACTGCCGCTTTTGCGTACCTGTTTCGCGTTTGTCGCGAGGTTTTCGAAATGAATGTTAGGGAAATGCTGATCAAATCAGTATTTTCTCAGAAGAAAGTGCCATCGGACACTTTTGAGTATCAAAATCGAAATGCAGGTGCTAAACAGATACATTTATTTTAGAAAGGTTTGATCGGATGGTTTCGTTAAAGGATATCTCTGCTGCCTGCGGTGTTTCTGTTGCTACGGTCAGCAAAGTCATGAATAACCACAAGGATATCGGAGAGGAGACCCGTGAACGTGTCCGCAAAGTTGCGGCCGAGATGGGGTATATGCCGAACTCCGCTGCAAAGGCGCTGAAAACAAATCGAACCTACAATTTGGGGATTCTCTTCGTGGACGAAGCGCAAAGCGGATTGACGCACGATTACTATGCAGCCCTTCTGGATAGTTTTAAGCGATGTGCCGAATCCATGGGATATGACCTTACATTTATCAACAGCAACAGCTCCAGGACGAACGGTATGTCTTATCTGGAACATGCCAGATACCGCGGGTTTGATGGCGTTTGTATCGCCTGCGTGGATTTCTATGATCCCGGTGTCACGGAACTGATCCGCAGTTCCATCCCAGTGGTTACCATAGACCATGTTTTTGATAATCGCATGGTTATTCAATCCGATAATGTGTCCGGAATGCGTGATCTTGTTCAGTACATTTACCGAAAAGGACATCGGCGTATTGCTTATATTCACGGTATGGATTCTGCGGTTACACAGGCAAGGCTTTCCAGCTTCTACAAGACGATGCTTGATCTGGGGCTGACCATTCCGGAGGAGTACATTCTGGAGGCGCCTTACCGTGCTACAGACGATACGTACCAGAAGACGATGGAACTGCTGCAGCTTCCGGAAAGGCCGACTTGCATTCTGTATCCGGATGATTTTGCTGCTTTGGGCGGCATGAACGCCATTCACGCTCTGGGATTGTCCATCCCGTATGATATTTCCATTGCCGGATATGATGGCATTCGACTGGGACGGCATCTGGAACCCAAGCTCACGACCATTCGCCAGGATACGGATGCCATTGGAAGAGAAGCTGCTGAAAAGCTGATCGCGTTGATCGAGCACCCTAAGTCCACTCTTATCGAGCGCGTCATGATTGCGGGTAGTCTTTATGAGGGCGAGACCGTCGCGGCTGTGAAGTAGTGCACGTTTTACACTATATAACTTTAAAAAGAGTGTTGACAAATAGGACCAAATCGACTACACTAACATCTGTTGCGACGGACATACGATATCGCATCAAATGTATGTGTAGCTCAGCTGGATAGAGCGTCTGGCTACGGACCAGAAGGTCG
>CAVKRN010000100.1:0-4167 GCA_963658695.1 bacterium
CGCAGTTCTTGCAACCTCCTGAATCTGCTCACGGATGGCATCCGGCAGGTTATCGGCATAGAAGGTCACACTGCGATCAGCACCAATACTTCCCGATGGGCTTCGTCTCCTGGCTGCTCAGTCTGATGTCCGGAATCAGATAATCTCCCGCTTTCGTGTAAGTCATTTCCATGTGTGACGCTCCTTTCCGCGATTTTCTCGCGCTCATAATTTCGGATGGTTGCTCCGATTTCCCGCAGCACCTGCTGATTGATACTGCTCACTGCCGTGCCCAACGCAGCCGCTGTATCCGGCGTATTGAAATCGAAGACACTCATAAAGTCCTCATGCTCAAGATAGTCGTTCGGGTCAAGCCCGCAGCGGTTCAGCAGGGAATAGCTGATGCTGACCTGCGCAGCGTGCCGAAAGGCTACCTCGACGTTAAATTCATCATATTCTTCGAGGAAGGAATCCTCAAGGATGTCGAGAATGTCCCGTTTATTGTTGTCCCAGTATTCCTGTGCAAGGCTTGTTGCCAGATCTTCAATCTGCTGATTCAGTGGATCAGAAGCCTCCGTGCCGTAATAGGATGACAGCATAGCCGACACCGCCGGAAGATGCTCCTCACGCAGCTCCCACAGGTTCACATTCCTGGAATGCGGCCTTTCGCCGGTATCCGATACATCAAATACATAGCGGAGCCTGTCGCGGTCGCCTCTGGTGTCGATCAGGGCAATGCCCTTGGAACCACGGCGTACAAAGCGTCCCATGGTGTTGTTCCACACATCATACTCGGCACAAGCCGTCGCGTCCGGCCTCTGTGCATGAATCATGACCTGCTCATGATACGGGTACTTATACAGCCGCGATGCTGTCTTTAGAAACGACTGCCAGCGTTCCAGACTGCCCGTCAGCTGGCGCTGCGCTTCCTCCGACATGCGGCGGTATTCCTGCAATTTACTTGCCATAGATTGGTTCTCCTTTCATAGCCCTTCATCTGCGTAAAAGAAAAGAAGCGCCTCTTCAGACGCTTCTCCTACAAATAAATTGGTTTATTCTGTTACTTTGCCAGCGAGTTAATTTCCCTCTCCAAGCCACCTATAAATTTCATAAGCGTTTGGAAATCGGGATATTCGCCGAACATCATATTTTTCATGCTATCGTAGTCTCTCTGTAAATCCTCCATGCGATACTCCGGCGGTAAAAGCTTCAGCGTGCCCGGTACGGCAAGCTCGTAATGCGCCCACTTCCGCGGATAGAATTTCATTTTGAAGTCCGTTACTCTCTTCAAAAGCGCAATATTGCTGTACGCTGATTCTTTGATGTCAGAATGTGCAATGCAATACAGATCATAATAGTGTCGGGAATATCTGCCCGGCATGGCCAGATTCTCCGGACGATTTGCCTCATGATGCAGTATGGTTGCTTTCTCCCAGAAGGTTCTTTCAGCCGAGGCTGTAAGGATTGTAGTTTCCGGCTTGGAAAAGATTTTCGGATATGCCTCTGCAACGTAGGGAGCAATCGTCTTGGCAACAGATGGCGTCCATGCCGCCAATGCTCCGATTTCAAGCCTAATAATTTGCAGTGTATCCTTGTCTTCAAAAACCTTCGGATACTGGAAGCATATCGTCTGCGGGTCTTCCGGCAGAATATAGAAATTCGCTTCTTTTCCTAAGATTTTGCCTATATCCTCTTTTAATACCGGG
Organism: bacterium; assembly: GCA_963658695.1. GTDB lineage: Bacteria > Bacillota > Clostridia > Lachnospirales > Lachnospiraceae > CAG-791. The sequence continues at coordinate 1,686 of CAVKRN010000100.1, forward strand.
AGAAGTTGTTCAGATAGAAAAGCTTCCGCACGACTGTTGGCTTCTTTATTGAAAGCATCCTGCTTTGTGTTGGAGCGTTGCTCCCAAGGCTCATTCAGTCCATAGCCCAATACTCGCCAATCTAAAATCAGATCAATATCCTCTGAAAATCGCTTGATCAGGCCGTAGCATTTTGAAAGGCTCGTGCCGCCCTTGAACGTAAATGCTTCCTTCCACGGACAGCTGTGAAAAAGATAATCCAATGTCAGGCAAACCCAAAAATCTTTCTCAACAATGGCCTCGTGGAGACCGGTTTTCTGAGCAGTATTTCTGAACAGAATCCGCAGCTGTTCCTCCGGCTGCTTTATCAACTGGTACATTCATCTACACCTCTCTTTACTCGCATATCTGTTTCATCAAATCGTATACCCACACAGTAGCCTGCTGAGCCTCTTTTAACACTGTGGCCTTATCTTCATCTGAAATCTGACGTCTGATAATATCCATCTGCATATCGGTGACATTGTTCTTTCCGATAGCTTTCAAAGCCTGTATGATAGTAGCCGTCTGTCGGGAGATTCCTGATATCTCACGGTTGCTTCTATGCCTGAATTCTATTGTAAAGGCTCCGATTTGAAACTCATGATAAGGGCCGTCACTGATATAACTCCATTTAGCAGGAACCTGTGTTGACAGACCAAGTTGATTCAGCGCAGTCTCTGCACACGGAGCAATCGACCAGCCAAACTTCCTTGCCAATGTTTCTGCAACCTTGCCCGGTGACGGAGCTTCGTACTCCTCGATCAATTCGCTGTATCGTGGGTAATAGTAAACACCCCTCATGATTTTTTGAATTTTACCAGATTCGTCTAATCGCAAGAGTGCCTTGCGTACCGCATGGTATTCACCCAAATCCAGAAAGTCACCGACAATATACACTTCGTCATGACCGACTTCTTTAATTCTCTCATAAATTTGAGTGATAATACTATCCTTCTGCAAGAGATCACCTCCTTGTTTTGTCTCAAATATTATATAGTTTTTGAGACAAAAAGTCAAGGCAGGCCTCTTGTCGCATACTGTCTATGCAAATCTGTCCATTTTATTTTGTCTCAAATTTTACATTGTTTTTGAGACAAACCATCCTTTATCCGTTTTGTTATTCCGGAATAGAGTTTTGAGTCCTTGTTTCCAATCAGAATCGAATTACGGAAAATAGTAAAAAGTTGCATTTTTCCGTAATATCTCCGATTGGATGTCATCCGTAGTGTTTCATAGACTTCACGCATCAAAATCCGGATAAAGCTCCAGCTTCTCAAACTCCTCATCACTCATCCTGGAGAGCTTTTCGAACGCCGATTCTGTCAATGTCAGCAGTTCTGTTTCATCCTTCTCAAGATAACGCTTCATTTCGGTAAGTTTCTGCATAAGTCCGGTGCGGTTGCTTCCGGCACAGTAAATGCACATGAGGTTCATCTCGTCATTCGTGAAATTCATCATAGTAAATCCCTTTCCGCGCTTTTGTTCGGCGCTGTTTTATCGTTTCTGGGTGGTGTCGGCGTATGGAGCATGGCAAGAACGGATTGCTTTCTGCCGTCATCACGGGAAGCCTTATCCTCCTGCACGGTGCGCTTTGCTTCCTCAAAAAGTGCTGTCAGATCAGGAGCTTTTGCCTTTGTCTCAGGCTGTTCCTTAGGCCCGTTGTTAATGATCCCGTCAATCATGCCGTAATCATCCTCCATCGCCATCTCTGCATTCTTGAGATAGTTTTCGGGAAGAAATGCAGGCACATCGGCAAAGCCAACGCTGTCCACGTAGTGGCAGGATACCACGCCGTTTTGCCTGAGTGCCACGATGTCGCTAACCGACAGGCTATGTCCAACGAAGTCCTGCGGACGCTCTGCATTGAACTTCATATAGAGATCATCCAGCGTTTTCGTGGGGCTGTCTGCACCAGAAAGCTGACCTGCATAAACTGCATCGTAGTTTCCGTAGGAAATATCCAAATCATGCTCTTTCAGATAGCTGCTGCTCATAAAGAGCAGTTCCGCCGTATCATCGGTTCGCTTCAACTGGTAGATACAATAGCTGTCGGCAGGATTCTCCAAGAATGCTTTCTGCCACTTGTTTTCTGTCTCAATCTGAAACTGCTCCTTGACCGCCTCCCAGTCTGAACGGTCAATACCAAAGATGCCGTCATGATTCAGGATCTCCGTCTGGTCAAACGCCATTGCCTCTGTGTTATCTCCATAAAGCAGATACACCGGCACATCCCGTTCAAACAGTTCCATGGCGCGTTCCTTGGTGAGCGGCAGCATAGCATCATCCGTATAACCGAAAGCATTGCGGGCTTCTGCTGAAATCACCGGATCAGGCGGAACATCCGTCGGAAGCTCCGGTGCTTCCTCCACAGGCGGCTCAATAGCGATTGCCACATCCTGCACAGCCTGAATCTTCTCAAGAATCCCGATATCCGTAAGCTGAAGCGGACTGTTTTGACCAA
>CAVKRN010000101.1:0-3906 GCA_963658695.1 bacterium
CCTTCCTTCTGGTACTTCGTCATTGCCAGATAAAACTCCGGCCACCTGTCTCGCCAGTTCGTCGGGAAATAGATGTGCTGCATCACCCACGCGCTATTGGACAGGATTCTTGACTGTTTGTTTTTTGTTTGTGTGAACGGATGAACCACCGTGCGATTCGTCCGGTATTGCTCTTTCAGTATTCGCTCGACGGCTCTAGCAAAGCCACGCCCGCCGTTGTTGGACTCGATGTCCGCCACATTAACACCGTTCTCCTGCAACATTCGTGCCGTGGCTGGCTCCGTGATCTCCATGCCGTCCTTTGTGTATAGGACGTCGATAATGTAAGCCTCACGGTCATACACTGCGTAGCAGATACTGCAGAGGTAGTCGTCGCCGGTGTCTGCGGTATCCGTGTAGTTCCTGATCGCCGTATAGATCGGCTTGCCCTCCACATCGTGCGGAAGCTCCGTGTATGTCTTCAGCTCTGTATAAAGCCGCCCCTTGATGTCGATGGGCGTTTGCTGGTAGTTTGCTTCTACGATCTCTGCGCCCATGTCACGGGTTTTCTGATCGTAAGTATCTCTGGATAGGATTTCCGGGCACAGCATAGTGCCGTCATCCTGCACGGCCTTGTATAGAATCACCTTCGCGTCTGGCCTTGCTTCGATAAGCCTTCCTGCTAGGTCCTCTGAGTGCCAGCGCGTCATAACGACGATAATCTTGCCGCCCTCTTCCAGACGGGAGAGCATCGTGTTGGTGAACCAATTCCAATGGCCTTCCAGCACGTTGGCATTGTACGCGTCCTCCGCTGATCGGATGATGTCGTCTATGATCATCAGGGAGCACCCGAAACCGGTTGCGGTTCCTTTGGGGGAGGTTGCAAGGTAGCTGTTGTATGCTCCCTCGAGGCTCCACATGTTCATTGCCGCATCGCCGTATTTAATCCGGCTTTTGGGGAAGATGTCGGAGTATACGATCCGCTCCTTGTCTGCTTTAATCTCCATGATGGCATTGCGGACGTTCTTGGAAAAGTTGGTGGAAAGCGTTTCGTTGTAGGAGCCGGTCATGATCTTTTTGGTCTTGTCTACGCCAAGCACCCACTCTACAAAGTGGCTCACCGTGTAGCTCTTCCCGTGTCTAGGAGGCATGTTTACGATCAGCACGCCGTCATCGCTGCCGAGAAACCCTTGCAGTGTGTCGCAGAAGTCCTTCAGGAAGGCCCTGTCCGGTTTGTAGAAGTCCGGGGCCATTGTCCTGCAATACTGCCAGAATGACCGCCTTGAAAGCTCGCAGCGGGCCTCTCTGATAATATCCTCGCGTGATATGGTCACAACTGATCACCAATCAGCTTAAGCAGGTCCTCCGTGCTCATCCCTGCGAATGGATTATTAAGTTCCCCGGACACGTTGACCTTCTCCACGTACTCGCCCTGCATCTTATTGTCCAGGTCAATCGCCCTGCACCGGTCGGAAGCAGATGCCTCATCGTCCGTTGCGAGCTCCGCCAGGATCTGCCGCTTGCGTGCCCTTGTGAGGCAGGCTTTCTCTGCGTCCTGCTCGGCTATTCGGTCGGAGCGTTCTTTCAGCTCTGCCAGCCTTGCCCGAACCTTTTCCGACCTTTCCAGCGTGGAGGCTTTTGAGTCCACCGTCTCCGGTTTCCATTTTCTGGACCTTGGCACCGCATCCAGATAGGCCTTCCGCTGTGTCATCATTCCCGTTATTCTGTTCTGACAATACTTTTCTATCTGGTGCTCTGTGTACTCTCTCATTTTCCCTAAATATGAAAGGTGGGTGCTCCTCTATAACGTTTTATTGCAACAAAAAAGAGTGGGGATCTCTCCTCACTCTTTCCACGCTACCATAATAACACCGCTTTATGTCCCCTGAGTGCGGTTGTTTACTCAGAAACCCGGAACGATCTCCTTTACTGTCTTTAGGAAATCCTTCGCTTTTGCTATTTTTGAGTTGTCTTGCAGAAATTCTATACCGTCCTGCGTGATCTTTACATTTACAAGCTTGATGCTCGGCGGCCCGCCTATTGAATTGATAACACTTACCCCTTTAATGTATCCCTTGTCGCTCATGGATTCCATGGTGTTGCACCAGCATCCATTCCCGATTCCCAAAGCTTTCGGGCCGAACAATTCCGGGTCGGCCTGTTCGCCGCTCTTGAAGCATTCATACAAGTATGACAGAATTCTGTACGCCACAACGAAATAATCATCTTGCGCCATCTTCTTTGCCCCTTAAAATTTTTTCAACAATTAGCTTCTCGGTCCATGCCGGGCATTCCCTGCTGCCGATCTCCCAGTTCTGCAACGTCCTGTATGGAATTCCCAGCCAGTCACACACTTCGGTGCGGCTCATCCCTTTTTCTTCCCTGGCTTCTCTGATGTTCATTTTCTGTTCCTCTCAATCAGCTCGCATACTGCGCTGACGGCGGAGCAAGCGCCAGTAAAACAGAGAAGGACGGCAGACGGGATACTCTTATCTGTAGCCACAAAAGCTAGCGCCGCAATTCCTAAGAAACAAAACCAGCCATTTTTCTTCATTTCGCTATGTGATGGTGTATACTTGTTAAGAGCAACAGGGGCTTTCGCCCCCGCCTTGCTACTTTAATGCCTTGAGCAATTCCGCCAGACCGATAAGCGTTGCCGCTATGCTAGCTAACAGTTTGGCGATTGCCTCAAGGTTTTTTCTTGTTCTCTTTTTCACACCAGCACGACCTCCTTTCATGGTCTTATTATACACCCAATGAGTGCGTAAGGCAACCGCTAACTGGGGTCGTTGTGGATGTTTTTTCAGATCTTCTTTGCGAGCTCCCAGTAGAACCGGTGCCGCCTGTCGTAATACATATCTTTTTCGCACGGCATCCCTCGGTCCTTGAGCTGCCAGAACGTGAAGCCGTAGCAGACGCCCAGCCGCAGGAACTCCTCGATCTCCGGTGCCACCTGACGAATCACGCCGTCCACAAGGTCACGCTTTCGTGATAGCTCATACCGCCGCATTGCCACTTCTGCGTTCGGATCGTATCCGCCGGAAGTCTGCACCTTGTCCGCGTCGTAAGTTATCGCCTTGCTTGTGTCCGGTACGGTCCGCAGCTCCGCCACCCAGTTACCGTACTGGAGGGCGAAGTGCAGGACTGTCAAAAACTCCTCTTTCGGCAGATAGTATTTATTTTTATCACTCAATACCCGTACCCTCGCCAACGGACCGCCCTCGCCTTGCCTGTCATATCTGAACATACCCTATATTTTACCATGATCACAGCTTTTTTAACCGTCCCATAACCTCCAGCACGTCATCCATTTCGTACAGTTCTACGGCGTCGCCTTTCAGATCATCGTCAAAATACTGCGACATATCGCCGTCCATGCACTTCATAACAAGGGCGTAATAGTTCTGGCTGTAATCCATTGCCGCCTCTCTGATCTCTTCCAGAGTGAGCTTTCCGCGCTGTTTCTTGATGACCAGCACAAGGTGCCCCGACGGATCGAACTCTGTGTATGACTCTATCCCTTTCTTCATGCTGCCCCCTTAGTTAAACGGCAGCTCTTCGTCGATGCCGTCCGGGATGCTCGTGAAGCCATCAATGGCGTTACTCGTTGCCTGCTGCGTGGGCGCCGCGTTCTGGGCCGTGTCGCCTGCTGCCTTGCTCTCGCAAAACTCATGTTCCTCGGCTACCACATCCGTGGTATATACTTTTGTGCCGTCCTGCTTGGTGTAGCTTCCTGTCTGGATTCTGCCCCGGATGCTTATTTTCGTACCCTTGTGGAGGTACTTCTCTGCGAATTCCCCAGACTTTCCAAAGGCCACGCAGTTAATAAAATCAGCCTGCCGGTTGCCGTTTGCGTCCTTCTGGCGTCTGTCTACCGCTAGGGTGTATCTTGCAATGCAAGTGGCATTCTGGCCCTGTGAGTATCTC
>CAVKRN010000102.1:0-3710 GCA_963658695.1 bacterium
TCATGAATGAAACAGATTCACCGGCCCGACCGAGCGCAATTGTTTGAGTCCAAGACGTGAGCCTTCCAAAGGAAGGCCACGGACGGACGAGTTTTGCGCGAATCGGGCGTTTGGTGAATCTGGGACATTCATAGAGAATTCCTGCGAGGAAAACATGAGCACTGCCCATTCCTGACGGAAGCTCCACGGCGTGGTAACAGTTCCCTCTCGCCCAGCTGGCGAGTGAACTGTTACTCTGGGCCTGCATCATCCTGCATGGGCCGTAACCCTCATCCTTTCCCCATCCGTGTGAAACGTAATCTCCCCGCAGTATCTCGTATCGAACACCCTCTGCACGCCGGCATCATATAACCGCTCCATGGCTTCCTTTCCCGGATGCCCATACGAATTGTCCACTCCGCACGAAACAAAGGCATAGGACGGGCGAAAGACGGACAGGAATTCCGCGCTCGTTGCTCCGTTGGAGCCGTGGTGCGCAGTGTGCAGAAGTGTCAGCGGAATCTGTAGTTCTCCCGATGTATCATCCGTCTCCGTCCAGAAGCCATCCAGTACGAACCGCTCCCGATTCTCCATGACATAGGAAAGGAGCCGCTGTTCTCCTCCGCCCTCCAGGTCGCCGTTTAACAGGCATCGAAAGTCTCCGTAGGTAAGGTACAGCGTCAGTGATCGTTCGTTGGCCTCCTGATAGGTGCTCTCCTTCTCCGGATGGAGGCACAGCATGCGCAGCTTTCCTTTTTGCAGTACATTGCCTTCTGCCAGGTAAGTGATAGGAATGCTCCGTTCTGCTGCCGCATGCTCCAGGGTCATGTACGCCTCCGTTTTACATTCCTTCGCTGTATCAGGAAGATACAGGCGCTTTATGGAAATCCCACTCTCCTGTGCCTCCAGAATCTCCAGAAGACCGCTTATGTGATCCGCATCCTCATGGGTCACCAGACAGGACATCTCCCGCACGCCGTAATATCGAAGGAGCGGCAGAATCTGATAGGTGCCAACGTTCGTCTTATCTGTACTGCCGCCGTCGATCAGAACGTTCTCTCCTTCTGCCTGCAGCAGCATACCGTCTCCTTGTCCGACATCGATGACATGGAGCGTCACCCCTGTCCGGATGCGCAGACACAAAACAGCAACGCCCGCTGCCGCCAGAAGGATGCGCAGCACTTCCCCCTGCTGCCGCTGCCGTCTTTCCTTCATTGGCTGGGTGAGGCACTCCTTTTTTCTCGGAAAAGATCCTCGATGTCCCGTTATTTTCCGTAGTTCTTGGAATAATTGTCGTTTCCCAAGCCAGTCCGTTACCTTCGCCTCCCACAGAGGCGATGCGGCAAGGAGCACCAGAATTCCGAGGTAGAATGCCACCTCCCAACCAGCGGGTGCCCCCAGATTGATGGAATGCCCCGGAAGGCGCTCAGCCAGAAGACACAGGCCTTCGTAAAAGGTGAGAATCCATTCCGGAATGTACCCAGCCAGGACTCCGGCCGGTATCCACACACTTCCCAGAATAAGAACGGCCAGCCCGCCTGCCATCACCGCGCCCATAAGGGGAATCACAAGAAGATTTAAAACGAGGGAATATATCGGAAACGAGAATTGAAACAAGAGATTTACCGGAAGGACCGCCAGCGGCAACGCCAGATGCTTCATAGTCCTTGTGTGAAACGCCGGTGCCAGGAGCGCTATACCCAGTACCGCGCCAAAGGAGAAAAGAAAACCGGAATTGTACAAATACAGCGGCTCCTGCCAAAGGAGCAATACAGCGGCCAGTGATACCGCCGTCAAAAGATCATAGGTTCGGCGTAAAACATGCCCCAGAAGATGAATACTGAACATGACGATGGCGCGGAAGGAGGAAGCTCCCATCCCGGTTGCCACTCCATAGATCCACATGGCAAGCACCGCTGTCGCCGCCGGGAACAGCACAAACACTGCGCGTTCCCATTGCCTCCTTCGTCGTCTGCGTTTGCGCATCCGTTCTAAGACGCCCAAAAGACAACCCATTCCTTTTTGCAATATACGGTACAATCCCATGCCCAACATGGATATATGTAATCCGGAAATTGCCAGAATGTGAATGATGCCATTTTCCTGGTACAGTGTCTTCGTATCCGTATCCAGCGTGGATGCGTCTCCCAGGAGCATTGCTTTTAGAACCCCTGCCGTCGTATCCGTAAGGCACGCTTCCAGTACGCTGCAAAACCGCCGCCGAATGCGCCATAGGCGTTCCTCTACAGACACCCCTTCCCTGCCGGTTTCTTCTGCGCCGTTTTCAGTTGGACCGGTTTCTTCGATTGCTGCACCTTCGGTTCTTATGCCGTCCATTGCCGCTTTTTTTACAGGCTCTGCTCCTGTCAGCTGCCCGCTGTAGCCAAGCGTCCGGTAATACAATTCCAAATCAAATTCACCGGCATTGGTGGCCTTGCGAAAGCCTCGGAAGGTCCCCTGCAAAACCGCCTTTTCGCCGATCCGAAGCGCCGCATCCAGTTCTTCTGCGCTTTCCCTGGTTCCGTCTCCCATCCGGCAAAGGAGCAGATGCTCCAAGACGTCCGTGCCGCCGTCCCCTGCGTTCTCCAGCGCCACGTGCTTGAGCGTGACCAAAAGCCGAATACTCCCATCCGCCGACGTCTTATATTCCTTTGCAGAAACAGTGCCGCCGGCGATGAGCGTTTTCTTTTCCCAGCAAGAGACATCCTCCGCCTCCGGGGGAGAAAGGCGAAGGAGCACAAAAACAACGAGTACGTAAAGAAGAGCTGCCCAGCATAAGGGTCTTCGCATGATCGGGTTCTCCAAGACGTGAGAAAAGAGGCCTTATTCCTCCTGGTCGCGGACCATCGAAAGATTCCGCTCGAACGGGGAGGAAAGGCTGATCTCCATAAAGTTGCGATCGGCTTTGCCGTCGATCGTGATTTGAACGGTCTGCACAGAGGACAGCTCCGTTAAAGAGTTGACAAGAGAATACACCGCCACCTGAGAGGTGACATCATAGGGTTCTGTCAGAAAGGCATGGTCGAAGTTGACGTAACACACGCCGTCTCTGGTGGTGACCGACAATATTTTGGCGGACGGATTCAGTGTCGGGAACACCACGTCCGAATTCGGTCCCTTCAGCACCTGCTCCACCACCACGCGCTCTAAAGCGACATTGCTGTTGTAAACCACATTCCGCCAGGTATTCACCAGCTGGTCGCCGCTCCTAGCGGCAAAATACAAATGGAGCTGTACCTTCTCATAATTGCCGATCTCCCGGTCGGAATCAAAAATAAACATATCTGCCCGCTCGGCCCCCAACGGATTCCCGTCGGCATCCTGCAGTGCATGATCCCCGCACAGGAATGTAACCGAATCCACCTCCGTGATCTGGCACAGCGTACGAACCATGGCGGCCCGCACCAGAATCTCTCTGCTTCCCGAAAGCGCTTCATAGTCTTGCGAAAGGGTCACCGTCAATGCTCCGTCCTGGAGCTGCAAACGGTCCACTGCAAAATTCTGGACTGGCGGAATTCCTTTTCCGTTCTCCGAACCGGCGGAAAGCTGTGACAGCATATCCGCCGCCGTTTCCTCCGGCCCCAGTTCCTCCGGGCTTTGTCCGTTCGACGGCAGATAGGACACGCTGCAAAGCGACGAGAGGTCTTCGCTTAAGTAATACAGCTTCATCCCGCTTCCGTCTTCCGCTGCGGCCGTTCCCCCGCCGCACCCCGTCATAGAAAAAGTGACGA
>CAVKRN010000103.1:0-3653 GCA_963658695.1 bacterium
GTGTGACACCGATCCCACGCGCAGCATGCGGCTGTCTGCGGTCAGCACTTACGGTGATGAGCAGGAGCCGGATCAGCCGGAAACCGGTCTGGAGATCATCAAGGTCGAGGTCGGCACAAATCTGCCGCTGGAAGGCGCTGTTTTTGAAGTGAAGCGTAAGCGTCAAATAGAAGTTTAAAGAAGCACAAGGGTGGAGGCAAAACTCCACCCTTGTGCAAATTCAGGTATGTACTTCTTTACAGTTGCCGGGATAAACGATCCTGGCTTTCTTGTAAGCTTTCCACCCCAAGTGCTGGCCGCAACGGTCGCAGTAGGCCGTGAACTCCCGTTCCAACGTTATGTCACATCTGGGACAGACATAATAGGCATGACCATTCGGGAAAACCATTACTTCTTCAACCTGCAGTTCCATGCGGTATTCAGTAAAGAGCATAAACAGCTGCCAGAGAAATGACGAAAAAAAGAACAACTCAGGCAATGTTGGATATGTAACTTTCGGCGCTTTTTTCACGCTTCTTTTACTGTTGTTTCTTCCCATCATCGAAACTCCTCTGGGAATAATTCAGCAAATTCGCATGAATACCGAATTTTCATTTTAACCAGCGCATCCCAATCCGGGAATTGCTCCCCGGCCTCGTACCGTTGGATCGTACGAATGTCGCAAGAAAGATCTTCGGCGATTTGGTCTTGAGATACACCGGCTTTTACCCGCGCTTGCTGAAGCGGATTTTCAGGATGCCCTCCACATACCCGAATCGGAATGTTCTTTTTTTTTCATAGTGTTTCCTCCTGTAAATTTTACCGGGCTTGTCACCCTTTCTAATCTTAGAGGAAACAATTTCCGTTTCAAACGGCACAAATGTCGGGTATATTGAAAAATGCAAAAACATGTCGTGCAGCAAGAGAAAACTGGATCTGCAGAAGCAAATCCAGTCAGTCCCTATTGCCCGCGAAACACACATCCGGTGCGTTCTCCGGTATAAGCTTTGCCGCCCAGCCCGGTGCAGCTTTGTTCATTCCTGGCGCCGTCTGGAATACCCACACCAGATACCGGAATGGATCCAGTCCGTTCTCCTTTGCTGTCTCAATCATACTAAAGATCACAGCGCTGCCGTGCGCACCGTTTGGCGTGTTGGCAAACAGGAAGTTCTTTCTGTCCATTACGAATGGTTTAATGCTGCGTTCCGCACGGTTATTGGATATCTCCAATCTTCCGTCTTCCAGATACCGGATCAGCCATGGCCATTGTTCACGCAGATAGTGCAGAGCCTTTCCCACCGCAGACTTCGGTGGAGCCTTTTTTGTTTCAGACCACGCCAACAAGGCGTCAAGAATCGGTTTTGCCCGTTCCTGCCGCTGTTTGTATCGTTCTTCTGCTGTTAAACCGGCAAACTCCTTCTCCAGCGCAAACAGGGCACTGCAATACCGCTGTCCCTCCAGCGCTGCACTGCCGGCCTGCTCCCGCTTTGGCAGAGAGTTCACCGCTTCGTCAAATTTGCGCCGCGCATGAGCCCAGCAGCCTACTACGCGGATCTGCTCCGGCAGGCTGTGGTAGCCGGGATACCCGTCCGCATGAAGCCAGCCCCTAAAGCCCTCCAGAAATATTTCCGCATTCTTTGGCTTTCGGTTGGGACTGTACTCATACAGAACAATAGGATGCTCTGAGTCGCCGCCTGTCCTGTACAGCCACATATAGCTCTTGCTCTGGGCGGATTTTCCCGGCTCCTTGAGTACCTGCAGAGTTGTCTCATCCGCATGTAGAACTTCATGCTGTACCAGATTTCTGTGAAACTCCTCATACACCGGCTTCAGCCAGTCTTCCGCTGCACGCAATATCCAGTTGGACATCGTCTGCCGGGAAATTTTCACGCCCTGCCGGTTCCACTCCTGCTCCTGCCGGTATAGTGGAGAACCCATTACAAACTTCTGCACCATAATATGGGCAATGGCCTCTGCTGAGGCATAGCTTCCGGAGATGACGGGAATATCTTTTTCCGTCTTAACCACCGGCGTCTCGGTATTTTCTGCATTGCAGTGTTTGCAGGCATAACTGTAGTACCAATCCTCGCGGATCTTTACCTGTGCGGGGATCATAACCAGAGAACGCCGCACCTCTTTGCCAATCTCCACCATGGTCTCGCCGCAGGACGGACATTCCAGCTCTTCCGCGCTCATTCGGTGCTCCACAATTTCAACGGGAACATCCTCCGGCAGAACTTCTTCCAGCCTGGAGGAACGCTTCTGCCGGGTGTAGGCAGGTACGGTGGTTGTCTCTTTTTTCTCCGGCACCGGCAGATATGCCTCCGCCTCGTTAAACAGCAGACTCAACTGCTCATAAGCATCCTCGCTCAGCTTTTCAGAGGAGGAACCAAACTGCTTCTTACGGGACAGCCGGATCGCCTCCATGAGTCGTTCCACCTGCTTTTCAAGCGCAGAGATCCGTGCTCCCTGCGCTTGAAATCTCTCGTATTCCGCACGGGAAATGCTTACCATTTCCGTGTTGCTTGTCTGCTCGTTTAATCTGTTTTTCATAGATAAATTATACCACGAAAAACGCAAAAAGTCTACTGTTTTCAGCACTTCACGCCATTTCTTGCGCTCAAATCATACTCAGTCCAAGCACAGGTCGGTGTGCTTTCGGCTGCTCTGTTTTCAGGCCTTCCATAAGCCACCGGTACTGCTGTGGCGTCAAACTCCGCACCTCGTTCTCGTTCCTCGGCCACTGGTACGCTCCGCGTTCCAGACGCTTATACAGAAGAATGAAACCGTCCTTTTCCCAGTACAGTCCCTTGATCCGGTCTCGCCGCCGCCCACAAAACAGAAACAGTGTATTGGTAAACGGATCCAGCTGAAACTGCTGCTGTACCATGGTTGCCAGACCATCTATTCCTTTTCGCAGATCTGTGTACCCGCAGGCAATGTAGACCTTATCCGCTCCAGTGAAATCGTTCAGCATGACTTCAATGCCTGGCAGATCGTCTGCACCAGCTTCGGGTCTGCCCCGGAATAGAGATTGACGCTCGCTCTGCCCAATTGTATGCTGGCGGCCAGAACCGCTCTTGGCTCCTGCACATATTCCTCCGGCGCTGGAAGCTCTGCAAATTGAGGCCCATAATCATTTCCTGCGGTACTGACCGCAGTCCTTTCCCGCTGCAGGATCGCCATGTCAAATACCCGCTTTTGCCAATAGTGGTATCTCCGCTCTGTGATCCCGTGCTGGGCACACCACTCTTTGCGGGTCAGTTCGCTGTTCCTGCACTCTGATACAAGCTGTGCCCACTCCATTAATCTCTGGTCTGCGCTGGTTTTAACAAGTCGTGTATCCATTCCCGTTCCCTCCGGTGACAATGCTAATTTGTGCAAAAGACTGCGATGGCACTCTTTCGCACTCTTTTTCCTTACTCCGCATTATCGCAAACTGGAACTCCTTCTTCAATCCGCTCTCTTATTTTACGCTTACAATTTCTGCTGGTTTGCTTAACAATTCTTCTGTATCTTAATACTTGCAAGAGACAAAACTTCTTTTCATCCAATCTTCCCAATCATATGCGAGAAGGCCGCCGGAAGGCGGCCTTTCCGTTTGAATGAAGCTCGTTTGTCGAACATTTTTATTGAAAAACGGGTTTCTTTGCATTCGGCACAGGCATTCAGCC
>CAVKRN010000104.1:0-3545 GCA_963658695.1 bacterium
TCTTTACGGAGAGATTTAAAAATGTTATAATTTAACCTGTATTATTATAATTTGCAGACATAAGACGTGGCGAGGCGAAAGGACTATGAGAATTTCCTACAATAAGCTATTTAAGCTCCTCATTGATAAGAACATGAAGAAAAAAGAACTGCGTGAAAAGGCCGGAATCAGTGCCAGCACAATCGTTAAAATGGGACGCAATGAGCCGGTTTCCGTTGAATTGATCGGAAAGATATGCCTTGCCCTTGATTGCAATGCTGGTGATGTCGTTGAGTTCTTTCCGGATGAGCCAGTTAGTGAGGGCGCAGCACAGGCAGAATAAGGCCGAAAGATTAAGATGGGTAGGTGTAAGACGTGAAGATACTCGATAATGTCAATAACACCGTCCGCGATGACCTGCGGGTGGAAATGAAACGTGGAAGCAAAGTGTCGATAGCAGCGGCTTGCTTTTCCATGTACGCATATCAGGAGTTAAGAAAGCAACTGGAGTCCGTGGAGGAATTTCGGTTTATTTTCACGTCACCTACTTTTGTTAAAGAGAAGGCTGAGAAGCAGAAGCGCGAGTTCTATATTCCCCGTCTTTCCAGAGAAACCAGCCTGTATGGTACGGAGTTTGAAATTAAGCTCCGTAATGAGATGACCCAGCGGGCTATTGCAAAAGAATGTGCAGACTGGATACGCAGAAAGGCCAAGTTCAAATCAAACACGACCGGAGAAAACATGACGGGCTTCATGACCGTTGATGCTAAGGATGCACAGACTGCCTATATGCCGATATCCGGATTTACTACAGTGGATATCGGATGTGAACGTGGCAACAACACCTATAACATGGTCAACTGTATGGAAGCTCCGTTTTCTCAGCAGTATATGCAGCTGTTCGACCAGCTGTGGAATGACCGTGAGAAAATGCAGGATGTCACAGATGTGGTCATTGAAAATATCAGTACGGCCTATGCGGAGAACTCTCCGGAGTTTATCTATTTCATGACCTTGTACCATGTCTTCAGCGAGTTCCTCGATGATATCTCGGAAGATGAACTTCCTAATGAGGCAACCGGCTTTAAGCAGAGCAAAATCTGGAGTATGCTTTACGATTTCCAGCGGGATGCCGTGCTTGCCATCATCAACAAGCTTGAAAAGTACAACGGCTGTATTCTTGCAGATAGTGTCGGTCTTGGTAAAACCTTCACCGCACTGGCTGTTGTGAAATACTATGAAAACCGCAATAAATCTGTCCTCGTTCTTTGCCCGAAAAAGCTGGCGGAGAACTGGAACACCTATAAAGATAACTACGTCAATAACCCTATCGCAGCGGATCGTCTGAATTACGATGTTCTGTTTCACACCGACCTCTCCCGTAATGGTGGCATGTCCAACGGTCTGGATTTGAGCCGCCTCAACTGGGGCAACTATGACCTGATCGTCATTGATGAATCCCACAATTTTCGCAATGGTATCGGAACCCACAGCAACACACAGGAGAACCGCTATCAGAAACTGATGGAAAAGGTAATCCGCGCCGGTGTGAAGACGAAGGTTCTGATGCTTTCCGCAACGCCGGTCAACAACCGCTTTGTGGATTTGAAGAATCAGCTCGCCATCGCCTATGAGGGCAATTCTGAAAATCTGGATGAACGGCTGAATACGACAAAGAGCCTTGAGGACATCTTTAAGCAGGCACAGAAAGCATTCAATGCGTGGAGCAAGCTGGATCAGCAGCAGCGTACAACGGATGCATTGCTGCGTACACTGGATTTTGATTTCTTTGAGCTGCTGGACAGTGTGACTATTGCCCGGTCGCGTAAGCATATCGAAAAATATTATGACACCAATGAGATTGGAAAGTTCCCGGAGAGATTGAAGCCGATCTCGCTTCGTCCGAGCCTTACGGATTTGGGAAATGCCATCAACTATAACGAGATCTATGACCAGCTGATGCAGCTTTCGCTGTGCGTATACACGCCGTCCAATTATATCTTCCCAAGCAAGCTGCAAAAGTACAAAGACCTCACCCACAATAAGGGTGAGAACCTTACCCAGACCGGACGTGAGCGCGGTATCCAGCGCCTTATGAGCATCAACCTCTTGAAGCGTCTGGAAAGCTCCGTTAACTCTTTCCAGCTGACGCTGACCCGCATCAAGGAACTGATCAATGGCACGATTGAGGCCATCAATCGTTTTGAAAAATACGGCGCTGCTGACATTTCAATGTATGAAGCAAGCAGAGACGACTGGGATATAGATGATGAGAATACAGAGTTCTTCACGGTGGGCAAGAAAGTAAAAATTGAGCTTGCCGACATGGACTGGAAGAGCTGGCGCAAAGAACTTAAGCAGGATGCAGAAGTGTTGGAACTGCTGACATTTATGGTGGCGGATATTACGCCGGAGCATGACACAAAGCTGCAAAATCTACTACGCCTGTTGGATGAGAAGATTACGAATCCCATCAACCCGGATAATAAAAAAGTGCTCATATTCTCGGCATTTTCAGATACGGCGGAGTATCTGTATGACCATGTAAGCAAATATATCAAGGATAAATACGGACTGAATACAGCCGTTATTACCGGTACTATTGATGGACGCACGACGATAAAAGGATTTCAGGCAACGCTGAATAATGTGCTGACCTGCTTCTCGCCAATATCCAAAGACCGCGATGTACTGATGCCAAACAGTAGGAACGAGATTGATGTTCTGATTGCCACTGACTGTATCTCCGAAGGTCAAAACCTTCAGGACTGCGATTACCTTGTCAATTACGATATCCATTGGAATCCAGTCCGTATCATTCAGCGCTTTGGACGTATTGACCGTATCGGCAGCCGGAACAAAGTTATCCAGTTGGTGAACTTCTGGCCTGACCTTACATTGGACGACTATATCAATCTGAAGTCCCGCGTAGAGACCCGTATGAAGATCACGGTTATGACCTCTACCGGCGATGATGACCTGATTAACCCAGAGGAACAGGGCGACCTGGAATACCGCAAGGCACAGCTTAAGCGTCTTCAGGAAGAAGTGGTGGATATCGAGGATATGTCTGACGGCATCTCCATCATGGATCTGGGATTAAATGAATTCCGCCTTGATCTCTTGGATTACATGAAGCATAACGGTGATATGGATAAGAAGCCGAGAGGCCTTCATGCGGTTGTTCCTACTACAGAGGAGCTTCCGGAGGGTGTGATCTTCGTTCTGAAAAATATCAACAACAGCGTCAATGTAGACAATCGCAACCGTATCCATCCGTTCTATATGGTATATATCAGCACGGACGGCGAAATCGTCTGCGATTATCTGAATCCGAAAAAGCTACTAGATGATGTACGTCTGCTTTGCCGTGGAAAGAGCAAGCCTATACCGGAAGTATATGAGAAATTCAATCAGGAAACAGACGACGGACGCAATATGGCGGACATGTCCGAGCTTCTGAGTGAAGCAATCAATTCCATTATTGATGTAAAGGAAGAAAGCGATATCGACAGCTTATTCTCTGCAGGCGGAACATCCGCGCTGATGAGCGCGGTCTCCGGGCT
>CAVKRN010000105.1:0-3404 GCA_963658695.1 bacterium
TTTTACACCATACCGCTGCTGTCCCTCCACATAAAAACAGCCCTGCTCTGCATATACAAAACAGGGCTGCCGCCTGAACAGATGCCAATTATTTCAGCTTCGTATACTTCAACAGCTGGTGGTTCAACTGGTCGTTGGTGAAATACTCCACGCGATCGGAAACCAGAATCTGCGATACCTTGAAATACAGAGGGAACATCGGGCTTTCGTCAAACAGGAGCTTTTCTGCCTCCGCGAACTCCTCAAAGCGGACCGTCTGGTCCGTTTCTGCCGCCGCCTGATTCATCAGATCCTCATACTCCATCGCCTTGTCATCCGTCCAGTTGCTGTTCTGTCTTGCCTGTGTAAAGCATTCCAGCATCGTGGATGGATCATCATAGTCTCCGGTCCAACCATCATAAGCAATGTCGAACTGATACTGATCATAAATATCCCAGTAGGTATTGGACTCATAGGTCGTAATTTCCACATTCAGACCCAGATTTTCCTTCCACATAGCCTGCATTGCCTGTGCAATAGTCTTAATTTCGTCATTGTTGGTCACAATCAGCTCCAGCGAATCCGGAAGCTCATATCCGTCCGCCACCGCTTCCTCCAACAGCGCCCTTGCTCCCTCCGGATCATAGGTCTGCAAATCACCAACTACCGTGCGGAAATCATCCTCATTTTCAAAGTAGCTGATTCCATACGGAACAAAACCGGTGGCTGCCTGCGGCTTACTGGCTACAAGGTTCTGACAAATGGTATCTTTGTCCAAAGCCATGCCCATGGCCTCACGGACTCTCTTGTCCGTAATGGTGTCACAGTTGAATACAAAGTACGTAGTACCGATTGTATTAAAGCTCTTGAGCGTATCCGTTCCGGTGAACTCGCTGATGGCCTGTGCAGAGAGATTGTTGGTTGCATCAATCTCTCCATTTTTGAATGCCGTCAGCGCTGTTGTGGAATCTGCAATGAAGACCACCTTGATATTCTCAACAGATACATCATCCGCGTACTTGTAGTATGGATTCTTCTGCAGCACATAGTCTGCATCATGGTCAATGGCCTGCATGGTATACGCGCCGTTGCACACAAAAGTCTCTGCCTCTTGGCTCCAGGTAGCCGATCCCTCAACTGCTGCCTGCTGCACCGGCATAAAGCAAGCCTGGCACAGCATATCCGGGAAATAGCTGGTCGGATTTTCCAGAACAACCTCCAGCGTCGTATCATCCAGTGCCGTAACGCCGACCTCATCCTCGGTGCATTCTTCGTTCGCAAACTTCTCCGCATTCTTAATGACATACAGGTTGCTTGCGCAGCCGGATGCGGTTTCCGGCTTCAGCTCACGAATCCAGCTCCACACAAAGTCCTTTGCGGTCAGTGCGCTTCCATCGCTCCACTTCAAATCATCATACAGATGGAAGGTATAGGTCAGTCCATCCTCACTAACCTCATAGCTCTCCGCACAGCCGGGAACGATGGAGGAGCCATCCTCGCCAACCATCTCCAGTCCCATGAACAGATTCATCAAGATCGAGCTGGAGGAGAGGTAGTTGCTGACTCCGGGATCCAGTGTCTTGCACTCAGCGGAAATCGCATAAATAAACGTATCGCTGCTTTCGGTTTCCGTGGATGCGGCAGCTTCTGTGCTTCCGGCTTCTGCTGCCGCAGAGGCTTCCGATGTCGCGCTCTGCGTTGTTGCATCTCCGGTGCTGCCACATCCTGCAACGGACGCCGCTGCAACCATCCCAGCAAGACCTACCAGCAGATGATTCTTTTTCATGTTCTCTCCCTTCTTCCGCAGTCTGCCTGCGGCACACAAGGAAAATATCGCACAGGCGAATTTTCCAACAGTGGATGTGATGCACTTTAGTATGCATCACTGTATGACAGACGAATGCACACGTTCCTGCACTCGATTGTCTGCATATCCTTTTGCTACTCTGCAGCCCAATGCTATTTCTGCGTCGTCGACGGATCCGATCCGTATCGATGGCACGCAACCATATGTCCGCCGCCGACATCCTGCAACACCGGCTTGCATTCCGCACACTGCTTCATACACTCCCGACATCTGGTCCAGAACGGACATCCCTTCGGCGGATTCACCGGCGAGGGGACCTCTCCCGTCAGAACAATGCGTTTGCTGCTGCGGTTGATTCTCGGATCTGCCGCCGGAACAGCACTCATGAGACTCTTTGTATACGGATGGAGCATATTGCTGTAGAGTTCCTCCGCCGGCGCATATTCCACAAGATTTCCCAGATACATAACTCCCACGTTATCACTGATGTGACGAACCATCGAGAGATCATGGCTGATGAACAGATAGGTAAAGCCATTCGTCTCCTGAAATTCCTCCAGAATATTGATGACCTGCGCCTGAATGGACACATCCAACGCCGAAATCGGCTCATCACAGACAACAAATTCCGGCCCGGCCACCAGCGCTCTTGCGATGCCGACCCTCTGCCGCTGCCCGCCGGAGAATTCGTGCGGATACCGATAGTAATGATCACTCTTGAGACCGACACGTTCCATGATCGCCCGGACCCGATCCTCGGCTTCCCGTCCCTTTGCGATGTGCATGGCCACAAGAGGCTCTGCGATGATATCTCCTACGCTTTTACGAGGGTCCAGGCTCGTCATCGGATCCTGAAAGATCATCTGCATCTTCCGGCGGTACGGAAGGAGCTGCGCATCATCCAGCTGGCTAATGTCCTCGCCGCGAAACAGAATCTGTCCGCCCTTTTCAATCGAATTCAGCCGAAGAAGTGATCGGCCGAAGGTCGTTTTGCCACATCCGCTCTCCCCAACAAGTCCCGTGGTTGTTCCGCTTTCGATCGCCAGACTTACGTGATTCACCGCCCTCAGCACACGCTTTTCCGTTTTCTCCCCGGGCCGATGAAAGCGAAACGGGGTTTTCAAAGGGAATGCAACCGTGACATCCTTGGCTTCGACGCAGTAGTCCTTTACTTCCTGCATGACAACTCCTCTCTGGCTTTTACAACGGACGGATGGTACAGCCAGCAACGACAAGTGTGTGAATCACTGCCGTGGTGTACCCCCGGCATCTCCTGCTGGCAAATCTTCATGCAAAAGCGACACCGTGCCGCAAATGGACATCCCTTCGGCGGATCCAGAAGATCCGGCGGAGTCCCGTAAATCGGGACGAGCTTTCCTCCCTCTTTTGCCGGAATGGAGGCCAGCAGCCCCTTTGTGTATGGATGCATTGGCTCGTAAAAGAGCTCATCCACTGAGCTTTCTTCTACAATCTTTCCTCCATACATCACAATCACGCGGGAGGCAAGCGTGGAAATAACCCCCAGATCATGACTGATCAGGATAACTGATGACTGGTAGGTTTCCTTCATTTTTTGCATGAGCTCAAGGATCTGGGCCTGCACCGTCACATCCAGAGC
>CAVKRN010000106.1:0-3238 GCA_963658695.1 bacterium
CCCTCAGAAAAAAGTTCTGCGTTATTAGGCCAGTTATTTTGCAAACGATGTACTAGCTAACGACTGTACGGTAACTTAACAGTTATATGGAATCAAAAAGCCCAGAAGTAGTGCGAATACACTATTTCTGAGCTCTTGCTGCTATCAAAACTGTTGTATAGGGTTGGCGAGTGCGAAGGGACGATTAAAAAAGCAATAACGGGTAGTGTCCATTCTTAGGGGGGTTACGCCTTTGTGATCAGCGTTTTCAGCTTCTGGATTTCTTCTGCGGTCATGCCTGCGCTTGTCAGATAGTCTTCGGCGGCCTTTTCATAATCGGCAGTGCCTAACGAATCCGCGGATTCTGCACCGGTCAGATATTCCATAATCGGCTCAAAGTACAAAGACATCACAGCCTGATATTTGTCCGGTGTTTCTTCTTTTGTGACGCCATAGTAGTTGGTATAGGATAGCATGTAATCGTCACGCAGCTCCTCGTAGCCGGCGCCGGCCAGACCCTCCAGAAGAATGCAGACAAATCCGGTGCGGTTGATGCCCTCCTGGCAATGGATGTAGGCGGGGCCGTCATGACTCATCAGTGCGCGCATGCCTTCGGCAACCGACTCCTGATAGGAAGCTGCTTTGTAGTCCATCCCGAGGCCAAGCGCCGCAATGTCTTCATCCGCATACAGCTTCCGGATATAGGCCGAAGAATAGTCCTCGGCCGTCACAATCTCTTTCAGCTCATCCTCGGAATCGGACAGATCCATAATAAAAGTGACACCTGCATTTTCTACCAGATCCGCGGCATAGGAGGCCCGATTGTATTTGTCATTGGTCGGAGCCGCTCCGCGGTACAGGAAATTCTCCTTTAGATTTCCGCCGGTTACCGGACGGAAGTTTGCAAATACTTCATCACTTTCAAAATCACTTCTCTCATTGGAATAGCTGTTGCCCAACGTTTCGTAGACGGACAGATATTTGCCGGCAGTGTTGAGGGAAATCTCAACAGTATCGCCCTCCGCGAGCTTGGCCGGTGTCCAGAACTCCTCGCTGTTCCTTGCAATTTTAATGCGCTGTTTGTTTACATCGCCGTTGATGACAGGGTCTCCGGTCTGCACATAGTATCCGTTGTAGTACGGCACATCCGTAAGAGAATACCCGTTGCTGAAGGTTAGGTCACAGCTGTCGCCAAAGGATATTCCGGCCTCCTCTAGCTCATCCGGCGTCAGACTCAGGATGGCGGAGTCGTATTTGTCATCCCGGGAAACCGTTCCGGTCAGCGAAACGCCTTCCACGACTGCGTCGGAAAGAGCAGCGGACTCTGCAGATACCTCGGACGCGGCTTGTGCTGCGACATCATCGGTCGTTTCTGCGGTGGAAGCGCTCTGCGTTGTTTCAGCCGTTACAGCGACGGAGCTGCCGGCAGAGGAAGCTTCGTCTGAAGCGGCTGAAGAGTTTGCGCCGCAGGATGTCAGCAAAGGGAGTATGAGCGCTCCTGCAAGCGCGATTCTGGTTGAACAAAGTAGATTTCTTTTGAACATTTATTGTCTCCTTTCGGCAGGCGCCCGAGGCACCTTTGAGTGTGTTCGATAAAACTTGATGCAGTTAAACGGATGCGGAATTTACGATATTTCTTAGCTGCCTGGTGAGCCGATGGGTGCCGTAGTCCTTCTGGTTGAGCATCAGCAGCATAGTCTGGCGCTGCTCGGGATCATTGGCAAAATACACGCCAAGCCAGCCATCCCATCCGTATTCGCCCTTGTGTCCGATGGTGACGGCCTGTGCGGGGTCAATCATCACACGGTTAAAATTGCTGTACGTATGGCCGGCCAGTCCGCGCCACCGGTCAAGGCATTCCTGCTGACGAGCATTCAGCTTTCCTCCGGTCAGATAACGAACCGTCCCCGGACGAAGGACTTGTCTGCCGTTTTCTGCAGTGCCGTTGCTTAAGAGCATCGTTGCAAAACGCCGGTAATCGTCCAGTGTGGAGAAAAGTCCTGCTCCGCCGGATTCGAAGTTGTTATTGCCGCCATCATTGCGGATGGCAAGGTGATTGCCTGTATAAGGGATCAGAGGAGCTCCCTCCTGGTCATTTTCGTTCCGGTAGGCCACCACCAAGCGGTCTTTCTGAGCGGCGGATACGGAAAAGCCGGTGTCTGTCATACCAATCGGATCAAACAGGCGCTCCTGCAGATAGTCCCCAAAGCGCATACCGGATGCCTTTTCAATGACTGCTCCGGCAATGTCTGCAGATACGCTGTAATTCCAACCGGTTCCCGGCTGGAACAGCAGCGTGCATTCACCGATGCGCTCGGCAAATTCTGCAGTAGACATCCCGTGATCCGTTCCGAGCCGGTCAATGGCGTCCTGGTAAATTGCGCCGGTTTCTCGTCCCGGCCGCGTGGAATCGTCCGGATAGACAAGACCGGAGGTCATATTCATCAGGTCTCGGATGAGCATAGCGTGCTCATCATCCACCGGCCGTACTTTGCCGTCCGGAGCTACATAGCTTTGATGGCGGAAGGAGGGAAAATAGCGATACACCGGATCCTGCAGGTCGATATAGCCATCCTCCACCAGCGTCATCATTGCAGCTGCGGTTACAGGCTTGGACATGGAATAGAGGCGGTAGATGGAATCTCTGGAAATTGTTTTCCCGGCGGCCAGATCGGCATAGCCTCTCTCGGTGTAGAATTCTTCCGTTCCGTTTCGCATGAGGCAGAAGCTGCAGCCTGCAAGCTCTTTGCGCTCTAATGCGCGGTCGATACACGCGCGGATGGTATTTTTTATGTCATCGTTCATTTCAAAAGCCCTCTTTCTATTAATGAAAACCTTCTACTCTTTATAGCACCTTTTCATCCATTTGGGGATAGCGTTACCATCCGTGCGCCTGCCGGCGAGGGGGATTGCAATCAGCCGGGGCTGCTCGTCAGGAAATGGGCAGTGCGATTTTGTGACGAGCAGATGGATTCTCATGAATGAAACAGATTCGCCAGCCCGATCGAGCGCAATTGTTTGAGTCCAAGACGTGAGCCTTCCAAAGGAAGGCCACGGACGGACGAGCGCACTCGAAATTGCCTGATGGCAATTTCTTCTGCTTGGAGTGCAGCGCCTAAAGACGCTGCACTCCTGCGTCGGAGAAACCGCATACGC
This sequence comes from bacterium, assembly GCA_963658695.1. Lineage (GTDB taxonomy): Bacteria > Bacillota > Clostridia > Lachnospirales > Lachnospiraceae > CAG-791. The sequence goes on from CAVKRN010000106.1 coordinate 3,136, forward strand.
GGATTTCTCCTTGCATTTGCGCGAATCGGGCGTTTGGTGAATCTGGGGCATTCATAGAGAATCCCTGCGAGGAAAACATGAGCACCGCCCATTCCTGACGGAA
>CAVKRN010000107.1:0-3060 GCA_963658695.1 bacterium
CAATCGACACTTTTAACACCGGTGAGAGTCGAGGACGCGAGGTCAGCCACAGCTTAAATTATCAAAAGCTTGGGAAAGATCTCGCAACTATCGATGAGCTTGCGGTGCTGGACGGCGGCAAGTGCATCTTGCAGCTGCGCGGCGTAAGACCGTTTTTGTCGGATAAGTACGACATTACAAAGCACCCTAATTACAGATATCTGTCGGATGCGGATAAGAGAAATGAGTTCGATATCGAGCGCTTTCTCTCCCGCAGGTTAAAGCCAAAACCGGATGAGGTCTATGACAGCTATGAAATAGATGCATCCGTTATGGACGCTGAGGGCGAAGAGCCGGAGGCGGAATAAATTTCAAGGAGGACATCAGATGCATGACAAAAGATACCGACTCACATTGCAAGGTCGGAGCAGACACAACAATCAAAATTCAATGAAAATCGAAAGGAGACGCCGGAATCGGGAGGTTCAGACCGCCATGCGGGTACTGAAGCAGTCCGTTCCGGCCTTTGCAATTCGGAGAAAACAACATTTAACCTGACTCCCGTATGATTTCGGCAACATTTTATTATGGCATTCTTCAACAGTGCAGTAGGCGTTCTTCAGACTCTCGTTATCGCGCTTGGCGCAGGTCTTGGTATCTGGGGTGTCGTAAACCTCATGGAAGGGTATGGCAACGACAACCCCGGTGCGAAGTCCCAGGGCATGAAGCAGCTGATGGCGGGCGGCGGTGTCGCTCTCATCGGCACTACGCTCGTGCCTCTTCTCACCGGACTGTTCGGCTAATCGTCTCTATTAAGAATCTTAAGTAAGAAATCCAAGGCTCCCTCTGAGTAATCCCGGAGGGAGTCGGAAAGGAGGCGAGGCCGATTGGATTTGCTATGGGAAAAACTAACCGAATGGCTCAAAGAGCTTTTAGCTGGAGCAATCGCATCCAATCTCACTGGCATGGTGGATTCTGTCAATTCCAAGGTCGGAGACATTGCCACACAGGTCGGGCAGACCCCGCAGGGCTGGAACAGCGGTATCTTCAACATGATCCAGAACCTGTCCAACAACGTGGTGCTCCCTATCGCTGGTGTTATCCTGGCGCTGGTCATGACCATGGAATTTATCCATATCATCATGGATAAGAACAACATGCATGATATCGACACCTGGTCGTTTCTGATGTGGATCTTCAAAACCGCCTGCGCCATTCTCATCGTAGCCAATACCTGGAACATCGTGATGGCGGTATTCGATGTGGCACAGCAGGTCGTAAACAATGCATCCGGCGTGGTCGTCGGCAATACCAGCATTGATATGTCATCCACCCTTTCGGGGCTTGAGGACAGGTTGATGGAAATGGAGCTTTCAGCCCTCATTGGCATCTGGTTCCAGTCCATGCTCGTAGGAGTAACGATGCATATTTTATCCATCATCATTACGCTGATCTGCTTCAGTCGAATGATTGAAATTTACCTGGTCACATCCCTTGCTCCAATTCCAATGTCCACCATGATGAATCACGAATGGGGACAGATGGGGCAGAACTATCTCAGAAGCCTGTTTGCACTGGCATTTCAGGGCTTTCTGATCATCGTATGTGTAGCGATCTATGCGGTGCTTGTGCAGAACATGGTGGTTGAGGATGACATTTCCCTTGCCATCTGGACGGTCATGGGATATACGGTGCTGCTTTGCTTCACGCTGTTTAAGACAAGCTCACTCGCGAAAAGTGTATTCGGGGCGCATTAAGGAGGTGGAAGACATATGGCATATGTACCCGTACCCAAGGACATGAATGCGGTCAAAACAAAGGTGGCCTTCAACCTGACCAAACGGCAGATTATCTGCTTTGGCACAGGGCTTCTCGTCGGGCTTCCGCTGTTCTTTCTTACGAAGGGGCATTTCGGCGGCAGCACGGCGACGCTTCTGATGGTGCTTGTTATGGTGCCGTTCTTCATGTTCGCCATGTATGAGAAAAACGGTCAGCCGCTGGAGAAGATCATCCGCAATATCGTGCAGGTGTGCTTCTTAAGGCCCAAGGAACGACCGTATGAAACCAATAACTTTTATGACCTGCTGGATAGGCAGGAGAAATTAGACAAGGAGGTACAGCGAATTGTCCGAGGCGAAAAAGCTCACAAGAGCCGAAAGAAAGCAGATTGAAGCTGCAATCGAAAGAGCCAGACGACAAGACAAAAGACATCAGTCCGCACAGGATTCCATTCCCTTTCAGAGGATGTTTCCGGACGGCATCTGCCGTGTGACGGACAATTATTACACGAAAACGGTTCAGTTTCAGGATATCAACTACCAGCTGAACCAGAATGAGGATAAGACAGCCATCTTTGATGGCTGGTGCGATTTCCTCAATTACTTTGACAGCTCCGTGCATTTCGAGCTGTCCTTTATCAATGCTGCCGCCAATAAGGAGACCTACTCCGAGCGCATTGCGATTCCCTTAAAGGGGGATGAACACGACAGCATTCGCGTGGAGTATTCCCAGATGCTCAGGGATCAGCTTGCCAAGGGTAACAACGGTCTTATTAAGACTAAGTACCTGACTTTTGGCGTGGAGGCGGAGACCATTCGCAGCGCAAAGCCGAGGCTGGAGCGTATCGAGACGGACGTGCTCAATAACTTTAAGCGCCTTGGTGTGCAGGCAGAGCCGCTGGACGGAAAGAAACGCTTGGAGCTGATGCACGGCATTTTCCACATGGATGAACAGCAGCCTTTTAAGTTTGAATGGAGTTGGCTCCCGATTACGGGGCTTTCCGTGAAGGATTTTATCGCGCCAAGCTCTTTTTCCTTCAAAACCGGCAAAAACTTCACCATGGGAAGAAAGATCGGAAAGATCAGCTTCTTGCAAATCTTAGCGCCGGAGTTGAACGACCGTATGCTGGCGGATTTTCTGGATATGCAGAGCAGTCTGATTGTCACCATGCATGTGCAGTCGGTGGATCAGGTGAAGGCCATCAAGACCATCAAGCGCAAGATCACCGATTTGCAGAAAATGACCATTGAGGAGCAGAAAAAAGCCGTTCATTCCGGGTATGACATGGAGATAATTCCCTCC
>CAVKRN010000108.1:0-2695 GCA_963658695.1 bacterium
GGCTATTCGCATTCCGTCCTATTCCTGCAATCGAAAGGTACTCATAAATGACGAGGAGATCTCTTGCGAAGAAAAAGATCTGCAGCAGGGATATCTTTTCCTGAATCGCATTTGGAAAGAGGGGGATTGCGTGGAGTTACGAAGTGATTTCCCGGTTCGGAGGATTTATGCAAATCCGCTCATTCGTGCAGATGAGAATTGCATCGCGCTGATGCGGGGGCCGCTGGTGTACTGTATGGAAGGAATCGACAACGGAGGAGAGCTACAGAATCTCCGTATTCCAATCGATGTGAAATTTACTCTTACACAGGGTGAAGGGGAAGACGGACTTCCGGATGAAATTGTTCGAATTCGCTTTCAAGGAACGCGCGTCAGCTTCCATTCTGATGATCTGTATTCGGAGCAGCCACCGAAAGAGGAGAAGCTATCTCTGCAGGCCATTCCATATTATGCATGGGGGAACCGCGGAATCAATCAGATGCGGGTTTGGATGCCGCAACAGATGGTTACCATATAGACATCTATCACCCATCGCTTGGCTGGAGAAAAGACTAAAACAATATATGCAAGGATCTGAAAAATCCCCCTTGCATCACTGCAACGTGTGCGATAGTGTGAGATGCGAGTGTTAAACAGTACCTTTTTTTTGGGGGAGGCCAGGAAAGAAAGGAGAATGCTGATTCAGCCATCTGAAATCAGCGATAAGGGGGGAAATGATCAACAATTCAAAGATAACCAAGATGCTGTATGGCGGGGACTATAACCCGGAGCAGTGGGATGCGCAGACCTGTGAAAAGGACATGGAATATCTTCGCGAGGCCGGTGTTGATGTTGTGACGCTGAACGTATTTAACTGGGCGATGATCCAGCCTTCGGAAGAGCACTACGATTTTTCGAAGCTGGATGAAACCGTGGAACGGGTTACGAAGGCGGGGATGAATATCTGTATGGCAACATCTACGGGCGCGCATCCTGCTTGGATGGCAAAGCGCTACCCGGAGATTCTGCGCACGGAGTTTAACGGGATGAAGAGGAAATTCGGCGGTCGGCACAACTCCTGCCCGAATAGCTATGCATTCCGGCATTTTTCAGCAGAACTTGCCTCCCATTTGGCGGAACACTATAAAGAGCAGGTGAATATTGTTGCCTGGCATGTCAGCAATGAATACGGGGGAGCCTGCTATTGTGCAAACTGTGAGAACGCCTTCCGCACTTGGCTTCGGGAAAAATACGGCTCGCTCGAGGCGGTGAACCAGGCATGGAACACGCATTTCTGGGGACATACCTTCTATGAATGGGATGAAATTGTGGCGCCGAATCTCTTAAGCGAGCACTTTGAAGAGCGCAGGAGCATGTTCCCCGGCATTACACTGGATTATCGTCGCTTTATGTCAGACAGTATGCTGGAGAATTTTCGGGCGGAGTACGACGCAATCAAAAAATGGATTCCGGCGGCCAGCATTACCACAAATCTGATGGGCCTGTACCCCGGACTTGACTACAGAAGCTGGGCAAGATATCTGGATTTTGTCTCCTGGGACAATTATCCGTCGGCGGATGAGAAGGCGGCGGACATCGCATTCAAGCACGATCTGATGCGGGGACTGAAGCGGGATCTTCCATTTTGCCTGATGGAGCAGACCCCCAGTGTGTCGAACTGGCTGCCGAGTGCAACTCTAAAGCGCCCGGGAGAGATGCGAATGATCAGTTATCAGGCGGCGGCACACGGTGCGGATACGATTATGTTCTTCCAGATGCGGCAGAGCCCGGCTTCGTGTGAGAAATTTCACGGAGCCATCATTCAGCACGTGGGGAATAACAAGAACCGTGTATTCCGTGAATGTGCGCAGCTGGGGGCAGAGCTGCAGCAGATCGGAGGCGCGACTCTCGGCAGTATGGCGAGGCCGAAGGTGGCCATACTGTACGACTGGGACAATCGTTGGGCCATCGAGGGATCGTCGGGGCTTTCTCTTGATATTGAATACCCGGAAGAGGTGATGCAGTATTACCGGCCGTTGTTCGAGGCCAATATCGATGTGGATGTTGTCGGTATGCAGGAGGACCTCTCGCGCTATCAGTTGGTCATTGCACCGGAGCTGTATATGGTGAAGCCGGGAGTCAAGGATTCTCTGGAGCGCTTTGTGCAAGGAGGCGGAACGCTGGTACTGTCTCTATATTGCGGCATTGCGGATGAAAATGACCATGTCGTCTGCGGCGGATATCCGGGAGAGCTGCGAAGCCTTGCGGGAATCTGGACGGAAGAGTTTGACGCGCTGAAGGAGAGAGAGAATCACTTTGTTTGGAACGGGAAGGAGTACCCGGCTTGGTTTGCGTTTGCCATTTCGCATTGTGAACAGGGCGAGTGCCTTGCTGCATATCAGACGGATTTTTATGCGGGAACACCGGTGCTGACACGCAATTCCTTTGGAAATGGACAGGTTTACTACGTGGGAACCAGGTCCAATGAAGCCTTTTACCGCGATTTTCTGCAGATGATCTGCAAGGAGGCAGGGATTGTATCCTGCGCAGCAGAGCTGGCGGAAGAGATTCCGGAAGGGATGGAGATCACAAAACGCTGCGGTGAACAGGGAGAGTTTTGGTTTTGCCTGAACCATAAGGAGGAAGAGGTGCATCTTGTACCTCGAATTCCAGCTACCGATGTGATCACCGGACAGACATATGCGGCCGGAGAGAA
>CAVKRN010000109.1:0-2677 GCA_963658695.1 bacterium
GCCTCATCTGGGAGGGGAACGGATTTCTTCTGCTGTACAAGCGCTTGGAGGCGGGGGCCTTTTCCTGGCCACGAACACCGGAGGAGGCTGCGCATCTGACAACGGAGCAATACAAGATGCTGATGATGGGTGTATATTGTCAAGCAAAAGTCCTCGAAATTGTCATGAAAATTCCCCACTTCTGTAAAGGGAATTCCCTAAAAATGTCAGGACACGATTTCCTCTGTTTGCGGTGCCGTTTGTCTCATTAGCGCATGCTCCATTCGGTAGTTCTGTCCCTGGAACATAATCAAGTGTCCATGGTGGGCAAGCCTATCTATCATGGCTGCAGCCATCTGCTCATCGGTAAAGATCCCTCCCCATTTCGAAAACTCCAGATTTGTCGTTAATATCAGGCTCCGGCTCTCATAGCTGTCGGATATTACCTGGAACAACAGCTCTGAACCGTCCCGATCTACCGGGACATATCCCCATTCATCCAGAATCAGAAGATCCTGCTGGTTCAGTGTCGTCCTCAGCCGCTCCAGAGTCCCGTTCTTTCTGGCCTCGGCCAACTTCAGCACCAGTTCTGTAACGGTATAGAAACGCACCTTATAGCCCTTACTGCAGGCAATGACTCCGGCTGCGATGGCCATATGCGTCTTTCCTACACCAACAGGGCCATACAGCACCAGGTTTTGCCTGTTCTCTACGAATGAAACTTCCATGAGATCCTCTCGGCTCAGTGCAGGCGGCATCTGAACCGGTTTGAACTCATACCCGTCAAACGTCTTATATACGGGAAATCTTGCTCGTTTTATGAGACGCTGGATATGGTTGGCATCACGCTTTTCGATCTCCAGTTTAAGGGCATCCCTCAGATATTCGACCTGTTTCGGCGTTCCTTCCGCCTGACAAAGCTCCGGAATCGCAGTCGTGAAGAACAGCTTTTTGCAGTAGCCGGAGATTTCTTCCTCCAACAGGCCCTGTTCTTTAGCGCTCATCATGATGCCTCACCTTCCTTCCGTTTCGCTAGGAATGCTTCATCATAAACAACCAGCGATGGCCCGGGCTCCGGCGGCGTATTGAGCCCATAACCATTAATTCTCTGTGCGATGATCGTGGCATCGGATGCGTTAATACTGCCATTTTTCAATGCCATACCCATTGCCTCGATTGATGTTTTATATCCATACATATCGTTCAGACTGCTTAGCAGGCGAAGTTTGTCTTTTAGTTCCTGCTTTTCAAGACCGTCCAGATACTCAACAAGTGGATCCGGCATGTCTTTTCTAACGCCGCTGTTGCTCCAAGAGCCTGCATTTCTGGACAACACCTCAAGTGTGGTGCTGTGATCCGATACATCCGTCCGTTCACTGCCATACTGGCGCCTATGCCGCACCACTAGATGACCATTTTCATCCAGAACCTCTATAAAGTGGGCACGAATTCCAATCATGACCTTTTGTCCGCGATACTCCGGCCTTGTCGAATAGTAATGCTTTCCATCAATGCAGACCTTTCCGTAGCCATCTGCCTTGAAACAGTCATATCTGCATACATTGAACGGCTTGGAAGGAAGTTCAACAAAGCTTTTCTGATCCTCAACAAACAGTTCGCTGATTGGGATTCCCTTCTTGTAATGAAGTTCTGCAGCCTTCTCCTCGTGCGCTTGTAGGAGTTCTTTGTTGTACTCGAGGATGTCATGATAGTGAGGAACCGGAACGAACAGGTTTCGTCTCACTGTGCCTACCTTATTCTCTACATTTCCCTTCTCCCATCCGGATTCCGGATTGCAGAAGCGGGCACGGAAGCGATAATGCGCACGAAAGCGCTTAAACAGATCGGTTTCTGTCACCTTATCATGAACTCTGTGTCCGACTCCGGTTGCATTGTCAAAGACCAAAACCGGCGGTACACCGCCGATATACTCAAAAATATCCTTGAGTCCCTGACATACGCATTCGGCAGTCTCACCTCCGAATAGCTGGACAAAGGAATCGTTACTATAGGGGAAGGATACAACCAGATACTTGCGTCGCAAGCACTGACCATTCTCGTAAAAATCACCTTCTCCAAAGTCTACCTGAGCGTATCCGGGATCCCAGACGAGCTCTTGTGTGGCTCGCCCCTGAGAATTACGGTTTTGCTTCTTCATATATCGTTGGACCGTCTCGTAGCTTCCTGTAAATCCCTGTTCCTGCTTCAGGCGTTCATAAACCCGCTTTGCCGTGTGCCTCTGCTTGTTCCAGTGCTTCTGATCCTCCTTCAGCCAATCAGCAATCAGATCCTTGTATGGATCGAGGATTGATGCTTTCGCTGTCATAGCGGGGGCCTTCTCTGAAAAGTCCTCCTTGTTCAGATATTTTCGGACCGTCTTGGGATCAAATCCTGTTTTCTTGGCAATTTCTCCAATCTTGTAACCTCTGCTGTGCAGATCTCTGATATCATTGATATCGGACATGTTGAGCATTTCCTTTCCTCCTTTATCTGTTGGTCGTGCTTCAGATAAAGGATATGTGTGAAGGGAGGATGTTTCAATGTGTCCTTTCCATTTCCAGGGAATTCCCTTTCCAATCTTAGGGAATTTTAATTCCATTTTTCGGTACTTTTAGATTACAACATACAGGGAATCTTTCTGTACAGCTATGCAATGGAACAGATCCTGCGCTTGTTGGGCAGATCTTGTCCTTTCTGG
>CAVKRN010000110.1:0-2622 GCA_963658695.1 bacterium
ACAGATCCCACATGCACTCAAAGTGGTTGTCCATCTCGCGGCCGCCGCGCATGACATAGCCGACGTTGTTGAAATACAGGCCGTCGCATGCGCCGCCCGGAACGGATTCCTTCTCAAGAATGTGTACGTTCTCGCCCTTCATCTGACCATCGCGCACCAGGTAGCAGGCTGCAGAGAGCGCTGCAAGACCGGAGCCTACAACGTAGGCAGACTTATGATCGACGCCTTCCGGTTTCAGAGGGCGAACAAATGCTTCGTAATTGCCGCTGGAATAATACATACGTTTTACCTCCAAAAGGTGAAATGAAATGTTGTTCTATGAGGGCAGTATACAAAATATGACCGTTGGTCACAAATACTTTTTTATAAAGAAATCATAAAATGCATCGGGCATTTCCGAAGCCGCATAATAATAACTGTGTTAGTAACTACACTTACTACACCGGATATTGCTATGAGGCTCTTTTTGTACCCATTAACGGGCAGAAACATGAAAGGGGCGTTTTAGCGTATATTTGATCACCATCGCTTGAATATCTCAAGGAATCCTTGGAGAAATTCTCCTGCATTGCTATAATAAAAATCGAAGTGATTATTATGTATTTTTCACAGGAGGTCGTAATGGCTGTCTGTTACAACAAACTCTGGAAATTAATGATAGATAAGAAAATGACAAAAACCCAGCTTTGTCATGATGCCAAGGTTAGCACGAATGCGGTGGCTAAAATGGGGCGTGACGAAGATGTGAGAGTTGAAGTATTGGCAAAAATCTGCAATACCCTGAACTGCACGATGGATGATATTGTCGAAGTATTACCTGAAAGTGAGGATAATTAAAATGGCTGAGAAGACACAAGCAAACATTGGCTTTGAAAAGCAAATCTGGGACGCGGCCTGCGTCCTCTGGGGGCATATCCCTGCAGCAGAATATCGCAAGGTGATTATTGGTCTAATCTTTTTGCGCTATGTTTCTACAGCATTCGAGCGCAGATATGCCGAACTGGTTGAAGAAGGCGATGGATTTGAAGATGACCGCGATGCTTACACAATGGACAATATCTTTTTCGTGCCGGAGGATGCCCGCTGGTCCACAATCTCTTCAGCTGCCCATACTCCGGAAATCGGAAAAATAATCGATAATGCCATGCGTTCCATCGAGGCTGAAAATAATTCCCTGAAGGGTGTGCTGCCTATGAATTATGCAAATCCCGATCTGGACAAACAGGTTCTGGGAGATGTAGTTGATATCTTTACCAACATGAATATGGGAGATGCGGAGGAAAGCCAGGACCTCTTAGGCCGCGTTTATGAATACTGCATTGCTCAGTTTGCTGAGAAAGAAGGTAAAGGCGGTGGAGAATTCTACACGCCGTCCAGTGTTGTTAAAACGTTAGTTGCTATTCTAAAGCCATTTTCAAACTGCCGCGTTTATGATCCGGCCTGCGGATCAGGTGGTATGTTTGTACAAAGCGCCAAATTTATTAAGGCACATTCCAACAATAGGGGTAATATCTCTGTTTATGGACAGGAAGCCAATGCAGATACCTGGAAGATGGCGAAGATGAATATGGCTATTCGCGGTATCGATGCAGACTTCGGCCCGCATCAGGCAGATACCTTCACGAATGATCTTCATCCTACCCTTCGTGCGGATTTTATTATGGCAAACCCGCCATTTAATTATCATCCCTGGGGACAGGAAAAACTGACAGAAGATGTTCGCTGGAAGTATGGCCTTCCGCCTGCAGGCAATGCCAACTATGCATGGATCCAGCACATGATCCATCACCTTGCGCCAAACGGAAAGATCGGTCTCGTCTTGGCAAACGGCGCACTGTCTACACAGACTGGTGGCGAAGGAGAAATTCGCAAAGGAATCATTGAAGACGATTTGATAGAAGGTATTGTCGCATTGCCGACTAACCTTTTCTACAGCGTAACCATACCGGTAACTTTGTGGTTTATTTCCCGCAATAAGAAGCAGAAGGGAAAGACTCTTTTCATTGATGCCCGCAAGATGGGAACTATGGTTGATCGAATTCATCGTGATTTTACAGATGAAGATATACAGCTGCTGGCAGATACATTTGAAGCATTTCAGAACGGTACATTGGAGGATCAGAAGGGCTTCTGTGCCGTGGCTTCCCTTCAGGATATCATTGCACAGGATTATATTCTTACGCCTGGCCGTTATGTCGGCATTGAGGAGCAGGAAGATGACGGTGAGCCGTTCGAGGAGAAGATGACACGTCTGACATCGGAACTGTCGGATATGTTCGCAAAGTCCCATGAGTTAGAGGACGAGATTAGAAGGAAACTGGGGGCGATTGGGTATGAGATTTGAGTTTATAACTAAGCCTCTTTCTGCTCTGGCGGATATACAAACGGGGCCTTTTGGGAGTCAGCTACATAAGGAAGATTATGTTCAGAACGGAACACCGATTGTGACAGTTGAACATTTAGGCAAAAAGAAATTTACCATGCAGAATCTACCGTGTGTTTCTGATGAAGATAAAGAACGTCTTGGCAAATATATTTTGCGAGAGGGTGATATCGTATTCAGTCGTGTCGGTTCAGTAGATCGATGCTCTTATGTTAGCCGAGAATATGATGGATGGATGT
>CAVKRN010000111.1:0-2539 GCA_963658695.1 bacterium
GGAAATCGTTCCCTCATCCACCATCTGCTGAAGCTCCGGACGAAGCTCGGTGAGGCGAATATAGCGTCGTACTTGGTCCTTGCTTGTACCTGCTTCATCGGCAACTTTTTCAACAGATAACTTCTGCGCAAGTTGCATAGAAGTTGATTTATCCTCCAAATCAACCCGTCGCCCTTGATGTTTCAGCGCTTCCAGCTTCATTTTGTATGCCTGAGCACGCTCCATCGGACTGATTTGCTCTCGCTGTAAATTGCTGTCCACCATGGTTATCACGGCGGTATCATCATCCATCTCACGGACAATCGCCTTGATATCCGCTTTCCCGGCAAGCTCCGAAGCACGGAATCTGCGGTGTCCGGAGACAACCTCAAATTTTCCGTCCTCCGTGGGACGAACCAGAATTGGATTGATCACACCGCCAGCCATGATGCTGTCGATGGTATCCTGCATCAGCTCATCGTCATCTCTGACCTTGAACGGATGATTTTTGAAGGGCTTTAGCTGTTCCAGCGGAATCAGCACAACCTGTTCAGCAACTTCCCACTCAGGCTTTGGTTCCGCTTTTGCCTTCTCCAGTATTTCCTGTGCCTTTTCGTCTTTTGTCTTCGGAGAGGCGCGAGCCTCCTGCACTGCCGCTGTTTTTCTTTTGCGGACAGTCTTCTTTGCAGTCTCCTCAGCGGAAACTGACTTGTCTTTCTCTGCCAATTTTCATCACCTCCCGAACTTCGTAAAACACGCCTTGCGCGGTTTACTCGTTTTCGCGGCAGTCGCCAAGGTCTCGTGCAAGCACGGACTTTGGCTCGTTGCTCGCGAAAATGATAAGAGCCGCAGCTTTTACACTGCGGCTCAGATAACCCCGTTTGCCATGTCATGACGCACAAGCGCGTCAAAGTAATTCGATATGGTAAGCGGAGCATTGTATAGGGACGCCAGCAGGTACTGCTTGATGTTGCGTACCTTGGTGGCATTGTCCTTGAAGGAAGAAAGCACATATTCGATGTGCTCACTGTTCAGCTTGAGAAGCTGACTCTTTACGACCTCACGCGGCTTGTCATCTCCGGCAATGCGGATGTACTGCCGTTTGGAACAGATGGTATCCAGCATCAGCTCCATGATCTCCTCAATGGTCTCCTGGTCGTATTGGTGGTTCTGCATGAGAATGTCGTATTCCAGATTTCTCTCAAGCAATTCCCGATAACGCTGTCTCTCATCCATATCCTGTCTCATCCTGTCCTGAGACTCCCGACCGTGATCTGCGTTTTGCGCGGAAGGGAAAGGATAAGGATCAGTATCACTAAAATCAGTATTATTTATCTCAGTATTATTACTCTGTGATTTTCGGGATTCTGGATTCGTGATTTTCACTGTTCCTGAATCGTGATTTTCACGACTCTTGATTCGTGATTCCTGCGTTTCGTCGGAACTGCCCACAGGGTTATCCACAAAGTTTTTGACATAGATGAGATTGGGTTTTCCCAGTCCCTGCCGCTTCCTCTCAATGAGACCGGCTTTGCTCTCCAGCTCATTCAAAAGCTTCGTGGCCTTCTGATCGGCACAACCGATAGCGTCCATTACCTCATCCAGCGTGAAAATGATGAACACGCGGTTCTCTTCGTCCAGCCAGCCGTTTCTCTGGCTCAGGCTCATGCGGTCAAGCAGTATGCCGTAGAGGATTTTCGCCTCCGCCGAAATGGGCTTAAAGCGCTCCTCTGTGAACAATGCTTTAGGAATGCGATAGAAGGTAAACAGGTCTGCCTGCGCACCGTAGAAATAATCAAGCGTCATTTGGCACACCTCCCAACCGAGCGAAGAATCTCCTTCGTACACCAGCCGATGCAAGGGCCGTATGTCCTGTAGGGGCATCCGTCGCACTCGCTCCTGTTCGTTTTCCTGACAGGCTGTGCGTAGTAACAATTCGGCAGCGAGCAGCCGACCTTCTTCTCGTAGTAATAACAGCAGCGGCAGTCCTTCGGCTTGCCGTCCGCAAATGTATCGATCATGGCATTTTGTCCTCCTTGAAAATGGGTAACTACGGAAAACACGCTTCGCAGTTTTCCTCGTTGTCGCGGCATTCGCCAAGGTCTCAAGCAAGCTTGGACTTTGGCTCATTGCTCGCACAAAAAAAGCGCCAATCTTTTTCCGTAATCGGAATTGGATTGACGCTGTTAGCAGCATATAAAACTTATTAAATTATGACAAAGTACGACAGACTCTATGAAAAAATCCGGGATGAAATTTCGGTGCCGAAGTCATCACCTCGATAGCAATTTGAACTTCAAAAATTGTCTCCAAGATGCCTCTTCAAGACCCTGAAAATGGCAAAAAGTTATCCCATTTTATAGCCCCAAAGGCTCGAAAAACGCGAGTTATCCCATCTCTAGCCCCGGATTTTGAGGTCAAATCAGGACAAATCACTTCAAATTTGGACAAACATGATCAGCGGATTTGGATACAAGAAAACCCCGGAAAGTGTTGATTTTCCGGGGTTTTTCGAGGTTTTCGATTGTAAAATCGCGTCCAATTATCTCTTGGAGAACTG
>CAVKRN010000112.1:0-2416 GCA_963658695.1 bacterium
AAGGAGAAAATCGTAAAACACCAGAGGCGGTGTTGGAACAGATTCGTGATACCTATGGTCTGAATGATCCGCTGCCGGTTCAGTACGGCCGGTATCTGGTGAATGTGGCACACGGGAATCTGGGCGTTTCCTTTACGAAACTAAACTATTCCGTTAATCGACTGATTGCAGACGGAGCACCGGCATCGGCCAAAATCGGCATCATCGCAATCATTGCGACCGTGGTGTTCGGACTGCCGCTGGGTGTCATTGCAGCGGTGAAACGGGGGAAGCTTCCGGATATGATTGCCATGGTCATCGCTACCGCGGGCGTGTCGATTCCCAGCTTTGTTCTGTGTGTGCTGACGATGTTCTTCCTGTGCGGCAAGCTCAAGCTCTTTCCGACATTCGGCCTGTCGAGTTGGAAATGCTACGTGCTGCCGGTCTTTTGCCTGGCGCTTGGTCATGTGGCCTACATTACGCGGTTGATGCGTTCCAGCATGCTGGAGACCATGCGGCAGGACTACATCCGGACGGAGCGCAGCAAGGGGACCCCGGAAATGCGCGTAATCATGCGCTATGCATTGAAGAATTCCATCCTGCCGGTTGTGACCTACCTTGGACCGATGGCGGCATCGCTGATCACAGGAACCTTCGTGGTGGAGAAGACATTCAGCATTCCGGGACTGGGCCAGTACTTTGTTAATGCCATTGGTGACCGCGATTATGCGGTGACGCTGGGGCTTACCATTTTTGTCGGCGCCATGATTATTCTCTGTAATCTGATCGTGGATATCCTGTACGCCATTTTGGATCCGAGAATTCGTATTACAGCCTAAGTACATTGAGTTTTAGGGAGACGTTGTACTTAAGAGAGGAATCCGTGATGAAAAAAATGAACAGGACGGCATCGGAGGCAGTCAAAAAAACACAGGGGCCGGCCAGCACCGGCTACGATGAAGCAGTGGAGCTTCCAAAAGACCTGATCGAGCCGGTAGATACCATTAGCAGCTGGCAAAACGGAGAGGCAGAAGCAATTCACCGTCCGCTGATTCCGTACCACAAAATGGTCTGGATGCGGCTGAAGAAGGACAAGTTGGCTATGTTCGGCATTGTTGTCATCGCAATCATGCTGGCAGCGGCCATCATTGGACCCATCTTCAGCCCTTACTCCTATGAGGATACAGATTTTACGGCGATGCTGCAGGGGCCGAGCCTGGAGCACTGGTTCGGAACGGATAACCTGGGAAGGGACGTGTTTGTCCGGACTCTTTACGGGGCCAGAATTTCGCTGTCGATTGGATTTACTGCGGCGGCGATCAATATGGTGATCGGCGTTTTTTATGGGGGAATTGCAGGCTATTTTGGCGGCAAGGTGGATATGATCATGATGCGGATTGTGGACATCCTGAGCGGAATTCCCAGCCTCTTGTATTTGATCCTTCTCATGATGTTCATGGGAGCCAGCGTGAAGAGCATTCTGATCGCCATGTGTCTGACCTATTGGATTACAACAGCCAGAATGGTGCGGGGCTCTATCCTGACGCTTCGTGAGCAGGAATATGCGCTGGCGGCAAAGGTGTGCGGACAGAGCGACTGGAACATTCTGATTCAGCACCTGATTCCGAACAGCATCGGATCCATCATTGTTACCGTAACCTTCCTGATCCCCTCTGCGATTTTTGAAGAGGCGTTCCTGAGCTTTCTGGGAATTGGCATTTCGGTGCCGATGGCGAGCTGGGGAACCATGTGCAACGATGCTATTCAGTATTTATTCGACAAGCCGTACCTGATGATTTTTCCGGCAGCAGCCATTAGCCTGACCATCTTTTCCTTGAATTTCCTGGGGGATGGACTTCGAGATGCGTTGGATCCGCGACTGATTCGGTGAAAGGATAATTTCTAGAAATGGAAAACGAAGAGAAACGCTTGCTGGATGTCCGGCATTTGAAAACCAATTTCCATACCCAGGCAGGAACTGTACAGGCGGTACGGGATGTGACCTTTCACGTGGATCGAGAGGAGTGCGTTGGTATTGTCGGTGAAAGCGGATGCGGAAAGAGTGTAACCATGCTGTCGGTAATGCATCTTCTGGATGAAAATGCGGAGTCCTCGGCAGAGTCGATTCGCTTTGACGGACAGGAGATCTCCGGATTTTCGGATGCACAGATGCGCAAGCTGAACGGCTCTCGTATGAGCATGATCTTCCAGGATCCCATGACAAGTCTGAATCCGGTATTCACCATTGCACAGCAGTTTGCGGAGCCGCTGGCACGGCATTTGAACCTTCGGGGAAAGGACGCCAGGGACAAGGCGCGTGAAATGCTGGAGGTTGTGGGAATTCCTATGCCGCAGGAGAGATTGTCACAGTATCCACATGAGCTGTCGGGAGGCCTGCGGCAGCGCGTGATGATTGCGGTGGCGATGTGTTGCAATC
>CAVKRN010000113.1:0-2297 GCA_963658695.1 bacterium
CTGTTGTCGTAAGCAATGCTGTAATACTGCACGCCGGCAAGCGCCTCCAGCGCCGCCCGGTCATCCAATCCGGTATAGCAGAAATTCTGCTCCTCATTGACGCCCAGCGCCTGGAAAAAGTCCGCTACCGCGCCGTTGGCAAAGCTCCAGAAAAACTGCGTGGAAGACCGCCCCAGCTGCGCACCGGCATTGTAGGTCAGATCCCGGCCGGAATACCGCAAAAAGCTCCCAGTCAAAATACCTCCTCCACTGCCGGGATTTTCGTTGGCCACTTCTGCTTCCGAACCGGCAGCCTCGTCACCGTTTCCGGAAATGCCACTCCCGGTAGCATTGGCCACACTGCTCTCATAAGTTTGAATCGCCGCTGCCTCATTCCGGTACGCCGCCTGCATATATTCCGCCGGTGTCTGCGCATCCGTAAACTCTGAGGCATAACCGGACTGACCGCCCTCACCGTTCTCGTCGGCAGGAATCCGTGCATAGCCTAGATAAATGTTCCCCGCAATGCAGGCCAGAAGCCCCACAAAGGCAACCTGCTCCAGATGGTGCCAGACATTTTCCCAGCCACTGTACGCTGCCCGTTTGCTATCCTTGCCATTCTCACGCGATGGACGTCCCTTCCCACAGCCGCCTGCAGACTGGCCGACTAAAGCCAATGTGTCGCCAGAACCTGTCGCTGGTTGGCGAGGCCGCAGCGATATGCATTCATTCCAGACCACTGCCAGCACCAGCGCCAGCAGGAACTCTGCCGCAAATGTCCAGCGGTTGATCACGTACGAAGCTCCATTCAGAAGGTATCCCGCCACCGGGAAGCACAAAAGCGCGATGCATCCAAGGACTGCCACTTTCAGCTGCCGGTGCCCCTTGCGGCCCAACAGCACCATCAGTGCCGCTGCCGCGAACAGGCTCATGCACAGCTCTGTGTCATACAAGGGGTGGTTGATAAAGGTAACAAGATTCTTAAGCAGCTCCTGATAATACGCAGGTTCATAGAAAAGAGACAAACTAAACTCCGTCGCGCCGCGAGGGTCACTTTGAAACTGCACCAGCACGGGAATCAGAATAGCCCCCGCCGCCATGGTTCCGATCACCGCGTACCCAAGGAGGCGGAAAAGCTCCGCTACAGCCTGCTTCCATTCGCTCCGTACATTCCGCCGATCTGCTCTCCATGCAGTATTCGTCTTCGCATCTCCCCGATGCTTCCTCTTCCCGGGGGTCTCTTTGTCAGAAGTGCTGCCGGCTTCGTTCGAACGCGCCTGCCGTCGCACGGCATATGCCCGGAATCCCACGCGGCACACACCGTACCCGGCCGTCAGCAGTGCCAGCATATAGAAAAAGTAAAAATTAGAAATCCCAGCCATCCACACCGACAGCATGAAAACAAGCGGCCGGCGCTCTTGCAGCACACGCTCCACTCCCAGCAGCAGCAAGGGGAAATAAATCATTGGCGTGACGAAAAACGGATGCAGCATCCCCAGATACAGAACCGTTCCGCAGAAGCTATAGGACAGCGCTCCCGCCAGAAGCGGGATCCTTCGCATGTCCGGAAACACATACCGCACATAGGCCATAAATGCCAGTCCCGCCAGGTACGGCCGCAGAACAATCAGAAATTCAAAATATAGCTTGCAAAACCGTTCCGGCACCAGAATATTCAGAAATGCCAGCGGTTCGCCGAAGCAGTAATACTGAAGCGTTGTCAGCACATCCGCTCCGTACCCCAGTCCAAAGGACCAGTTCTGCAAAGACACGCCCTGTCCATGGAGCAAATTCCATGCACAGCCGCGAAGCCACTTCCCGTAGTAGGCATAGGCCCGAAGGTGCTGTCGCCAGGCATCGGCATGGTAAACCAGCGAGCGGTGCTCCGCGACGAAAAAGTACAGTATAAATCCAAAGAGCAGCGCATACAGAACCGTATACCAAAACGCACTTCCTAGCGCATGCCTTTCCCTATGTCTTGAAAGAAATGCTCGCTTACGGTCGTTTTTTTGCCTAATACTTGCTGTTCTCATGCCGCACACGCTCTCATTCTCTTATTCCTTAACTAAGGGAATGCTGATTTAATCAGCATTCCCCTAACTACGCCGTGCTTACAATAGTCCTGTCATTGTACAATCATCGCATCTTCCGGCAGACATCTTCCAATATTTCATATGTCTTCGCCACACCTGCTGCGATGCAATACTCCATAAGTGCTGTGTCCCCGCTCCGCTCATAGATGCGAAAGGCCTGCTACAGCCGATATTATCATCGCAGGATCTGCCTGTACTGCCTTTCGTTTGCCCTCGCAAATTTCT
>CAVKRN010000114.1:0-2276 GCA_963658695.1 bacterium
GCTGGTTTAAGTCAGCAAGAGCCTTGATATATCTGTCATTTAATTAGCATCTGGGCGGAGCGGACCATAATAGTAACTTGCCGTCGCACCACCATCAATCAGGAATGTAGAGCCAGTGATAAATGCTCCCTTATCACTCATCAGAAGTTCAGCCACATTCGCCACTTCATCAGCGGTTCCCGGTCTTCCTGCCGGGCATTTTGCAAACATGTTTTTGTAGAAGTCTCCACGCGGGCCGTTGAACTCGTCTACTGCGAGCGGTGTGACAATGATTCCAGGTGCAATGGCATTCAGCCTTGCTCCACGCTTGCCCCACTCCACCGACTGAGCCATCACGCGTTTTTCATTGCAGCGCTTTGCAAGCTGATAAGCATGAAGCGTGTCTCGTATATTCTCCGGCTGTAGGAGATCAATCTTTAACAGCTCCTCTGTCGGTGCAGTCGCAAGCTGCTCATCCTGCTCCAGTGTTAGTGCAGGCATGCGCCATCCGGACTGACTGGAGATTGTAACGCCCACTCCACCGAAGGCAATTACCTTTCCAATCTCCTCCAAAAGGACTGCCGTTCCATAAAGATCTACCTTTAAGATTGCCTCGATCGGTGCCTGACTTGGCGAAACACCTGCTCCGTTTACCAACATCTTGATTTCGCCGTATTCCTGCGCTTTTGCGATGAGGTTTTTAATGGATTCTCTCGAAGACAAATCCATCTCTACCGGTACTACATCAAATCCTGCGCCATTCATAATCTCGGCAATTGCTTTTGCATTTTCTATCTTTTTGTCACCCATGACAAGCTTTTTTCCATGCCCAATACGTCTTGCAATCGCCATGGAAATCTGACCGGCTCCGGTCACAATCATTACATCTTTGTTCAACTCAGTTCCCTCCGTATCCATTTCTCAAGCGTAGCTTTGGCACTATCTACGCTACTGCCATAAATTGCAAGACCTTTCTCCACCACAGCGCCTTTTGCGCTTTTTCGGACATCCTGCTCTGTACCGGAAAGGCCACTGCCCTCATGCGTGCAGAAGGGATAAATCTTCTTACCGGTAAAATCAAAACTTTCAAGGAATGTGTAAACCGCCATCGGCATGGTTCCCCAGTAATTCGGATAGCCCAGATAAATCTCATCATAAGCATCCAGATTGTTCGGAAGGGAAATCAGTTCCGGTCTTGCACCTTCCTGCTTATCCTTTTTCGCCTGGGCGATACAGGTGTTGTAATCTGCCGCATAAGGAACCTTCTGCTCGATCTTGAACAGGTCAGCGCCTGTCATCTCTGCGATCATTCTTGCTGCTTTTTCTGTATTTCCCACCTCGATATACTTCATAGAACCGCCAAAATAATTCTCATCGGCTCTTGAATAAAATGCCACTAATTTAGCCATCGTCATTCTTCTCCCTTCTTCGTCCATGTCAGTACGCCGGTTTTCATAGCTTCCTCATATCTGGAAATCTTATATGAAAGCCGATCCATGGTTTCCTCAATCTGCTCTTTTTGCTTTGTAAGGGCATCCATCTGTCCCCTCAGAAGATCAAGCCTTGCCGGAATGGTAGAGTCCCCGGCTTGAAACAGCCTTTGGTATTCGATAAGACTCTCTATAGGCAGTCCTGCATTACGCATACATACCGCCAGTTCCACCCATCGTAAATCTTCTTCCTGATAATCACGGATTCCTCCGGATGTCCGTGTAACCGCAGGAATGACATTAACGCGCTCATAGTAGCGGAGTGTATCCTGCGAGATTCCGTATTTTTCCGATACTTCTTTGATTGTCATCTGTCACCCCTTAACCGCAGATCATCTGCTTAACGTCTTGAATCCACTGCGTAATCTCTTCCATCGGGGTTTCCAGATTACTTCCGCCTGTGGAATCAAACTGAATCTGCATCTCACACTTGATGTCTGCTCCCTTACAAGCCGTCTTCATGTCCTTTATGACATGGCCCGGCCAGCCGCCATTGGTCATGAAGGGAATTACCGTCTTACCGGCAAAGCTTTCTGTATGCAGGAATGTGCGCACAGCCGGAGCCATGGTATACCACCATGTAGGCGTTCCTACGGCAATGACATCGTAATCGGAAATATTGACATCAAGCGGTTTAAGCTCTGGCTCGTATCCACGCTGCACTTCTTCCTGACCTTGATTTACTACATCGTCGTAGCTTCCTTCATAGGGAATAGCCGTATCAATTCTGGCGATGTCACCGCCCACTGCCTCTTGCAGCATCTTTGCAATTCTTTCTGTGTTTCCGTTTGACCACGAATAATAGAT
>CAVKRN010000115.1:0-2261 GCA_963658695.1 bacterium
GGCGAATGCTGTCACACCCATACTCATGGTTAAAGCAAGAGCGGCCGCAAATGCAGCCGCCCTCATAGGGATACTCTGTTTAATTTTCATCCTCATAATCCTCCGTTTCTTTCATCGGCTCCGGCATTGCCGGCTGTTTACCGCTTAACATCTCAAAGAGCTGTTCCGGCGTCATGCCGATCTCACGCACCATGCCGATGATATCTGTGTTTTCCAGCTTCACGATCTGCTCGCTTAGCTTACGGTTGCGCTCCTGCAAAGCGCTGATTTTCTCAGCGTTTTTAGCGCGCTCCGCCTTTAATTTTTCAATTCTGGGATTCATATTTCTCCTTTCTCACGGGCTTGGCAGTCTTCCAAATTGCATGAAATGACTCTGCCAATAGCTTGTATCAATTCTTGTGTATTGGATGGGATCTCCGCAATGAAGCATCGTGTTTTCGCCCACATAAATGCCGATATGTGACGCTCCACTGGTGTTGTAGGTCTTCTCAAAAAAGATCAGGTCTCCGGGCTTTGCATCAGCCGGGGAAACATAGGAACACATACCGCGAAGTCCTTCTGCTGTTGTTCTACCGACATTCCAGCCGACACCGCAGTGATTGAGTACCCAGCATATAAAACCGGAACAATCAAAGGATGTAGAAGGCGAGCTTCCACCCCAGACATACGGATAATTCAAATATTTCTCCGCTTCTGTAATCATTGCGGCAAACTGCTCATCCGCCAGTGCCTCAGACGGAACGGTATAGCTCGACTGGCCTCCATAATACTTGCCGACATACGAAGATTCTCCAAACAGATCAGGGCGATTGCCGAGCGTTGCCATGTAAACGGAATAAAGCGACAGATGATCCTCATCCATGAGATAGACCGGCAGATGCGACAGGTCGAAATTTTCCAGCGTCACCGTGCAGATGTAATAGTCATACGGCACTTCGTAGCTTTCTGTTGTGGTATTGCCGTCCTCATCGGTATAGGTTTCCGTTTCCGTGCGATATCGGGTCTCAACCTCCACGGTCTCTGTCAGCGTGTACTGCCTGTCAAAAATGGTCTGAAGCAGGCTCTCCACCTCATCAATCTTCCAGCCACCCTCCTGCATGGCTGTCAGCATGGAAATGAGCACATACGGATCATGTTCGATCTCATCCAGCTCAAAATGGTATTCATCGTAGTCATGTGTGCTTTCGTAGTTGTCCAGATACTCCTGAAGCTCGTCCTCTTTTGCCTTGTACTGTTCCTCGGCAGCCAGCATATCCGCATCCTCACTGGGATAGGTGGTCATGACACCGGAGGAAGTAACAGAACTCATCATCAGGGAACAGCTGGACAAAAGGCTTGAAAACATCAAAAACAGCACGCCGATTGCGATCAGAATCATAAAGCCCTTCTTGTGCTGCGTGATGAACTGCATCACCTTGGATGTGCCTTCACCGGATTTTCGTACTGCTTTTGACGCAAGCTCCGATGCCTTAACGGTATTGTCCGCCGCTCTTCCAGCTTTTGCCTCGGCATAGGCTTTCTTGATTGCTCGCTTTTGCTGAAAGCGGGAAAAAGGACTTGCACCCCAGGATGGATTCTTTAACTCCGCTTCCTTATAGAGTGCTTTCAGATTGGCGCGGTCAGCAGCCCTCTCAGCCTTTAAGGCTCTGGCATAGGGCCTATCCTTTAATGTGCGGCGGATCGATGCCACGGTACGCGCGCTACCCTCAATACTGCCGATCACATCATGTGAAACTGAACCGGATACGCTATCCGATGAATCTTCCGCCATTGCATGATGCGATACCGCAGACACCGCATTGATGGGCGATGCCTTTACTGCATGGGACAGCTTGGACGGTCTCTTTTTCTCGGTCTCTTCAAAAACAAGGCGCGTCACAACCTGATTTTCCTTCGGGTCATAGACGCGCTGCTTCTGAATGATTTTCTTTTTTGGAATCTTCGCCTCAGCCTTCGTGAGCTTTTTCTGAGCTTTCTCCGCCTTTTTGATGGGCTTTTGAAGCTCCGGCGTATCCAGCTCATCCTCGGTGAACAGAAGCCGGGGCGCTCGTTTAGCCATTTGCATCACCTCGATTCTTGGAAAATGTAGTTTCAGCCGATAATCTCAGCCTTTTCAGCCTGAAACAGCTGTCTGCCCTTTGGCGTTACCAGCATCTGTGTGCCGTTATGCCCGTTCTTTGCAATAAACTCCCGGACAACGAACAGGCCATTGCGGTACGGCAGCGCGTGCGGATGCATCTTGCCTTTTTCGTCGTAATATG
>CAVKRN010000116.1:0-2106 GCA_963658695.1 bacterium
GGCTTTGCTAGAGCCGTCGAGCGAATCTTAAAAGAGCAATACCGGACGAATCACACGGTGATACATCCGTTCACACAAACAAAAAACAAACAGTCAAGGATCTTGTCCAACAGCGCGTGGGTGATGCAGCACATCTATTTCCCAACGAACTGGCGAGACAGGTGGCCGGAGTTTTATCTGGCGATGACGAAGTACCAGAAGGAAGGTCGAAACGCACACGATGATGCACCGGATGCCGTGACAGGCATTGCGGAGAAAATCGGAGCGGGTTCGACCTTTAGCTTTGATTAAGGTGAGAGATGTTTGATTTCGGACTTGGCGTAATGGCCAACATAAACAGAATAATCCGCGAAGGCGGCAAGGACTACCTGAGCGACCGCGAATTTATGCAGCGAGAGATCAACCATTTCTTAACCTCGCCAGAGCGCCGCATGATGATCGCAGGGGAGAACTACTTCCTTGGAGACCAGGACATCCGATTAAAACAGCGCACGGCCATCGGAGAGGATGGACAGCTGCGTCCGGTGAACAACCTGCCAAACAGCCGCCTCGAGGATAACCAGTACCGCAAAATGGTTCTGCAGAAGACCAACTACCTTGTCGGGAAGCCTGCTGCCATCCAGAGCGAGGACGGACAGTATCTCGATGCGCTGAAGACCGTGTTTAACGCGGGATGGGATCGGAAGCTGCGGAACATTGCAGAGGGTGCGCTGAATGAAGGAATTATGTGGGTATTCCCTACTTATGCCGAGGACGGACACTTTGTCATGCGTGTGTTCCCCGGCTATGAGATTTGCCCCGGCTGGAAGGACTCAGAGCACGAGATCTTAGAGTATGCCTACCGCATCTATCCGGTCCGCTTGTACGAAGGCAAGACCACAGAGAAGACCATTTGGAAGGTGGAACTGTTCAGCGATGCCGGCATAGATTTCTTCGAATCGAACGGATATGGCACCGACATGGTGCCGTGCGAGCCCTGGCATCAAGACTACATGGTAGTAACGGATGAGGATGGCCACGCAGAGGGCTACAACTGGTCCAGAATTCCATTAGTTCCGTTCCGGGCAAACCGGTACGAAACACCACTGATCAAAGGCGCGAAGAGTCTGCAGGATGCCATAAACACGATCCTTAGTAACTTCTCTGACAACATGCAGGAGGACACGAGGAACACAATCCTTGTATTGGTCAACTATGATGGGGAGAACCTGGGAAGCTTCCGGCAGAACCTCGCAACCTATGGCGCTGTCAAGGTGGCAAGCATTGACGGCGTGCAGGGCGATGTAAAGACACTGCAGGTCGCCGTTAATGCAGAAAACTACAAAGCCATCCTTGAGATTCTTAAGAAGGCCATCATTGAGAACTGCATGGGGTACGACGCCAAGGACGACCGCCTTTCCGGTTCTCCGAACGAGATGAACATCCAGTCCATGTACAACGACATCGACACGGACGCAAACTCAATGGAGACGGAATTCCAAGCTTCATTTGAGCAGCTGGAGTGGTTCGTCAAGGCATACTTTGCGAATGCCGGTATTGGTAACTTCGAAGAGTCAAGCGCGACCTTTACGTTCAACCGCTCAATGATGATGAACCAGTCGGAAATCATCACCAACGCGCGGAACTCCTCCGGACTTATCTCCGACGAAACAATTCTCGCGCATCATCCATGGGTTACGGATGTGGACGAGGAACTGGAGCGCCTCAAGAAGCAGAAGGAGGAGAATCTGGAGCAATACGGCTTCGGCGCGGGCAATCCCTTCGATCAGAAGCAGGAAGGCGATGGCGTAGAGGATGAAGAGCAGTGACTACTGGAAGGCCAGAATGCTGGCGGTGGAGGCCCGCGGCTATAAGATCGGTTATGAGGCATACAAAGAATCAGAACAGGCATTCAAGCTCGCAGAGCGCGAGTTGCTCCGCCAGATCGAAAAGTGGATATGGCGTATAGCAGACGAGAACGAAATCAGTTACGCGGAGGCTAAAAAGCTTTTAACCGCCGGGGAGCTGGAAGAGTTCAAATGGGACGTAACCGAATACATCGAGAAAGGCAAGGAAAACGCCATCAATGCGGCGTGGATGCATGAGCTAGAAAACGCATCCGCAAGG
>CAVKRN010000117.1:0-2081 GCA_963658695.1 bacterium
CATTCATGAGAATCCGTCTGCTCGTCACAAAATCGCACTGCCCATTTCCTGACGAGCAGCCTTGGAACACACAACGATACCCTTGGCGCGCTTGACAGCAGCACAACCCCTCTGGTATAGTCACAGCTGGTTTACTTATTTACTAAATTATCACTGCACAGCACTAAAGTGCCTTCGCCGCTTACGCAAGTTCGGTGGCTGTGCAGAACATCCGTGAGGCAACTATGGCAGATCGAAAAAGACAAGAACTACTTCATACACCGGAAGGCGTATGGGATCACTATGGCGCGGACTGCGCTCAGTACGAGACGCTCCAACAGGGAATCGGCGAGACGATGCATCGGTACGGGTATGAGAGCATCAAAACGCCCACCTTCGAATTCTTCGATGTGTTTTCCAGAGAAATCGGAACCACGCCGTCCAGAGAACTGTATAAATTCTTCGACAAAGAAGGCAACACTCTGGTGCTACGGCCGGATTTTACCCCGTCGGTTGCTCGGTGCGCTGCCAAGTATTTTATGGACGAAGAGCGTCCGCTGAAGTTCTGCTATCAGGGAAGTGCGTTCATCAATACCACCAATCTTCAGGGCAAGCTCAAGGAATCTACACAGATGGGCGCCGAGTGCATCAACGACGACTCCCCGGAAGCCGATGCGGAGATGCTGGCGCTTCTTATTGAGGCACTTCTGGGCGCCGGCCTTGGCAAATTCCAGATCACCGTCGGCGATGTGGAGTACTTCCGCGGCGTCTGCGAGGCGGCCGGACTGGATGGGGAGACGGAGAGTGAACTTAGGGACTACATTTCCGGGAAGAATTATTTTGCCGCAGAAAATCTTCTGAAGAAGCAGGCTCTGGATCCTGCCATCGCCGGTCAGCTCCTGCAGATTGCAGGCTTTGCGGGAAACGATGAGGATCTGGAGCAGATGCGGGCAGCAGCCCCCAACGAAAGAGCGTCCGGCGCCATCTGCCGCTTGATCGAGGTGTACCGGATTCTGAAGCTCTACGGCTATGAGCAGTACATCAGCTTCGACCTTTCGCTCCTGTCAAAATACCGCTACTACACCGGTATTTTGTTCAAGGCCTACACGTACGGCGTGGGGGATCCGGTGGCAACCGGCGGACGATACGATACGCTCCTGGCGCAGTTTGGCAAGCAGGCACCCGCCATCGGCTTCATGTTCCAGATCGATACGCTGCTGGAAGCTATGCGCAGCCAGAATGCAGAGCCTCTGGTCACGCCCGCACCGGAGGTGGTGACCTACACCGGAGAAGACTACGCAGAGAAGCTTGCCAGTGTGCAGAAGGCCAGAAAGCTTGGACGCCGCATTACGCTGGTGCCGCAGGTTCCGAAGAAAGGAGAACAGTAATATGGAAGAGCTGACGATTGCCCTGACCAAAGGGCGGCTTGCAGAGCAGACCATGGAGCTGTTTGAACGGGCCGGGTATTCCTGCAGCGAGATGAAGGAAGATACGAGAAAGCTCATCTTCCGCAACAAAGAGCAGAAGCTGAATTTCTTCCTCTCCAAGGGTCCGGACGTACCTACCTATGTGGAGCGGGGCGCAGCCGACATCGGCGTCGTCGGTTCGGACGTCATTCTGGAAGAGCAGCGAAGAGCCTACGAGGTGCTGGATCTTGGCTTTGGAAAGTGCCGCATGTGCGTAGCAGGACCGGAGAGCGCCAGGGAAAAGCTTCGGCACCACGAAATGATTCGCGTCGCTTCCAAGTATCCCAACATTGCACGGGATTACTTCTACCATGACAAGCAGCAGACCGTGGATCTTGTGAAGCTCCACGGCTCCGTGGAACTGGGAACCGTTGTGGGACTTTCCGATGTCATTGTGGATATTGTAGAAACCGGATCTACGCTCAAGGCCAACGGGCTGGTCGTTCTGGAGACGGTTTGTGACATTTCGGCGCGCATGATCGTCAACCAGGTCAGCATGCAGATGAAGCAGGAGAGAATCCGCAAGCTCATCGACGATGTGCGGAAGGCACTGTAAATTCATCGCTGTACAAACGATGTACCAGTACATCGATTTTTAAATAACTAGCCTAACTAACTGGCCCTTTTTCCTGATTG